>NZ_CP103371.1:0-303667 GCF_024802625.1 Massilia sp. H6
ATGGAAAATTTTTGGCAGTCCTGTTCGACGCAACTGGAACTCGAGCTGACGCCGCAGCAATACAGTGCGTGGATCAAATCACTGGTCGTCATCGATTACGAGGACGGCAAGCTGCGCATTGGCGCGCCGAACCGCTTCAAGCTCGACTGGGTCAAGACCCAGTTCGCCAAGCGCATCACCGAGCTCGCCTGTCAGTACTGGGAAGCACCGGTCGAAGTGCAGTTCGTGCTCGACCCGAAGACCAACCCGCCGCGCAAGCCGGTAGCGCCGGGCTCGTCGGAAGTGCCTGCCAATACCCCTGCGCAAGGCGGCATGGTGCGCTCGATCGACCAGCCCAGCAGCCAGGGCAATCTCAATATCGCCAATTCGCCCAAGCGCGAGCAGAGCCGGATCAACACCGACCTGACTTTCGATAGCTTCGTGACCGGTAAGGCCAACCAGCTGGCGCGCGCTGCCGCGATCCAGGTGGCCAACAACCCGGGCGTGTCGTACAACCCGCTGTTCTTCTACGGCGGCGTCGGCCTGGGTAAGACCCACCTGATCCATGCGATCGGCAACCAGGTGATGGCCGACAACCCGAACGCCCGCATCCGCTACATCCACGCCGAGCAGTACGTGCGCGACGTCGTCACCGCCTACCAGCGCAAAGGCTTCGACGATTTCAAGCATTACTACCATTCGCTCGACATGCTGCTGATCGACGATATCCAGTTCTTTGGCGGCAAGAGCCGCACGCAAGAAGAATTCTTCTATGCGTTCGAAGCCCTGATCGCGGCCAAGAAGCAGATCATCATCACCTCGGATACCTATCCGAAGGAAATCACCGGCATGGACGACCGCCTGATTTCACGCTTCGACTCCGGCCTGACGGTGGCGATCGAGCCGCCGGAGCTGGAAATGCGCGTGGCGATCCTGCTGAAAAAAGCCCAATCCGAAGACGTGACGCTGTCGGACGACGTCGCCTTTTTCGTGGCCAAGCACCTGCGCTCGAACGTGCGCGAGCTCGAAGGCGCACTGCGCAAGATCCTGGCCTATTCGCGCTTTCATGGCAAGGACATCACCATCGACGTGGTGAAAGAAGCCTTGAAAGACCTGCTGTCGGTGCAGAACCGTCAGATCTCGGTAGAGAACATCCAGAAGACGGTCGCGGACTTCTTTAACATCAAGGTCGCGGACATGTATTCGAAGCGGCGCCCGGCAAACATCGCCCGGCCGCGCCAGATCGCGATGTACCTGGCCAAGGAATTGACCCAAAAAAGCCTGCCCGAAATTGGCGAGCTGTTCGGCGGCCGCGACCACACCACCGTGCTGCACGCGGTGCGCAAGATCTCGGCCGACCGCCAGAAGAATGCCGAGTGCAATCACGAGCTGCACGTGCTGGAGCAGACGCTCAAGGGGTAACACGCAGGGCGGCCGGCTTGCCGGCCACCCCAGGGTTTGTGTTCTTTCTTAGCAGTTGGCAAAATAGTGCACTAGCAATAAACATCTAATAAACAAACTGAGGATATCTATGCAACTGGTCAAAACCACCCGAGACACGCTTCTCCGGCCACTGCAGATCGTGAGCGGTATTGTCGAGCGTCGGCACACTATGCCGATTCTGGCCAATATCCTCATTCGCAAAGATGGCGCGAGCGTCTCGTTCCTCTCGACCGATACCGAAGTGCAGATCACCACGCTGGCCAATATCGGCTCGGGCGATGATGTGACCGGCACCACGGTGGCCGCGCGCAAGCTGCTCGACATCCTGCGCGCGCTGCCGGAGTCGGGCGACGTCACCATGACGCTGACCAACAAGCGCCTGGCCGTACAGAGCGGCAAGTCGCGCTTCGCGCTGCAGACCCTGGCCGCGGAAGAGTTTCCGACCGTGTCGGTGGCCGACAGCTACAACGCCTCGGTCACGCTGCCGCAAAAGACGCTCAAGCACCTGTTCAACATGGTGCACTTCTCGATGGCCCAGCAAGACATCCGCTACTACCTGAACGGCCTGCTCCTGGTGCTGGACGGCCAGAACATCATCGCCGTGGCCACCGACGGCCACCGCCTGGCCTTCTGCCAGGTGGCCACCGAGCAGACCTTCGAGCGCCAGGAAGTGATCATTCCGCGCAAGACCATCATCGAACTGCAGCGCCTGCTGGAAGAAAACGACGACACGGTTCGCCTCGACATCGCCGCCTCGCAGGTAAAACTGACCTTCGCCGACATCGAGCTGGTCTCAAAGCTGGTTGAGGGCAAGTTCCCTGACTACACCCGCGTGATCCCGAAGGGCTACAAGAACGAGTTCACGATGAGCCGCGACGAGCTGCTGCGTTCGCTGCAGCGCGCCGCGATCATGACCAGCGACAAGTTCAAGGGCGTGCGCTGCATCATCGAGCCGGGCGTCATGAAGATCAGCTCGACCAATGCCGACCAGGAAGAAGCAGTCGAAGAAATCGAAATCGACTACGGCGGCGACTCGATCGACATCGGCTTTAACGTCACTTACCTGCTCGACGTGCTCAACAACCTGAAATGCGACCAGATCAACATCGCCCTGGGCGATTCGAACTCGTCGGCGCTGATCTCCATTCCCGAGAATGGCGATTTCAAGTATGTCGTGATGCCGATGCGGATTTAAGCATTCGCGCAGTCGATATTGTTGAATGAAGAAATAGCCTATGTACGTCATTTGCGCGCAGGCGGAAGTGACGTCACTCAGGCTGCAGGTTCCGGTAATTGCCTGAATCACCCGTTTTATAGAGAAAGCAGTCCATGTCCGAGAACACCCAAGCACAAACGTCCCCCGCTCCTCCAGCGGATGATTACGGCGCCTCCTCGATCCAGATCCTGGAAGGCCTGGAAGCGGTTCGCAAGCGTCCGGGCATGTACATTGGCGATACCTCGGACGGCACCGGCCTGCACCACCTGGTATTCGAGGTGCTGGACAACTCGATCGACGAATCGCTGGCCGGCCACTGTACCGAAATCCACGTGACGATCCACGCCGACAATTCGATTTCGATCATCGATAACGGCCGTGGCATCCCGACCGGCGTCAAGATGGACGACAAGCACGAGCCAAAGCGCTCGGCGACCGAGATCGCCCTGACCGAACTGCACGCCGGCGGCAAGTTCAACCAGAACTCCTATAAAGTCTCGGGCGGCCTGCACGGCGTGGGCGTGTCGTGCGTCAATGCGCTCTCGAAGCTGCTGCGCGTGACCGTTCGCCAAAAAGGCAAAGTGCACCAGATGGAATTCGTGCGCGGTGTCCCGCAAGAGCGCATCATCGAGATCGTCGACGGCTTCGAGGTCTCGCCAATGAAGGTCATTGGCGACACCGACAAGCGCGGCACCGAAGTGCATTTCTGGGCCGACGAAGACATTTTCACCCACGTCGAATTCCACTACGAGATTCTCTCGAAGCGGATCCGCGAGCTGTCGTTCCTGAACAATGGCGTGAATATCCGCCTGAGCGACCATCGCAACGGCAAGGAAGAAGTCTTTGCCTTCGAAGGCGGCACCCGCGGCTTTGTGGAATACATCAACAAGACCAAATCGGTGCTGCACCCGACCGTGTTCCAGGCCACGGGCGACCGCATGTCGGACCAGAACACGAACATCTCGGTGGACGTGTCGATGCAGTGGAACGACGCCTACAACGAGCAGGTGCTGTGCTTCACGAATAACATCCCGCAGCGCGACGGCGGCACCCACCTGACCGGCCTGCGCGCGGCGATGACCCGCGTGATCAACAAATACATCGACGAGCACGATTTCGCCAAGAAGGCGAAAGTGGAGATTTCGGGCGACGACATGCGCGAAGGCCTGACCTGCGTGCTGTCGGTGAAAGTGCCGGAACCGAAATTCTCGTCGCAGACCAAAGACAAACTGGTGTCGTCGGAAGTGCGCGGCCCGGTAGAAGAAATTGTCGCCAAGACGCTCACCGACTTCTTGGCGGAAAAGCCGAACGACGCCAAAATCATCTGCGGCAAGATCGTGGAAGCGGCCCGTGCCCGCGAAGCGGCGCGCAAGGCGCGCGACCTGACCCGCCGCAAGGGCATCATGGATGGCCTGGGCCTGTCGTCGAAACTGGCCGACTGCCAGGAACGCGACCCGGCGCTGGCCGAACTGTACATTGTCGAGGGTGACTCGGCAGGCGGCTCGGCCAAGCAGGGACGCGACCGCAAGTTCCAGGCGATCCTGCCGCTGCGCGGCAAGGTGCTGAACGTGGAAAAGGCACGCTTCGAGAAGATGCTGTCGTCGGAGCAGATCACCACCCTGATCGCCACGCTCGGCACCAGCATCGGCCCGGACGAATTCAACGTCGACAAGCTGCGCTACCACCGCATCATCATCATGACCGACGCCGACGTCGACGGCGCCCACATTCGCACCCTGCTGCTGACCCTGTTCTACCGCCAGATGCCGCAGTTGGTGGAACGCGGCCACATCTACATTGCGCAGCCGCCGCTGTACAAGGTCAAGGCCGGCCGCGACGAGCGCTACCTGAAGGACGACATCGAGGAAGCCAGCTACATGATGGCGGTGGCGCTCAACAGCGCCTCGCTGATTCCACGCGAAGGCGCCGAGCCGATCACCGGCGAGGCCCTGGGCGAACTGGTAAAACAGTACAACCTGGCCAACGCCATCATGATGCGCCTGACCCGCGTGATCGACCGCGCGGCGCTAACCGCCATCATGAGCGGCGTGACGCTGCAAATGGACACGCTGGAGCATTCCGTCGCTTCGGCCCAGGCCATGGAAGCGGCGATCAATGATCCGGCCGTGAAAGTGCTGGTGCGCTCGGACGAACTGAGCGAAAAGCATTCGCTGCGCATCGAGCGCATGCGCCACGGTAACGTGCAGGTGACCTCGATCGATGCCGACTTCGTGCTGAGCAACGACTACGCGGTACTGGCCAACGCAGCCGCCACCTTCCAGGGCCTGATGGGCGAAGGCGCCATCATGCGCCGCGGCGAAGGCGAGAAGATGAAGGAATTCGCCGTGCGCGAATTCCACGAAGCGATGATCTGGCTGCGCGAAGAAGCCGAGCGCGGCGTCAGCAAGCAGCGCTACAAGGGTCTGGGCGAGATGAACCCGGAGCAGCTGTGGGAAACCACGATGGACCCGAAAGTGCGGCGCCTGCTGCGGGTGCAGATCGAAGATGCGATTGCGGCGGACCAGATCTTTACCACCTTGATGGGCGATGAAGTGGAACCGCGCAGGAACTTCATTGAGAGCAATGCGCTGAGGGCGGGGAATATCGACGTCTGATGCGCGCAGCCAGTGCCGCTACGCCGGCACTGGCTGCATCAATTGAATCGATCGTTACTGATTGACCGTCTAGCGACACGGCGGGATGTCTGCGCCTGGCAAAGGAAGATCAATGTGAGTGCTGCGGCATGCGTCACCCGCCCCGCCCCCGGGCGAATGGGCGCTGCACTCGCGCTCTCCCTGCTGGCGCACGTACTGCTGCTGAGCATGACCCTCGGCGGCAACGGTGCCGGACTTCCAGGACTGCAGCTTCCCTGGAAAGAACGGCGACTCGCCGCAAACGATTTGCAGGTGCTTCTGGCGCCAGCGCGGCCTGCTAGTCCTGTACCGGCGGCGCTGCCGCCGGCAGCAGTCGCCGCACCTTCCAGTATCGTCCAACCCGCCGCGGTGAGCGCGCCGCTGCCCAGGGACCTTGTACCGCCAGTCGTCCAGCCGCGCGACGTGCCCGGCGTGTCGTTCTCGCCTCCTCCCCTCGCCCTTGCATCCCCGCCCGCGCCGACACCAGCGCCAACGAGCACGCCGGCCCCGTCCCAGGCAGCCGTTGTGGCACCCCTCCCGCCCGCTGTGAAGCTCCCGATTGCATTGGACGCTACGCCGACGCCACTGCCCGCCGACAACTTGGCGCGCGCCGTTCCGGCACTGGGAAGTGTTGCACCCGCGCCCGGCAATACTGACAGCGCCGCCCAGAAGCAAACCGACAACTTGGCGCGGGATCGGGCGCTTTCGCAGGCCAGGCTCGAGCAGGAGCAGCGAAATACCGAACTGCTGCGTCAGGCGACGCTGGCGGCAGCGCAGCGAGAAGCGGCACGACAGGAGCAGCAGCAATTGGAAACTGCCCGTGCCGAACAAGCGGCCAGGAGCGAGGCGGCACGGCTGGATGCTGAACGCCAGGAGCAGGCGCAGCATGACGCTATCAAGGTAGAGGCGGCACGGCAGGCACAGGCAAAGCAGGAAGAGGCGCAGCGGGAGCGCGCCCAGCAGGAATCCAAGCGCGAGGAGCGCTTGCGCGCGATTGCCAATCAGCTCAAGCAGGAAGCGGCGCAGCCCACGACGAGCAGCCTGCGCCGGGGCTGGCTGTTTGGACGCGCCGACCCGAACGCCGATCTGGTGCTCTACGCGGAAACCCTGCGCCGAAAAATCGAACTGAACATGACCTTCGACATGGTGCGCGATGTAGTCAAACGCCCACATACCCAGCCGATCGTCACGGTGGCAATCCGTGCCGACGGCACCGTCGAAAAAGTGAGCTTCGTGGTGTCCAGCGGCGTGACTGCCATCGACGACGCAATCCGCAAGGTCTTGGCCAGCCAGGCTCCCTACGGAGCCTTTCCGCCGGGCCTGGCGCGTCAGTACGACGTGATTGAAATTCGCCGCACCTGGCTCTTCGATACTGCTATTCGGTTGCAGTGAAGACGCAGCTGTGAGGCCAACTCGCCTCACCGGCTCCTGCTTGCCGGAGGCGGCTCGATATTCTCCTCGAACTCGTTCAAACGCTTCATCACGGCTGGATTCTTGGCGTACTTGCGCTTTAACTTGACGAGCTTCTTGTTGGTGCCGTTACAGAGCTTGCGGATCTCGCGTTCGATTTCCTGTATTCGCCGCTTGTGCGGCGGGTCCGAGATCTCGCCTCGGAAGTAGTCGCAGGCTTCGCGCTGCTCTACGTAGTTGGCGGCATCAGCGGGGAGGCGGGCTTGCGCCACCGCTGCTGCACCGAGACCGATGCATAGTACGGCAAGCGCTGATGTTATCGTAAGGCGCACTTACATGCGCCCGTGTCTGACCAATGAGGATCGTCGCGACCCCTGCGGTTATATTTTGACAACGCCATAGTTCGCACCAAGGTCGTGCTGTTGCTGCTTCAGTCAGCGCGCTACTTCCGCCTGGACTGCCGGAGACCCCTGAACGCGTTGCGAAGCTCGATGGGCAGCGCGTCGAGATCAACCCGCTGGCGCTTCAACTCCACCGCCAGCCTGTCAACGCCTCCGAACGCCCCCGCGAGCCGGGCAACGAAGTCGGTGGCAAGCCGTTGGAGCACGTCTTGAGGCAGCTCCTCGTCGAAGATGCGGTCATCGAAAACCTGCCGAGCGTCGGCGTCGATGAGCGCGCATTGATCACCCTGCACGCTCACGAGCATCCCAAATCCGCCTGTCTCGTATTTCGGAAGATCGGGCGGCGCCGGACGGCGCCTGATCTCATAGCCGTTCACGAGATAATAGGACTTCCCCGTGGCGTCCCGCGCCCGCGCGTAGACGAACCACACTCCGCCCATGTTCTCGGATCCGGCCAGCACGGAGCACTTCGCCGCCAGGTCGGCTGGCAGCGGCTCGAACCTGGTTGTCGCGACTTCATAACGCAAGCCGAGGAGCGGGTCTTGGAGAACGCTGAGTGAGGCGCTGACAGAGGCCAGCGGGGCCGTTATGACGATAGCGACGGCTACAGCGACGATTTTATGGGCGATAGAATGCATGAGCGGGCCTCTTTGTGCGATAACCTCGTCCAGACCAAAAGTCTCGCAGCTTGAAGTCGGAGATCCAGATCTGTGACTCGCCTTTGATGCCGTCGATGTGCAAATAAACGTCGGTTGCCATGCTGTTTTCGTTTGAGCGTTGGAATGCGAAAATCCATTCTGGCTCAGCGCCACAGTAGGAGAGTTAGGCGCTCTCAAGAGCAAGAGCTCCCTGGCTTGAGAGTTGTCCTTGGCCGCCGCCCTCGGCGAGCGGATGAGCATAGCGAAAGCAGGTGAAAGCAGGTAAGCGTGCAGCTTAGTCCTGCTCAGGTATAGACCGGACAACCAGGAATTGATAAGCCATCGCTCCCAAAAACGCGATGCCAGCACCAGTCAACAATGCCGGCACAAAGGACCAGGTCTGCGCTATGAAGCCTGTCAGAATCGGTGCCAGTGCTCCGCCGATAAAGCCGCCGAAATTCTGGATCGCGCCCAAGGACCCAATCCGGCTACGCGGCGCCACGACGGTGACCAGCGACCAGGAGCAAGCCGAGGCTGCATTGGCCAGGAAAATCACGATCGAGATGCAGGCAATTGCCACGGTATTGCTCTCGACCAGCGCTGCCGGAATGGTAAACGCCACCATGCCCAGCATCGAGGCTACTACCGCCCTGCGGCGACCGGCCAGCGGCGAGACCGAACGGCGCGCTACCTGGTCTGACGCCCAACCGGCCACCAGGGCGCCAGCAAACCCACACGCGAAGGGAATCGACGCCGCGATGCCGGCGTAGGCGATATCCATGTTGCGCTCGGTCCGCAGATAACCCGGCAGCCAGGTCAGGTAGACCCAGTTCAGGTAGACCGATCCGGAAAAGCCGAACAGCATGCCCCAGGTAGCGCGATGCCGGAACAGCGCACGCCAGGATGCAAACGTGGTTTCAGGCACAGGCTCCGATGTTTGGCCGGCGTCCAGATAAGCGAGCTCGGCTTCGGACATTTGCTCGCGAGCCGGGTCGCGATAGAGCGCGACCCAGATCACGGCCGCCACCAGGCCCATCGCGCCAGTCACAAAAAAGGCCCAGTGCCAGCTTGTTGCCACGATCAATGGCGACAAGAGCAGCGGTGCTAGCGCGACGCCCAGCGGGGATGCCGAGTTATAGATTCCTGTCGGCGTGCCGCGTGCCCGGATCGGAAACCAATTGCTTACGACCCGCGCCGCTGCCGGGAACTGCGGCGCTTCGCCAATGCCAAGCACAATGCGCGCAATCACGAACCAGCCAAAGGTCGACACAAGGCCACCTGCCGCCTGTGCCAACGACCACACCACTAACCCTATGCCGAGCAGCCAGCGCGGGCCAATCTTGTCGACCAATGCGCCGACCGGCAGTTGGCAGAGCGCGTAGCTCCAGGAGAACGCCGACAGCAGCAGGCCCATCTGGCCGAGCGAAAGATCGAGATCGGCGCGGATGTACTCGTTGGCAACGGCGAGGGTAGCGCGGTCGAGGTAGTTGATGACGCCGGTGACGACCAATAGCACCAGGGCTAGGTTTTGGCGACGGCGGATGCTCGGAGGGGCGGCGGCGTAAGCGGGGATGGCGTTCATTTCAGAATGCTATCAAATGAACGTTGATAGGGGGAAAGGTATTCCAACAAGCCTGCGAGAAATTCTGACAGGCTCGCGCGCCATCAGCCAACGAAGCCCTCGTTGGCTGATGGCGCGAGCCCCAATCTGCTTGGTTCCCGCTTCATGCATGCTCGTTCATGAACACCTTCCATACGCGTAATACCCCGCCGACGTCCTCCTGACGTCCGTATACGCCGTCGTCATGTAATACCCCAGGTACTGATTTGAATTCACCGCATACACCTGCCCATTAGCCCCGACGTACGCGCGGCCGGCCGTCACATGCGAGTAGTTGCTGCTGTACCAGGAGCTGCAGCTGAACGGCGCCGCCACATTTCCACCGACGATCTTGTCGATCATGGTCTTGATCGCCACCATCTGCCCGCCGCTCTTGCCCGGGAAGTTGGCATCGTCATATCCCCACCAATCCCAGCAGCCGCCCGGATTGTTAAAAGTGCTTGTCGCCTGCGGGTACAGGACGACGATCTTGTTCGTATCCGCCCAGCGGTTGTAGCCGGCGTTCTGGTAAAAGGCCGTGCCGACACTCGCGACGTTCTGCGTGCAACCGTGGAAGGCCACGTGCAGGCGGCAGGATTGTCCCGCGGCGCAGGCGGCGGGCACGTAAGCGTAGCCGCTGCTCGCCATCCCGTGCGTGTTCGGATTGCGGTTGCCCCAGAATGCGGCCTGGTCGAAGTTGACGAAGCTGCCGCCCAGGGTGCTGACGTTCTTCGCGCTCAAAAGCCCGTAAATCCATTTCAGGATCTCGCCCGCGGTATCGAAGTTGCAGTTATTGACGTAGGGCGAACTGTTGACGCTGCAGCCGCTGCCAAAGAAGTCCGTCGGGATCGAATGCTCGGCCGTCAGGTTGTTCTTGTAGCTGATGTTCGCGGTTGGCAGGTAATTGCCGTACATGCTGTGCAAGTCGTTCATGACCGGCTGCTTGACCGTCGAATCGATCGTTCCCGACAGCAGGTACACCTTCGATGCGGCCATGTTACTGGTCGGGTCGATATAGCCGTTGCCCGACCAGGTATTGACCACCGACAGCAGGTAAGGCAGATTGCGCGATCCGTTATCGCGCATGCACGGACCGACCGAAATGCTTACGCTGCCCTGGGAGCAGTAGACAGGACCGCCGGCGACAATGCCGGCGCCCTTCTTCACCGTCTTCGAATAAGCAAAATGCATCTGCGCTGCCATGTGGGCGCCGGACGAAAAACCGGAAACCGACACTTCGCTGACGCTGACGTTATAGCTCGGTAAAGCAACCACCGCGCCGTGGGCGCTCGTGGCGAGCAGGCTGATGGCCAGGGCGGCGAGCCCCATGGATGCGCCAGATTGAACTGTCATTCCGTCTCCGTTGTCATTGTCTTTGTGGATCGTTCTAGATGACGATCCAGCCAAATTGCAGGTGGCGGATTCAGAATAGTTGAGCTAGGGACATAGTCAAGGGAACATCGGTCGCATGGACGCACAGGGGGTGTGCATGATTGCGCCGATGCCATCCCATGTTCAATTCGTTCCGATACCTTATGGCAGCCGGATCTTGATGACGGCATTGCCGGTGGTGGCGTACAGGCTACCCTTGCCGTCCGTGGTCAAGCCTTGGATGTTCGGCAGGCTGCCCGGCAATGCACCGGTCGCCAGGGTCGTTGCCTTGAGCGTACCGGCAAACGTCGACACGACGCCGTCAGGCGTGATCTTGCGGATCAGGTTGTTAGTGT
The DNA here is from genome assembly GCF_024802625.1 of Massilia sp. H6. Lineage (NCBI taxonomy): Bacteria > Pseudomonadati > Pseudomonadota > Betaproteobacteria > Burkholderiales > Oxalobacteraceae > Massilia > Massilia sp. H6. Next base: position 11,048 of record NZ_CP103371.1, read on the forward strand.
TGTCGGCCGCGTACACATTGCCCTGCGGGTCGACCGTCATCGCCACCACGTCTTCGAACCTGGCCGCCGCGCCCGTGCCGTCGGCGTAGCCACGCACATTCAGCGCGCCGGCCAGCTGCGTCAGGGTGTTCGAGCCGTTGGTACGGGCGATGGTGCGCTCCAGCGTGTACACATAGACGTCGTTTTTGCTGTCGGTGGCCACCCCGCGCTGCAAGAACGCGCGGGTGCCGCCGACGCCGGTCAGCACCTGGCTGCCTTCCAGCATGGTGATGGCGCCATTCTGGGTGATACGGCGCGTGCTGTGGCCGTTGGTCACGATGACGTCGCCACGCGTGTCGACCGCGATGCCGCCGATGTCCAGCAGCGGTGTGCTGCGGCTGTCCACATTGCCGCGCGGGATCTCGGAAAAAGTATCGACCTGCCCGCCCGTGCCCACCCGGCGCACCAGGCGGTAGTCGCCTACGTACAAGATGTTGTTTGGACCAATGGCGAGCGCCAGCGGATTGCTGAAACGGGCGCCGCCGCCGACGCCGTTGATGAACTCGCTATCACCTGCGGAGCCGGCCAGCGTAGTGACCACGCCGCTTGCGGTAATTTTACGGATCGTAAAATTACCCCGGTCCGCCACATACAGGTTGCCTGCGGAATCGACGGCAATGCCATGCGGATTACGGAAACGCGCGGCGCTGCCAGTGGCGTCGATGGCACCGGCGGTGGTGGCATTACCGGCAACCAGCGTGATGGCCGCCGGCGGCGGCGCGGGCGGCTTGTCGCCATCCGGCTTGTCCTTGGGCGGATGGTCGCCGCAAGCCGCAAGCAGCACCAGCAATGCCGATGCGCCCAACACATTAAGGCGCAGCCGTTCGGCCTTTGCAGGCACCTGTTTCTTCATCACGTAGTCCCCTTGAATCGATTAGCAAAATGCTAGCACGCGTCAGGCAAGGGGCAACCCTGATTTCCATCCCGCCCGCATAAAACGCAGGCAGCAGATGCATTTATGTCGGCATCACACGTTGAAGGCGCCGTTATTGCTCATCCGGTCGAGTATCTGCACCGAGGCGCGCTCGCTCATGACCAGCACCAGTTTCAGGCGCGCGCGGGTCATGCCCACGAACAGCTTGCGCAAGGTGAGTTCGTCCATCTCCTCGAAATCGATCTCGGTGAAGATCAGCGCCGGTGCCGACTGTCCCTTGAAACGATAGACCGATTCGGCCAGCAGCCCACCCTCGCGGAACACCGGGTTACCGAACAGGTCGTACTCGCCGGTGAACGAACGCAGCGTGTGGGCGTCGTTGAGTTTGTCGAGCTTGAGGATGCTGGATTTTTCGCGCCCGCGAAACGAGCAGATGGCAATGTCCTGGCGCCCGAAACCGGCCGCCAGGCAAGAGGTGACGGCGCGCCGGGTCTGGGCCAGCATCGCATCAAGATCGCCTTCAGGGTAGGTCAGCTCTTCGATGTCGGCGCCCTTGAACGGGCTGCCGGCCTCCACCGGCTGGCTTACCGCGCCGATCGAGGTGAGCATCTGCACGATCTGGCGCGGGCTGCGGTAGTTGGTGTTCGAGTGCAGCACCACCCAGCCGGGCAGCGGCACCATGGCGCGGCCGTACAGGTTCTGGTCGGGGTCTTCCAGCCAGATGGCGCGGCCACTATCCTTGAGCATGCGCAGCACGATGTCGCGCCACATGGTCGAAAAATCCTGGCCTTCGTCGATGATCACGACGTCGTACTGCCAGGTCTCGGGCAGCGCGGCCGTTACCAGCGCGGCTTCGATGTCGGCCCAGACCTTGGACGAAGCGTAGTCGGGCGTCTGGCCCTGGGCACGCAGCCAGGCGTCGCACAGTTCGTGGAAGTTGGCGACGCGTCCGCCAGGCGGCACCAGGCGCTGAATATGGTCGGCCAGCGGCCGGTTAAAGCAGACATAGAGCGGGCGCAGGCCGGCGTCGAGCGCTGCGGTGTATTCGGCCAGCGCCAGCTGGGTCTTGCCGCTGCCGGCAGTGCCCATCACGCGCAGGCGGAACGGCGAGAATTCGAGCCGGCGCGCCCAGGTGGCCAGGCCGCCGGACAGGCGCGTGACCATGCGCGTGGCGCAGCCGATCATCGAGCTCGGGTCGGGGCGCAGGCTCAGGGTGTCGCCGAGGTAGCGCGTGACCTTGTCGAATGCTTCGGTGCGTTCTGTGATGGGCAGGATGTCGCGGATGGTTGCGCCCAGCTTGCCCTTGTTGGTGGCATCGATGATGTGGGTCGGGTCGATGCCGGCTTGCTGCGGGTCGCGCACGATGTAGTCGGGGCAGTACAGCAGGTAGTCGATCGACAGCTCGCCCTGGTAGCGCTTGGAGAAGCCTTCGATGGTATGCAGGATCTGGTGCCGGATCTTGCGCGGCTTACCCTGGTAGTTCTTGACGAGCCCGTCCTTGGATTCGTTCAGGAAACCGGCGATCTGCTCGATGAGCAGAACCCTGCCATTGGGTGCGACGATAATGAAATCGATGTCGCCATAGGCCGAAAAGCCATGCTCGACATTTGTCCAATGGACGCCGTGGTAGATCTCGTAGGGTGCATCCGACAGCCGCTTGTCGAGGAGGGTGAGCGTTTCGATCTCACGTACGGCAGAACCGGTGACGGACATTTCGCGCCAGCCGGCAGGATGGATATGGGCCATGGATCATCGGTGCTTGTCGTTTTGTGAACACATTGTAAAGCTGTTCACGCCACGCAATCACACCGTTGGCACTGGGGCCAGGCGATCCGCCGGTCTGTCCTGGAAAGGACGAGACCGGCGCCTGCTGGGATCAGCGGCGGCGCGGTGCCGGACGCTGGCCGCCGGTCGATGGGCCACGGGTTTCGATGTGGCGGAACACGATGCGACCCTTGTTCAGGTCGTATGGGGACAGCTCGAGCGTGACACGATCACCCGCCAGGATGCGGATGTGGTTCTTCTTCATGCGACCCGAGGTGTAAGCGATCAGCTTGTGGCCGTTGTCGAGGTCTACGCGGAAACGCATTTCCGGCAGGATTTCGGACACGAGGCCGTTCATTTCAATCAGTTCTTCTTTTGCCATGCTGGTTCTCCTAAAGCGTGCGTTACGGCCCGGGCGGCGCGCGGGTTCGTTAAATTCGGTCGCACCGCCAGACATGTCACGAAGGCGGCGATTGGTGCTGGCCTGACCGGAGCCAGGGCTGAAAACGGAAGCGCGCAACCTGGAAAGATGCGGAGGCTCGGGCGGTGGCGTATTGCAGCATTGCCAATACGGCATTGTTGCTGGTACGTCACCGGGATGGTGCCGCGAAGCACTAAAGCTTCAGCGACAGGGAAAGCACAGTATACCAGTAAACATCGTGCGGTGCAGAAAGAGGTGTTGAGCGAGGTCGTGGCGTCCGGAGATTCCTGGGTCCGCCGGGCGTGCTCGCCACCTCGGCGCGGTGGTTTACCGCAGCGCACAAAATATGCTTGACATGCCCTTCCCTAGTCTTTTACAGTCAATGCATGTCTTTTCACCCGCATCTGTCGATTTCCCTACCTGCCAGCGGCGCGCTAACGCCCGCTGCCCTGCTACTACGCGCGTAAATCACGCCGTAGGTCCCCGGCTCCCATTCCCTGCCGGCCGAACAAGCATAGTAGTCCAGGAAAGTTTGACCAGATGTCCAGGCTCCCACCTTCAGCACCATCGCTTTGCGCTACCAGCTTCACCCTGGCTACCGGCGCCCGTGCGAATTGTCGCCTGCTGCTAAAGCTACCGACCGGTTGCCGGGCCTGGCGTTTCGCGGCCCGTCCGGCAGCCCTCTTTGCCGCATTCCCGCCCCGGTAGCCCGCCCGCCGTGGGCCTAGAGCCTTACCGCATCAGGAGCAAACGATCATGTTGAAGAATCCAGCCGCCAAATACCGTCCCTTCCCCGCCGTTCCACTTGCCGACCGCCAGTGGCCGTCCCGCTCGATCACCCAGCCCCCGGTCTGGATGAGCACCGACTTACGCGACGGCAATCAGGCGCTGATTGAGCCGATGAGCCCGGAAAAAAAGCTGCGCTTCTTCCAGATGCTGGTGAAGGTCGGCATCAAAGAGATCGAAGTGGGTTTCCCGTCCGCCTCGCAGGCCGACTTCGACTTCGTGCGCATGCTGGTGGAAGAGCGCCACATCCCTGACGACGTCACCATCATCGTGCTGACCCAGGCGCGCGACGAGCTGATTCGCCGCACGGTGGATTCCGCCGTGGGGGCGCGGCGCGCCATCGTGCACGTCTACAACTCGGTGGCGCCGGTATTTCGCCGCGTGGTGTTCAACATGGAGCGCGACGACATCGTGCAGATCGCCGTCAACGGTACCCGCCTGATCAAGGAACTGGTGGCGCAGCATCCACAGACCCAGTGGGGCCTGGAATATTCACCGGAATCGTTCTCGACCACCGAACTGGACTTCTCGAAGCAGATCGTGGACGCGGTCAGCAATGAGTGGCAGCCCACGCCGCAGCAGCCGATGATCGTCAACCTGCCCTCCACGGTAGAGGCCAGCACGCCAAATGTCTACGCCGACCAGATCGAATGGATGTGCCGTAACCTGGAGCGGCGCGACTCGCTGGTGATCAGCGTGCACCCGCACAACGACCGCGGTACCGCCGTGGCGGCGGCCGAACTGGCCATCATGGCGGGCGCCAACCGGGTTGAAGGTTGCCTGTTCGGTAACGGCGAGCGCACCGGCAACGTCGACCTGGTGACGCTGGCCATGAACCTGTACACCCAGGGTGTCGATCCGGGCCTGGATTTCTCGGACATCGACGCCGTGCGCCAGCTGGTGGAAGAATGCAACCAGTTGCCGGTGCATCCGCGCCATCCGTATGCGGGCGACCTGGTGTTTACCGCGTTTTCGGGCTCGCACCAGGACGCCATCAAGAAAGGCTTTGCCCAGCAAGACAAGGATGGGATCTGGGAAGTGCCTTACCTGCCGATCGATCCGGCCGACTTGGGCCGCAGCTACGATGCCGTGATCCGCGTCAACAGCCAGTCGGGTAAGGGCGGCATGGCCTATCTGCTGGCGCAGGAATACGGGCTGGAGCTGCCGCGCCGCCTGCAGATCGAGTTTTCGCGCGCGGTGCAGCGCATGGCCGACGAAACCGGCCGCGAAATCGCCGCGTCGAGCATCCACGCATTGTTCTCTCAAGAATACCTGGAGCAAGAGTCGCCCTATCGGTATGTCTCGCACCGCATGACCGAAGACAGCCAGCACGGCGTGCAGATCGATCTGAACGTCATGCGCAGCGACCTTCCGCAGGCGTGTCATGGCGAAGGCAATGGTCCGATCGACGCCTTCGTGAAGGCGCTGGGCCTGGACATTCGCCTGATGGATTACCACGAGCACGCGATCGGCCGCGGCGCCGATGCGCGCGCTGCCTGCTATGTCGAACTGCGGGTGGGCAACGGCCAGACCCTGTTCGGGGTTGGCATCGACAGCAATATCGTCACCGCCTCGTTCCGCGCGGTACTGTCGGCGGTCAACCGTCACCAGGGCTCGGCGGTGCAGGGCGAGACGGCAATCGCCGCATAAGACAGAGGCTGGCCAGGGCCTGCACGGCGCTGCAGTGTGGCCCCGGCGCAAAGAAAAGCATTGCTTTAGCGAAATTCATTGTCGCTTTGCGGCAACTGATGCACACTTTCGGGCATTGATGCTCGTTGATGCTTTGATGCAGGCTAAGCCTTGTCCATACCGTCCCTCTTCGCGATCCTGTTCGCCCCTGCCCACCTGCCGCGCCGCCGCGTCTTCGCGCCCTGGCTGCCCGCGCTCGTGATCGCGCTGGCCGGGCTGCTCGGCAGCAGCCTGGCCCAGGCGACGGTCTATACCTTCAATGGCAGTACCGACGTCTACGGATGCTCCCGATCTGGCACGGTCTATACCTGCCCGAACCCGGCGTATCTCAATGCCGACGATGGCATCATCATCAACAGCGGGGTGACGGTTCGGGTAACCAACAACGTCATCGTCAAGTACGGCCAGTTCCTGCAGATGTCCGGAACCGCCAAGCTGATCGTGACCGGCTACCTTGATCTTTCCGCAATCAATCCTGCCAACCTGAGGGTGTCCGGGGGCACGATCGATGTCGGCGGCACCATGACCGTGGGCGATATCGCGCAATCCCTGACAGCCAATATCATTGCCGGAGCAGTCGAGTTCGGTCCCGACCGGGTGAGCATCACCGGAACAATCGTCTCCAGGGGCGCGGTCAACCTGAGTGCGTATTCAAAGATTACTGCGCCCGGCGGAAGTACGGCGCTCAGCGGCACCGTGATTACCACCGGCGCCGGCGTGAGCATTACCGGTAACGTGCTTGCGAGCAGCTCGTTGACGATGGGGTCGGGCAGTTCGATCGCCGGCAACGTCGATACCGGCAACCTGATGCTGCAAGCCTCGAACGCCACCATCACCGGCGACGCCAGCGTCAATTGGGCCACGCTGGAACAAGGTGGCCGGGTGACCGGCACCATCTACTGCAAGAACGGCACCGGGCGCAATAAATGCGACTGCGTGACCAACAACAGCGGCTACCAGGTCAACAAGAACAACGGCCCGTCCTGCGAAAGCCTCCAGCCGAAAGGTCCGCACCATTTCCTGATCACGCACGATGGCGTGGGCGATACCTGCGTGCCGGAGAAAATTACGGTGCTGGCCTGCGCCAATGCCACCTGCACCGCGCCACATTACACCGCAGGCGTGAGCGGTACGCTCGGGCCCTTCGGCACCGCGTTCAGCATCCCGGTCAATGCCTCGACCACTGTGGTCGACGCCATTCGCACCGTCTCCGGTACGGCGACGCTCGAGATCCCCACCGCCACGCCCCAGCCGCAATGGGCCGACGTCTGCTACAACGATGTCAAGCGAACCAATAGTTGCGCCATGGAGTTCATCGGCGGGGCCAAGCTGCTGCTGGGCCCCGTCGGGAGCCATATTGCGGGAGAGAGCAAGACGCTCGCGATCAAGGCGGTCAAGCAGAGCGCGGACCAGTCGGCCTGCGTCACCGCCTTTGGAGGCGCCACCTATGATGTGCAATACCGCTGCGACTACAGCAAGCCAAAGACAGGCACCGTCGCGCTCACGCTCAACGGCAACCCACTGACATGCAATGCCGCGGCAGGCACGATCCAGACCCGCAGCACGACCTTCAACGGCAATGGCGAAGCGTCGTTGCCACTGCTCTATGCCGATGCCGGCGAACTGGACCTGAGTGGATCGATCAACACCGGCAAGGGCATTACCGCCAACGGCAATACCTCGTTCATCACCGCCCCCAAGGAATTCGAGCTCGTCAAGCCGGCCGGACCGCTGCGTGCTGGTGCCGATTTTTCGGTCACTATCCGTGCCAGGAATGCCAATGGTGCGGTCACGAAGAATTTTGACACCGACGGTTTGAACGGCGCCGGCGCCAGCGGCCACACGGTCGCACTGGACGTCGCCTGCCGCGCCCAGGCAGGTGAGCCAGGCACCCTGAGCACGCGCGCCATCACGTTCCGGGATGGCGAAGCGAGCGTCACGACCTCATGGTCCGAAGTCGGCAAGATCGAACTCGAAGCCAGCTTGACCAGTTTCCTCGGTGGCGGCGTAAATGTCGCGGGAACTACCCGGGGCACGCTCACGAGCTGCCCGGGCAACGTGGGGCCCTTTGTTCCGGCCTACTTCGAGCTGTCGCGGGCAGACGCACGGCCCTCGTATTACTCGGGCGAGCCGATCGAACTCAAGGTCTCTGCCATGGGCGCGGGCGGCGCACCGACCAGGAACTATGCGCACGCACTGGGTCTGAGCGAAACGGTCACGCTGGCGGCCGTCAAGCAGGACGGCACCGCGTTCGCGCTGCCGGCGCCGGGCGCGCTCGCCCCCGCCACGGTTGCGGCGGAAACCTTCATCAATGGCCTTGCCACGGTCAAACCGGCTTATACCTTCACTGCCTATCCCAATAGTCCGCTGCAGATCCGCCTGCGCGCCAGCAACGGCAAGACCGGCGCACTCGAAGTCGTGTCGTCCGCTCCGGCTTCGGCCGAAGCGCAGGTGCAGCCTTTCATCCGCAGCGGGCGCCTGCGCCTGGGCAACCGCGTCGGCAACCTGCGCTCGCCCCTGGCAATTCCGGTGACAGCCGAATACTGGACCGGCCGCAGCTGGCTGATCAACGACGAGGACGACTACACGGTCATTCCGCCCGGCGCCTTCGTCTTTACGCCAAACGCCACCGGCATGACGCTACAAAAAACCTTCGCGCCAGATCCTTTCAAGCTGGCCAAGGGCGCGGCGGCCTTCACGCTGCAACTGAGCGGGGGTGGCCCAGGCTGGTACGACATCGCGTCGAACCTCGGCAGCACCGGTACCGACAATGCCTGCCTGGGCGCTGCCCGTCCGGCGTCGACCGGGGCCGGCGTGCCGTGGCTGCGGCCCATGGTGTCGACCTGTTCGCCAGCAGGGCGCCGCGACCCGGCAGGACGCGCGAGCTTCGGCATCTTGCCACCGGAACAGCGCCGCCTGATCCACGTGCGCGAGGTGTTCAATTGAAGGTTGCCACCCTTGGGCGTGCGAGCGGCTTCACGATGGTGGAGCTGGTGATGGTGATGGTGCTGATCGGCGTGATCGCCGCCATCGGCGTGCCTCGCATGATGGGCAACAACACGATGGCCGCAGCCGCCTTCGGCGACCAGGTCGTGAGCGCCTTGCGCACCGCGCAGAAGTCGGCCGTTGCGCGGCGCAGGCTGGTGTGCGCAAGCGTGGGCGCCAGCGCCGTCACCTTGACCATGTCCCCCTCGTCCACCAGGCGCAACTGCACGGAGCCGCTCAATGCCGAGACCTACTCCACCAGCGCCAGCGGCGTGACGGCGGCGGCAAGTCCGTCCACCCTGTACTTCCAGCCGAACGGCATGATCACGTCGGACGCGGACGGCCGCACGCCAGTCAGCGGCACGGTCGTGATCCAGAGCGACACCAGCCGCACCATTACCTTCGAAGGAAGCACCGGCCATGTACAAGTTGTACCGTAAGCGCATGGCCGGGGTCACGCTGATCGAACTGATCGTGGCCATCGTCATCGTCAGCGCGGCACTGGCTGGACTGGTGGGCGCGTTCATGCAGGCCAACCGCGCCAGCGCCAATCCGGTGGTCACCCAGCAAATGCTGGCGATCGGCGAGAGCATGATGGAAGAGGTGCTGCTCAAGCCTTTCAGCGATCCTGACGGCGCGCCGCCTGCCACGGCCCGCAGCCAGTTCAACGACGTGCGCGATTTCGATCCGGCCGACGACGCCCGCGACGGCTACGCAACAAGCGGCATCAAGGATATCGACGGCGCCGCCATTGCCGGCCTCGAAAACTACAGCATCGGCGTGCGCGTGAATGTGAATGGCGTCGTGCTGCCCGGCGTCGCACAGGGCGACGCCCTGCGCGTGACGGTCACCGTCGCCAACGGCGCCCAGCAACTGGCGCTGACTGGCTGGAGAACCCGGCCATGAGGCGGCAGCATGCGGCGGCAAACCAGCGCGGTTTTTCGCTGGTCGAGCTGGTGATCGTGATCGTGCTGACCGGCGTCATCGGCGGCATCGTGGCGATGCAACTCGGTCCGACGATCCAGGGCTACATGAAGGTCGGCCGGCGCGCCGGCCTGACCGACCAGGCCGACACAGCGCTGCGCCGCATCGTGACCGATGTGCGCGCAGCAGTACCGAATTCGCTCAGGCTGCAGGGCGCGCAATGCCTGGAGCTGGTGCCGACCAGCGCCGGTGGCCGTTACCGTACCGGGCCCGATGTCGCCCAGGCCGGCAATGAAGCCTTTCTCGAGCATGACGCCGCCACCACCCGCTTCGACGTGGTGACATCCTTTAACGTGGTACCGGCCGGAGGCGACCTGGTCGTCATCGGCAACCAGAACCCGGACGACGTCTACAACCGGCGCAACGCGGTCTTGATCGATACCGTGGAAACCCGCGACGCCGGCTCGGCCAATGCCTGGATGGGTCCACACCGGATCAACCTGAGGGCGCCCATCAGCATTCCGTTCGGCTATGACGGCGGGCGCTTCGTGGTCGTGCCTGCCGCACAGGCAACCAGCTATGTCTGCAACGGCGACAAGCTGTTTCGCATCACCCGGCCGATCGCAGCGACCCAGGACTGTAGCGTGCCGTCCAATTCTCCAGTACTGGCGACCGGGGTCACGGACTGCCAGTTCGTCTTCAGTCCCAACCAGGGAGCTACGCAGCAGAGCGGCTTTATCCAGCTGCAGCTGACCCTGAGCGCCGGCAATGAATCGGTGCCGCTGACGCTCGGCGCCCACGTGAGCAACGTACCATGAGCGGCGCCGTGAACCAGCGCGGGCGCCAGTCCGGATTTGCGTATATCGCGGCGGTCGTCCTGTTGATCGTGGTGGCCGGCGTGTGCGTGGCGCTGCTGCGGCTATCTGGCACCCAGCAGGCCACCACTAACCAGGCGATACTCGGTGCGCGTGCCAACCTGGCGGCGCGCGCGGGCATCGAATGGGGCTTTCACCAGTTGCGGGCGGGCGGCGCCTGCTTCTCCGGCCAGACCTTGAGCGCGTTCAACGCCGACAGCGGCTTCATGGTGCGCGTCGACTGTACGGCACGGGGCTTCAATGAAGGCGAGTCCAGCCCCGGGGTCGCCATCGGCAAGACGATCTACACAATCGATGCCCTCGCCTGCAATGCTTCTGTATGCGGGTCCGACGATCCTGCAATCGTCACGCAGCCGGATTACGTCGAACGCCGCCGCGTCGCCATGACCTGCATGGTCGACGGCGCCCCGGCCACGGACTGCTGATGGCGCGTCTTGCGTAACACCGGGTCGAGGATAGTGGCCTGGTTGTTGAGACGCCGCAAAAGTGTAGTGCCGGGCGATTTCCGTAAAATGCTTCATCATGGTGGCTATCCCTTCCATACGCCAAAGGAGCATCCGTGAATCAGGACACCCTACAGGGCCCCGTGTCGCAGCCGGACGCATCGAGCTCGATCTGCGGATTTATCGCTTGAGCGAAACGGCAGCGCCGATGCCCTACCGTCTCGCCATCTTCGACTTCGACGGCACGCTGGCCGATTCGTTTCCCTTTTTTGTGAGCGTGTTCAACCAGATCGCCGACCAGCACGGCTTTGGGCGCATCCAGGCGGGCGAAGCACAAGCGCTGCGCCACCACGACCTGCGCGCCATCATGCGCCACCTCGGCATGCCGGCCTGGAAGCTGCCGCTGGCATCGCGCAGCTTCATTGCCCTGATGCGCGAGAACGCGGCGCGCATCCCGCTGTTCGATGGCGTAGGCGAGGTGTTGCACGCGCTCGACCGCGCCGGCGTGCGGCTAGCGATCGTGTCGTCGAACTCGGAGCAGAACGTACGGCTGGTGCTGGGGCCGGTCTTGAGCGGTTTGTTCACGCAATACGAATGCGGGATGGCGATGTTCGGCAAGGCCGGGCGCATCCGCAAGGTGGTGCGGCGAGCCTGCCTGGCGCCAGGCCACGCGCTGTATGTGGGCGACCAGGCGCTCGATGCCGCAGCGGCGCGCCAGGCCGGGGTAGCGTTCGGGGCGGTCAGCTGGGGATATGCGCCGATCGAGACCTTGCGAAAAATGGCGCCGGAGCGCGAATTCGGCATGCCGTCCGAGCTGCTGGACATCCTGCGCGGCTAATCAATGGCAGGCTGGGCGCGCCGGGATCACCGCGCCCAGGGTCGGGGTGTCGAAGATCGCGCACATTGAGAAACCGGATTGTCCGAATTGAACCCAGCCATTTGCTGTTGCAGATCAATAAGGTCGTCAGGGAGAGGTCAAGACTGGAGGATATTTCAATAAAGAAAGGACGACCATGCGCACCGCGGCCAGCGTCATCACCCTCCTCGCCTGCCTGCATGCGAGCGCCTGCAGCGCCTCCGAGGCCCGCTACGTCACCTGGGACAACGATAGCTGGTTCAAGACCGACCGCTATTACACCAACGGCATCCAGTTCAGTTCGCGCACCACCGATGATACCCGGGGCGAATCCACCCGGCGCTGGACCGACGCCGCCTGCCGCTGGTTCGGCTGCGCCGATGCCCGCTTGCTGTTGAGCCAGCACAGCGTGGGGCAGCTGATGTACACCCCCGCCGACATCACGATCGCCGCCCGGCAGCCCTTCGACCGGCCTTATGCCGGCCTGCTGTATGTCGAGCGGGCGTGGTTGTTCATGGAAGCGGATGGCCAAGCGATCACGACCTTGAGTGCCCAGGCCGGTGTGACGGGCAAGCTGTCCTTGGCCGAACCCGCCCAGAAACTGTTTCACCGCATTTTCGATCGCCCGGAACCGCGCGGGTGGGATCACCAGGTCGGCAATACCCTGGCCGTGCTGGTCTCGGCCGAACGGCGCTCGGCCTGGCCGAGCCTGTCCGGCGCCGTGGTTGGCAATATCCGCCTGCACAGCGCGGGTCATTGGCGCCTGGCGGTGGGCAATCTCATGAGCTATGCCGCCGGCGGCGTCACTGTCACGTTGGGCAAGAACCTGCCACCAGTGTCGCCGGCCCCACCCGGCATCGTGAACCGGGCCGCGCCGCTCGACACGGCGTGTCGCTGGCAATGGGTCCAGTGCACGGTGACGGTGGGCGCCGAAGTGCGCGGCATGGCGTACAACCTGTTCTTGCAGGGCCGGCCATGGCGCGACGATCCGGGAGTGCGGCCACGGCGCTGGGTTGGCGACCTGACGGCTGGCCTGAGAATGGATTTTCCGAGCACGCGTGGCCGCGACCACGGCCCATGGTTCGCGCAGCTGCGGGCAACCCGCCGTACCGCCGAGTTCCGGGTGCCTGCGGGAGAGGCGCTGCGGGTGCCGCGCCATACGATCGGCTCGCTCACCCTGGGCGTCGACTTCTAGCCGGTGAGCAGGTCGAGTCCGGGCGCGGTTGCGCACGCTCCATGGCGCTTCTATACTCCGTCACGCGATGCACTTCTGCATCACCGCTACCGGACCCGCCCATGCGCCATCCCTATTCCCTGCTCCTGCCGCTGCTTGCACCACTGCTCCTGACCGGCTGCGTGAACGATTCCGCCAGCTACCGGATCGACAACAACGACCACGCGCTGACTTTACGTGTCGTGCAAGATTATTTCTGGAGCAAGGAAGGCCAGGTCAAGCTGACTGCCGCGCGGCTGCCGGACTGCCAGCGCATGATCCAACTCGGGCCACGCACCTTGACGGGCCTGGAAATCGAACTGTTCGCCAGCGGCCCGAACCTGTACATCCTGCGCTCGGGCGACGACACCTGGCAGGTCGATACCGGAGATTGCACCGAGCTCGCAGCGCCGGCAGCGCAAGCCGTGACCGGCAAAGCGCTGGGGGTATTCCACTTAAATGACGACAAGAAACTGATATTCGAGGCGGTAGACGCCGCCCCGTAAGGCTCGCTGTTGGTCGCGATGAATACTCAAGGCCGTAGCCACCCGCGGCCGATTGGCAGTGCCAGTACGCGGCGGTAGATGTTTTCAAGCAAAGGCAGCTGCTGTGCGCAAGCGGCGCGCAGCGCTGGCGTGCTCACCAGCCAGGCCATTGCCGCTGACATTACCAGTGCGCCAGCCATGTCTTTTGGCCAATGCACGCCGAGATAAACACGCGACCAGGCCACCACCAGCGACAGCGGCAGCAGCAGCAAGCCGATGCGGCGCGCCAGTGGAGCCTGACTGAAGGCCAGCACCAGCGCTACCGAAAGCATACTGGTGGCATGGTCGCTCGGAAACGAGCTGTCGGCTGCATGGAACAGGAAGGTATGGCCGATCTCGGCGACGAAGGGACGCGGGCTGTACCAGAATTGTCCGATCAAGCCATTGAGCGTGAGCGCGCAAACGGCCGCAACCAGGGCGTGCAGCGCGGCTTCGCGGCCGGCCCTGCCGCCGCCGGTCCAGAGCAGTACCAGCGACAGCGGCATCAGGTAGATCAGCCATTGCGCCGCAAAGACGGCACCGATCAATTGCCAGCCGGTCAAATCGGCATCCGCGTTCAGGACAGAAAACAGGGTGAGGTTCAGGTACTCGAGCATGGAAATCGCCAAACGATATTATATTGATAACTTTATCGCTAGCTTAACCCATCCATGCCCGCGCACATTTCGATCATGGCAACAATGTGGCGATGAATCGACAATTGCGCCATGTAGAACGTCAGGCTAGCGGCGACCCTGGATCTTGCGCAGCTGGGCCAGTTCCACCTCGCGCCCCGATTTCTCGAGCACGCTCTCGAGCAGGCTACGGTCGCCGGCCCGCATCATGGTCCATTGGGTGAAATATTCGTGCACGGTTCGCCACGGCGGAAATCCTGGCGGCATGTTGCGCCAGGTCGTACCCGTATTGAGAAAATACAGCACCGCGCAGAACACGTCGTACAGGTCGTGCTTGCGCGGCCGGGTCTTGCGGCGTGCCGCTTCCAGCACGCCACGCAAGGCCTCGAAGCCTTCGCGAGAAATATCGCTGGGATAGGCGGGACGTTCCATGGCAATCCCCCAAACTAGCTTGGAGGCGCGGATCCGGAACAGGTTCCCAGGCGAGGGCGGCAATGAGCCGCAGCGTGAACCGCGCCCTTAATCGCGCGCCAGCGCGAGAAACTCGGTGCGCAGCCCGAGATTCGGCTGCAGTTCGCCCAGCATGGCCGAGGTGATGGTCTCTTCGCCGATGGCGCGGATGCCGCGGCTTTCCATGCACAGGTGGCGGCATTTGATGACCACGCCGACCGCTTTTGGCTCGAGCACTTCCATCAGCGCATTGGCGATCTGGATCGTCAGGCGTTCCTGTACTTGCAGTCGCTTCGAGAAAATGTCTACCAGACGAGTCAGTTTCGACAGGCCGACGATCTTCCCGCTGGGCAGGTAGCCAACGGTGGCCTTGCCAAAGAACGGGGCCAGATGGTGCTCGCAATGGCTATACACCGGAATGTTGCGCACCACGATCAGCTCGTTGTACTGCTCGGCGCCGTCCTCGAACGCCTTGAGCACTTCGACCGGATCCTGGTCGTAGCCCGAAGTCCAGTGTTTCCACGCCTTTGCCACGCGGCTTGGCGTCTCGATCAGGCCGGGACGGTCTGGATTCTCGCCCAGGCTGGTGAGCAGGCGACGCCAGTCGTGCTCGGTGAAAGTTTCATTGTCAGACATGGTGAATCCCAGAAAAATCGATTTGCCGCAAGTATATAGAAAATGCGCTTGAGGGTCGGGGTGCTGCCGGTTTCTTGAGCAAGCTTAATGTCTCGGCGTCAGGTCCGGCGTAGCGTGGACAGTGGTTCCAGCCTCGGGAGATCACCATGTTCGGCAGCACGGTCCTTGAAGTGGCCATCGGCCTGACGTTTTGCTACGGCACGCTGGCACTGGTTGTCAGTACCTTGCAAGAAGCATTGGCGGCGGCCTTCAGACTGCGCGCCAACATGCTGCTCGCGGCCATCAAGCGCATGCTGGCCGACCCGCGCTGCGAGGCGCTGGCGCAAAGCCTGTACGACCATCCGCTGGTCAATCCGCACGGCAGTTCGACTGCGCGGCGCCCATTGTCGGTGCGGCCATCGTATATCGAACCAGCGCATTTCGCGATCGCGCTGCTCGATTCCCTGCGCACCAGCCCGGCTATCCCGCTGCAGGCGGCCATCGAGGCCTTGCCCGACGAGCAGGTGCGGCGGGTCTTGCTGGCGCTGTACCGCCAGTCGGGCGGCGACCTGGCGCGCTTCCAGGAAGGCATCGCCGGCTGGTTCAACAGCGCGATGGAACGACTGTCCGGGGTCTACAAGCGGCGCCAGCTCCTGATTTCTTTTCTGCTGGCCCTGCTGCTGGCGATCATGCTCAATATCGACAGCATCCACCTGTTCCAGACGCTGTGGCAGACTCCAACCCTGAGCGCCCAGATCAAGCTGGCTCCGACAGCGCTCGACGCCGAAGCGCTACGCCAGCTGTGGGCAATGCCGATCGGTTGGACCAGCTTCCCGCCCGTGCTCGATGCCGCCTTTGCGCTGCAGGTGGCCGGCTGGCTGATCAGCGCCGGCACTACCCTGTTCGGCGCGCCGTTCTGGTTCGATCTGTTGCAGCGCGCCGTACAGCTGCGCAGTACCGGCGCCAGGCCGCAAGCTAGCCGCAACGCCGGCGACAACCCGGCGTTGCAGCCATGATGCGGTCCCTTACCGGCCTGGCGGGCGGTGCGCGTCGACCAGCACGCTGGAGATCGATACGTGCGGTATCCGTTCGGGCCATTCGTCGTGCGGCCCGAACCAGCGCGCGTCCGCGATCTCGGTGGCGTCGACCCGGATCTCGCCATCGAGGTAGTCGGCCGTAAAGGCCAGCATCAGCGAATGCGGGAAAGGCCACGACTGGCTGGCGAAATACTGCAGGTTGTGCACCCGCAGCCCGACCTCTTCGTACACTTCGCGGTGGATCGCTTCCTCGACCGATTCGCCGGCCTCCAGAAAACCCGCCAGCGGCACATAGCGCTTGGTGGGCGAGGCCAGGTGCATCGCCAGCAGCACGCTGTCTCCCTTGCGGATCAAGACCATCATCGCCGGCGAGATGCGCGGATAGGCCATGTGGCCGCAGGCGCTGCACTTGAAGCAGCGCTCGCCCGCCGTGAGCGCGGTATCCTTGCCGCAGGCGCCGCAGAAGCGGTGGGTACGGGCCCATTCCGCCACCTGCGCGGCGCGCGCCGCCAGGCCCACCAGCTCTGAGTGCATGTCGGCGAACAGTGAGCGCAGGCTGCGCCAGGCAAAGCCGGGCGGTGGCAGCGGTTCGCTGTCGAACCAGCCTGCCTGGCAATAACGTTCGCCGTACATGCCGAGCGGCTGCAGGCGGGCGCGGTCGACGCCCAAGGCATCGAGCACCAAGCCATCGGGCAGCGACAGGTCGCTTTCGCGCACCAGCAAGCGGCCATCGTGGAACAGGAAACTGCAGGGCGCAGGGTCGGGGCGTGCCGCGAACAGCGGCGTAAAGGAGGCGGGAGTCTGGAGCATGGTTGCTTATCCGGGCGAGTCGATCCCTGATGATACCGCCAATCCAGGCTCCGCCTCCGGGCCGCCGTCAGTCCTTGACTTACTTGAGCAGCCGGGTACGGCTAGCCACCAGGGCGATGACGATCGACAGACCGCCGAGATAGCCGATCGCGGCCTGCATGCCGACGAAGTGGGCGACCGCGCCAATGATCGGCGGGCCAATCAGGCTGCCGCTATAGGCCATGCTGGCCACCGCCGCCAGCGCCATCGGGCCCTGGGCGCCGGCTGCGCTGAATACGAAGGGGAACAGCAGCGCCAGGCCGACGCCAGCGACCGCGAAACCGCCCAGGGCGACCGGGGCACTCGGCGCCGCCACCGCGAAGAACAGGCCGGCGGCGGCCACCAGCGCGCCGAGCGAGACCAGTCGCTGGGCGCCGAAGCGGCCCTTGAGCCTGTCGCCCACCAGGCGCGAAAGCAGCATCATCAGCGAGAAAGCCGACAGGGCCAGCGGCGCCATACCGGCAGGGGCGCCGAAGTGCGCTTTCAGGAACACGCCACCCCAATCGGCAATGCTGCCTTCGGCCATCGAGCCCATGAAACCGAGCAGCCCCAACAGTGCCAACGGACCGCGCGGCAGCGCGAACGATTTCTTTTCCACGGCTTCGGCGCTGTCGCCCTCGTCCATCATGGCGAAGGCGCACCACAGCACCACGACCAGCGGGCCGGCCAGCATCAGGAAGTGGGTGCCAGGAGCGATCTTCAAGCTGGCCATCAGGCTGCCGAGGGTGGCGCCGGCCAAGCCGCCGGCGCAGCAGATACCATGCAGCGTCGACAGCCCAGCCTTGCCGGTCTGCTTTTCACGCCGGGTGGCGGCCGAGTTGATGGCGACATCGAAGGTGCTGGCGGCCAGTCCCAGCATCAGGACCGCCATCATCAGGCGCGACACGTTCGGCGCCAGGCCGATCGCCACCAGCACCGCCAGCAGGGTCATGCCCGAGCCGAGAGCCAACTTGCGGGCGCCGTAGCGACCCATCAGGAAGGACGACACCGGAAACGACAGCACGGCGCCCACTCCGCCGCACAACAAGACCATCGACAGCGCCGCGTGCGACAGCTGGATCCGCTCGGCCAGTGCCGGAATGCGGCCGGCCCAGGTGCCCATGATGAGGCCGAATAGCGCGAACAGGACCGGCAGTGCGAACTGATTGCTTAGCGCGAAAGAGATCCTCCGCGGAGCGGAAACAGAAGTGTGCATTGAGCGAAATGAATTGTTAAATGTTGGGAGAAAGGCCTGCCGGTGAGGGGCCTTGAAATGCACGAGCTGACCTGGACAGAAAACGTGGAAAGCTGATGAGAAGAAATTTTACCGTCTGGAAAAATTCTGTGTTTGTCGTACGAAAAAAAATCTTCGGACGTTGTAACGGCTCCACACAATTAAAACAACTTTATTAACTGTGTATCAACCAAATCCTGAGATTCGGGACTAAAAATTCAAAAATACCGAAATATGTAAGCAAATATTGCTGAAACTATCGAAAACCTTCAGTTCTGAAGCATTGTCAAAAAGCATCTATCAGAACATGGCCCAAACCTTGGCTGCCTAAATTGTATGCAAGCAGACATGACCAACTTGCGTGGCAAGACGATATATTCCAGGCAGCGACATTACACATCGGCATCTGCTTCAATTGTGAAATAGCGTGTCCTGCCTGGACGCACATCGCGTGATGCTGCTTGCCGGATCCGGTGCCTGGCGTGGACGTGTATTTCTGGTAACCCCGGCATTCGTGCATGCTGGCGTGTGACCTATGCTGCCGCGGGATCGGAATGCTGGTCTAACGCGTTGCCGTATCCCATGCAAAAACGGTAAAGTGGACATACTTACCACTTGACCCGGCCCGGAGAACAGCGTGAACGACAGTACCCATGCTTTCCCTCCATGGCACCCGCTGCTTGCAAGCGGCCTGCGTGCGGGCCGCAACCGGAACGCAGCGGCGATGGCTGACGGCCGCATCCAACCGGGCCGTCGCCCGCACGGGAGCTGAGCGGCATGCTCCTGTTGCTGCTCCTGCTGCCCTTTGCCGCTGCCATCGTCGCCGCCAGCATGCCGGGCAAGTCGCGTGAGCGCCCGGCGGCCGTCGCCGGTAGCGCCACCCTGGTGGCGCTGCTGCTGGCCATTTCCCAGTTCAAGAATATTGCCAGCGGCGAGGTGCCGCAGGAGCGCTTCGCCTGGCTGCCTGCGCTCGGCCTCGACATTATCCTGCGCATGGATGGCCTGGCCTGGGTGTTCACCATCATGGTGCTGGGCATCGGCCTGCTGGTGCTGCTGTATGCGCGCTACTACATGTCGCGGCGCGACCCGGTGCCGCGCTTTTACGCCTATATCATGGCGTTCATGGGCGCGATGCTCGGCGTGGTGCTGTCGGGTAACCTGATCCAGCTGGTGGTGTTCTGGGAACTCACCAGCGTTACGTCTTTCCTGCTCATCGGTTACTGGCAAGAGCGCAACGACGCGCGGCGCGGCGCACGCATGGCCTTCACGGTCACCACCGTCGGCGGCCTGTGCCTGCTGGCCGGCGTGCTGCTGCTGGGCCAGATGGCGGGCAGCTACGAGCTCGAGACCGTGCTGGGTGCAGGCAACCTGATCCGGGCGCATGACTGGTACGTGCCAACGCTGGTGCTGGTGCTGCTGGGCGCACTGACCAAGAGCGCGCAATTTCCCTTCCACTTCTGGCTGCCGCATGCAATGGCCGCGCCGACACCGGTGTCGGCCTACCTGCACTCGGCCACCATGGTCAAGGCCGGCATTTTCCTGCTAATTCGCCTGTGGCCGGCCCTGGCCGGCTCCGAGCAATGGTTCTGGATCCTGGGCTCAGCCGGGGTCTGCACCCTGCTGCTGGGATCCTTCTTTGCGATCTTCCAGCACGACATGAAGGGGCTGCTCGCCTATTCCACCATCAGCCACCTGGGCCTGATCACAGTGCTGATGAGCATCGGCACGCCGCTATCGGTGGTGGCAGCGATTTTCCACACCATGAACCATGCTGTATTCAAGGCTTCGTTGTTCATGGCCGTAGGCATTATCGACCACGAATCCGGTACCCGCGACATGCGCCAGCTGCGTGGCCTCAAGCGCGCCATGCCGCATACCGCGGCACTGGCCATCGTGGCCAGTGCCGCCATGGCCGGGGTGCCGCTGATGAACGGCTTCCTGTCGAAAGAAATGTTCTTTGCCCAGACCATGATCGTGGGCGGTACCGACAACTGGTGGATGTCGGTGGCCGCGGTGCTCATGGGCCTGTTCAGCGTGGTGTATTCGCTGCGCTTCATCAGCGTGTTCTTCGGGCCGCTGGCGCGCGATTTGCCGGACGAACCGCACGAGCCGGCGCGCTGGATGCGGGTGCCGATCGAATGCCTGGTGCTGCTGTGCATTGCGGTCGGCGTGATGCCCGAGCGCGTGGTGGGCGACGTGCTGGCGGTGGCGGCGGTCTCGGTGCTCGGCCCCACCATGCCGGCCTACGACCTGGCGATCTGGCACGGCTTCAACCTGCCTTTCATGATGAGCCTGGTGGCCCTGGGCGGTGGCGTATTGTGCTACCTGCTGCTGCGCTACCGCTTCGAGCTGGCCCAGCGCGACCGGGTGCCGCTGCTGCATCGCCTGAAGGGCGCGCAACTCTACGAAAGCGCCATGCTCGGAATGTCGCAGGGCGCCGCCTGGCTGATCCGCCTGGCCGGCACGCGCCGGCTGCAGCCGCAGTTGCTGGTGCTGCTGAGCGCTTTTGTAGCGGCGCCTTTGCTGCTGACCCAGCCGCACTGGCCGGCGCTGGATAGCTGGTCCGGGCCGGCGCTCGGCGATATCCACCCCTTGTTCGCGCTACTCTGGCTGATCGGCGCCGGTAGCGCGCTGGCCGCTGCCTGGAAGGCCAAATACCACCGGCTGGCGGCGCTGGCGCTGGTCGGCGCCACCGGCGTGGCCACCAGCGTCACCTTCCTGTGGCTGTCGGCCCCCGACCTGGCGCTGACCCAGCTGATGGTCGAAACCGTCACCACGGTGCTGATCCTGCTCGGATTGCGCTGGCTGCCGCCGCGTTTGCGCCCTCCCCACCTGGCCGAGCGCGCGCCGCGCAGCACCCGGTTGCGGCGCGCCCGCGACGCGGCGGTGGCGGTGGCGGGCGGCCTGGTGCTGGCCGTGGCAAGCTATGCGGTGCTGAACCAGCCGGCCGTGCCCAGCATCCGCGATTTCTTCGTGCTGCGCGCGCTGACCGAAGGTGGCGGCGCAAATGTCGTCAACGTGCTGCTGGTCGACTTCCGCAGCATCGACACCCTGGGCGAGATCACGGTGCTGGCGGCGGTGGCACTGACCGTCTACGCGCTGCTGCGCCGCTTCCGCCCGGCGCCGGAAAGCATCGCCATTCCGCTGCAGCAGGCCAGCGACGTCGATCCGGCCATCACCCAGAAACCGGCGCAGCAGGCGCGCGACGGCTACCTGATGATCCACGCGGTCTACCTGCGCTTCCTGCTGCCGGTGATGGGCGTGATCGCCGTGTATTTCTTCATGCGCGGCCATAACCTGCCGGGCGGCGGTTTCGTCGCCGGCCTGATCTTCGCCACCGCCCTCATCGTGCAGTACATGGTGGCCGGTACCGACTGGGTCGAATCGCACCTGCGCCTGCGGCCGCACCAGTGGATCGGCTGGGGCCTGGTATGCGCCTGCGCCACCGGCCTGGGCGCCTGGCTGCTCGGCTATCCGTTCCTGACCAGCCACACCGCCCACGTTACGCTGCCGCTGCTGGGCGAGCTGCACCTGCCCTCGGCCTTCGTGTTCGACCTCGGCGTATTCTTTGTGGTGGTCGGCACTACCATGCTGATCCTGGTGGCGCTGGCGCACCAGTCGCTGCGTAGCCGCCGCGCGCCATCCGGGGTCAGCGCCAGCCGCAAGGCAGTGCTGGCGATACTTCCGCCCACCAAGGAGATCAGGTAATGGAGTTCGTCATGGCGCTGGCCATCGGCATCGTGTTTGGCTCGGGCATCTGGCTGGTGCTGCGTCCGCGCAGCTTCCAGGTCTTGATCGGGTTGTTGCTGATGTCGTACGCCGTCAACCTGTTCATCTTCGCCATGGGCGGGCTGACCGTGGACCGGCCGCCCCTTACTCCCAGCGGCACGGTGCCCGACCCGGCGGCCCTGGCCGACCCCTTGCCGCAGGCGCTGGTGCTCACCGCGATCGTCATCGGCTTCGCCACGACCGCGCTCTACCTGGTGGTCATGATCGGCGCACGCGGCCTGACCGGCACCGACCATGTCGATGGCGAGGAGCCTGAAGCATGAGTCTTGACTGGACCTTGCACCTGGTGATCCTGCCGGTTTTGCTGCCGCTGCTGAGCGGCGCGGTGCTGGCCACGGTCAAGCAAGGCCGGCACCGCCTGAAGTTCGCGCTGTCGTATGGCTGCGCGCTGGCGCTGCTGGGCAATGCGCTGGCGCTGGCCGGCCTGGCCGACGGCGACTGGCCCGACGGGATCGGCGTGTATTTCGGCGCCAACTGGGCCGCGCCGTTCGGTATCGCGCTGGTGGCAGACCGCTTGTCTGCCGCCATGCTGGTGCTCACGGCGCTGCTGGCGCTGGCGGCCCTGCATTACGCACAGCCGCGCTGGAGCCGCATCGGCGTGCACTTCCACTCGCTGTTCCAGCTCCTGCTCATGGGGATCAATGGGGCCTTCCTGACGCACGACCTGTTCAACCTGTTCGTGTTCTTCGAGGTGATGCTGGCGGCCTCGTATGGCCTGGTGCTGCACGGGTACAACGCCGCGCGCCTGCGCGCCAGCTTGCAGTACATCGCCGTGAACCTGGTCGCCGCCTTGTTCTTTCTGGTCGGCGTAGCCCTGATCTACGCGACCACCGGCACCCTGAACATGGCCGACATGGCAGGACGGATTGGCGCCATGGCCGTGGGCGACATTGGCTTGCTCAAGACCGGGGTGGCGGTACTGGCGCTGGCCTTCCTGGTAAAGAGCGCCATGTGGCCGCTGGGCTTCTGGCTGCCCACCACCTATGCCGCCGCATCGCCGCCAGTCACGGTGATGCTGGTGCTGATGACCAAGGTCGGCACCTATGTCGTGCTGCGGATCTGGCTGCTGGCATTCCCCGAAAGCGCCGGCGAGATGGCGCACTACGGCTACCAGGTGCTGCTGTGGGGCGGCATGGCGACCATCGTGTTCGGCGCCGCCGGCATGCTGGCCACCGATACCGCCGGCCGCCTGGCGGGCTACGCGGCGGTCGTCTCGTCCGGCACCCTGCTGGCCGTGATCGGCTACGGCCAGGCCTCGCTCGTCACCGCCGGCCTGTACTACTTTGTTGTGTCCACCGTGGCCCTGACTGCCTTTGTGCTGCTGATTGAACTCATCGACCGCATCCGCACTCCGGCGGCGGCGCTGCTGGCGCTGACCGCCGAAGCCTATGCGGTCGAAGACACGCCGGCCGAACCGAAGGGCAAGGGTGTGCCTGCCGCCATGGCTTTCTTGTCACTGGCCTTTGCCGCCTGCGCGTTGACCATTTCGGGTCTGCCACCGCTCTCGGGCTTCGTCGCCAAGTTCGGCATGTTCCATGCGCTGCTCAATCCGGAAGCGGGCGCGCCGGCGATTGCCGTTGCCGGCTGGACTTTCATGGCGCTGGTGTTCGTCTCTGGCCTGATCGCCATCGTATCGTTGATGCGCTTTGGCGTGCGCACCTTCTGGACCGCCGAAGCGGCCGGCCCGCCACGTCTGCATACCGCCGAGGTGATGCCGGTGGCGGCGCTGCTGACCGTCTCGATCCTGCTCACGGTGCAGGCCGAACCCATATTCGCCTATCTTGACCGCGCCAGTGCCGACATTCACCGTCCGGCCTTGTACATCGACCGGGTATTGGGCACGCCGCCAGTACCCGGCCCCATCCCCCCGGCGGAGGCGCCATGATCCCCTGGCTGCCCTTTCCCATCGTGTCGCTGGCGCTGTGCGCGCTGTGGCTGCTGCTTAACCAGACGCTCGACCCGGCCAACCTGCTGTTCGGGGCAGCCCTGGGCATCGCGGCGCCGCTGCTGTCGCGCCGGCTGCAGCCGCTCGGCTACCCGCGCCTGCACGCGCCGCTCACCGCCGTGCGCCTGATCGCGGTGGCGACGGTAGAAATCGTGCGCTCCTGCTTCAACGTCTGCTACGTCATCTTGTTCCGCGATTTCAGCACCGTCAAATCGCAGTTCATCCGCATTCCCCTGGACTTGCACGATCCTTATGGCCTGGCGATGCTGGCCTGCCTGATCAACATGACACCCGGTACGGTGCTGGTCGAGATCTTCCCAGACCAGCACGAGATGTCGCTGCACGTTTTCGACCTGCATGACGAGACCTGGTGGGTCGAGATGATCAAGACACGCTACGAGCAGCCCCTGATCGCGATCTTTGAAACCGCCCCCGTTTAAATCGGAGAATGACTATGGACACCCTGCTCGAGCTGTCAATTGGCTACGCCATGGTTTGCGTACTGGCCGCGATGGCCTTGTGCGCCATGCGCCTGTTGCTCGGTCCTTCGGCACATGACCGGGTACTGGCGCTGGACACGCTCTGGATGTGCGGCATGCTGCTGGCCATCGTGCTGGGCATCCGCTTCGGTACCCAGGTCTATTTCGAAGTGGCGATCCTGGTCGCGCTGCTGGGTTTTGTGTCGACCGTGGCGATGGCGAAATTCCTGATGCGCGGGGAGATCATCGAATGAGCCCGGCCTCGAACAGCATCGAGCATCTGCCCGGCTGGGCGGCGCTGCCGGTGGCGCTGCTGCTGATACTGGGCGCCACCATCATCCTGATCGGCGCTCTTGGCCTGCTGCGCCTGCCCACGTTTTATCAACGTATTCACGGACCGGCCATCACCGTGACGCTCGGCGCCGGCTGCCTGCTGCTGGCCTCGATGGTCTATTTCACCGTCACCCAGTCGCGCCTGGTGATCCACGAGATCGTCATCTCGCTATTTCTGCTCATGACCGCGCCGGTGGTGGCAATGACGATCATGCGAGCCGCGGTCTACCGCGACCTGCGGGCGCGCAAGCACGAGACCGGAGCGACCGAAGGCGACGTGTACGCCATTGCCGACGATGAGCCCGACAAGGCGCCGGAGGCGCCGCCATGACGTGCCGCAGCCAGGGATGCTGGCAAGGCTGCCGGGTCCGCCCTGTCGGGGCCGCTTAAGCGGCAGCTTTTTAGTCGCGCAATTCGCGCCGCAAGATCTTGTGCAGACGATAAAATGCCCCGCTTGTCGGTGACATGCGGGGCATCGATGACTGCTTCTTTGCGGCTAGGCGTCAGAACGGGATGTCGTCATCCATATCCGAGAAGTTCGGCGCCGGTTTCGGCTGCGGACGGGCCGCCGGTGCCGGAGGCGCCTGGCGTGGCGCTGGGCGCTGTTGCTGCTGTTGTGGCTCGTAGCCACCGCCGTCATCCATGCCGCCGCCCATGTCGTTGCCGCCCATGCCCTGGCGACCGCCCAGCATTTGCATGTTTTCGGCGATGATGTCGGTCGCGTAGCGCTCGATGCCATCCTTGTCGGTGTACTTGCGAGTCTGCAGGCGGCCTTCGACGTAGACCGACGAGCCCTTTTTCAGGTACTGGCCGACGATCTCGGCCAGGCGGCCGAAGAACGAGATGCGGTGCCACTCGGTCAGCTCTTTCTGCTCGCCGGTGTTCTTGTCTTTCGACTTGTACGAGGTGGCTACTGCGATATTGGCGATCGCGTCGCCGCTCGGCATGTAGCGGATTTCCGGGTCGCGGCCCAGGTTGCCGACGATAATGACCTTGTTAACTGATGCCATGGTATTACTCCAATTAATTTTGTAGAGCCCTGACTCTGCGCGTTTCTAAGCGTCAGGGAACGAGGTGTTGCAGTCAACTATTATGAGGCCGAAGGGCCTCTAACTCAACGTAGATTTGCGACCGGCGGGTCGGCGTCGGACAGCATGCACCGAGCCGCACAAACCGTCGCATCCAGGTTCACACTCGCACGGAAAAAATTATTTCAGGAAGCTGAACGCTTTGTCATTGAACAGCAGCGGAAACGGCCCACATACGAATGTCCCTGCCGAACCCTGCTGTCGAAAACCGGCTGTAATTGTATCCTGGCGGCACAAAAGTGCTGGATGGACGTACAGCATTTCCGAAAACGGGCTACACTAATGGGTTCCCCTGATAGGCCCGCTCACCGCGACCGTTTCTTGTGCGCCGGCCCCGCAAACTTATTGAAAGCCTCCAACATCTAATGGAAGAAATTCGTATCCGCGGTGCACGCACGCACAACCTGAAGAACATCAACCTGAACCTTCCGCGTAACAAGCTGATCGTCATCACCGGCCTGTCCGGTTCGGGCAAGTCGTCACTGGCCTTCGACACGCTGTACGCCGAAGGCCAGCGCCGCTACGTCGAGTCGCTGTCGGCCTACGCGCGCCAGTTCCTGCAGCTGATGGAAAAGCCGGATGTCGACCTGATCGAAGGCCTGTCGCCAGCGATCTCGATCGAGCAAAAGGCGACGTCGCACAATCCGCGTTCGACGGTTGGCACCGTCACCGAGATCCACGACTACCTGCGCCTGCTCTACGCGCGCGTCGGCACCCCTTATTGCCCGCAGCACCCGGACCATCCGCTGGCGGCCCAGACCGTGTCGCAAATGGTCGATGCGGTCCTGAGCATGCCGGAAGGTACCAAGCTGATGATCCTGGCGCCGGTCGTGGCCGGCCGCAAGGGCGAGCATGGCGACCTGTTCCAGGCGATGCAGGCGCAGGGCTTCGTGCGCTTTCGCGTGGCCAGTGGCGTGGCTGCCGCCAGGATCTATGAGATCGACGAGCTGCCGAAACTGAAAAAGACCGAGAAGCACAGCATCGATGTCGTGATCGACCGCGTCAAGGTGAATCCGGAAATCAAGCAGCGCCTGGCAGAAAGCTTCGAGACCGCGCTGCGCCTGGCCGACGGCCGTGCGGTCGCCTACGAAATGGATACCGAGAAGGAAACCGTCTTCTCGAACAAGTTCGCGTGCAACGTCTGCGGCTATTCGCTGCAGGAGCTGGAACCGCGCCTGTTCTCGTTCAATAACCCGATGGGCGCCTGCCAGGAATGCGACGGCCTCGGCCATATCGAATTCTTCGATCCGAAGCGGATCGTGGCCTTCCCTCACCTGTCGCTGGCGTCCGGCGCCGTCAAGGGCTGGGACCGCCGCAATCAGTTCTATTACCAGATGCTGCAGAGCCTGGCATCGCACTACGACTTCGACCTCGACAAGCCGTTCGACACCTTGCCCGCGCCTGCGCAGGACGCGGTGCTGTTCGGTTCGGGCAAGACCTCGATCCCGTTCAGCTACGTCAACGAGCGCGGCCGCACTGTGATCCGCGAGCACACCTTCGAGGGCGTGGTCAACAACCTGCAGCGGCGCTACCGCGAGACCGACTCGATGGCGGTCAAGGAAGAACTGGCCAAGTTCATCAACGAAAAGAAATGTCCGTCCTGCGCGGGCGCGCGCCTGCGTACCGAAGCGCGCTTCGTCAAGATCGGCCAGGGTGCGCAGCAGCGCGCGATCTACGAAGTATCCGACAAGCCGCTGCGCGATTCGCTGGCTTTCTTCGAGACGCTGGAACTCGTCGGCGCCAAGAAAGAGATCGCCGAGCGGGTGATCAAGGAAATCATCGCGCGCCTGAAGTTCTTGAACAACGTTGGCCTGGATTACCTGTCGCTCGACCGCAGTGCCGATACGCTCTCGGGGGGCGAAGCCCAGCGCATCCGCCTGGCCTCGCAGATCGGCTCGGGCCTGACCGGCGTCATGTACGTGCTCGACGAGCCATCGATCGGCCTGCACCAGCGCGACAACGACCGCCTGATCGGCACCCTGAAGCACCTGCGCGACATCGGCAACAGCGTGCTGGTGGTCGAGCACGACGAGGATGCGATCCGTACCGCCGACTACATCGTCGACATGGGGCCGGGCGCGGGCGTGCATGGCGGCCAGATCATTGCCGAAGGCACGCTCGAGCAGATCATGCAGAACGAGCACTCGATCACCGCCCAGTACCTGGACGGAAGGCGCCGTATCGAGGTACCCAAGCAGCGCACCCAGATGGATCCGGCGCGCCAGCTGGTCATCACTGGCGCCACCGGCAACAACCTCAAGAACGTGACGCTCACGCTGCCGGTCGGCCTGATGACCTGCATTAGCGGCGTGTCCGGTTCCGGCAAGTCGACCCTGATCAACGATACGCTGTACCCGGCGCTGTCGCGCCACCTGTACGGTTCGCAGACCGAGCCGGCGCCGCACGAGGCAATCCACGGCCTGGAGCACTTCGACAAGGTGATCTCGGTCGACCAGGCGCCGATCGGGCGCACGCCGCGTTCGAATCCGGCGACCTATACCGGCTTGTTTACACCGATCCGCGACCTGTTCGCAACCGTGCCGACCGCCAAGGAACGCGGCTATTCGGCTGGCCGTTTCTCGTTCAACGTGAAAGGCGGCCGCTGCGAAGCCTGCCAGGGCGACGGCGTGATCAAGGTCGAGATGCACTTTTTGCCGGACGTGTACGTGCCCTGCGACGTCTGCCATGGCAAGCGCTACAACCGCGAAACGCTCGAAGTGCACTACAAGGGCAAGAACATCACCGAAGTGCTGGACATGACGGTCGAGGACGCGCACGTGTTCTTCAAGCCGGTGCCGGTGATTGCGCGCAAGCTCCAGACCTTGCTGGATGTCGGCCTCGGCTACATCAAGCTGGGCCAGAGCGCGACGACCCTGTCGGGCGGCGAAGCCCAGCGTGTCAAGCTGTCGTTGGAACTGTCCAAGCGCGATACCGGTCGTACCCTGTATATCCTGGACGAGCCGACCACCGGCCTGCATTTTGCCGACATCGACCTGCTGCTCAAGGTGATCCATCGCCTGCGCGACCAGGGCAACACGCTTGCCATCATCGAGCACAACCTGGACGTCATCAAGACGGCCGACTGGGTCATCGACCTGGGGCCGGAAGGCGGCGCCGGGGGCGGCATGATCGTGGCCAGCGGCACCCCGGAAGACGTGGCGAAGAACAAGGCTAGCGCGACGGGCAAATATCTCAAGCCGCTGTTAAAAACCCGCGCCGCCCCACAGCGGTAATGACAACGGGGATGCCGCCATGGCATCCCCGTTGTTGATGGAAACCGCGCCGGCGCCTAGCGCTTGTATTCCTTGTCGGTCGTGGTCATGTCGTGCTGGTTTTTCTTCATGTCGGGCGTATGGGTCTTGCCCGGCTTGGCGGTCGTCATGTCCGACGTCGTGCCGCGGGTACCGCTGGCGCCCATGCTCGCGGCGGCCTTGTCACCGGTCATGCTGGCCAGCGACTTGCTCAACACAGCCGCATTAGGATTCTTGACCTTCCCGGTCAAGACATCGCGCGCGGCAACCTGGCGCCGGTAATAGGCCGCGGTTTCCTCTTCGTCGTAGTCGATGTCGGTCACGCTCAGGTCGACGCCGGCAAACAGGCCCTCGGTGTCAGACCAGACCGTGACGTTGCCCCAGCCGGCCGTGCCCATTCCCTTGCGCGACCAATCCACCAGCGTCAGGCCGGCGCCGGCGTTGAGCGAAAACTTGTTGTTCTCCATAAAACTGTTCAAGGCCTTCTGGTCGTTCAGCACGAAAGCAACCGCGCCCGCTTCGGCCCCCGCCTGCAAGCCGACACTGACGCCGCCCATGTTATAGAAGGCCGGGTTGCTCCAGGTGTTTCCGATGCGGGTGAGCAAGACGCCGGCGCCGCCACGCACGCCCACGCCCAGGGCCGCACGGCCGTAGTCCGGCACGATGAACACGCCTTTCGAGCGCGACAGCAGCGTCGCCATTTCTGGCGTTGCCTGCATCTGGCGCAGCACTTCCAGGGACTTGTTGATGTGTTCGTTTGCGTTGTGCAGCTTTTCGCGGTGCTCCTCGGTGCCAGGGGTGGCGGCTTCCTTGGCCGGTCCCACCTGGGCCAGCGCAGCCCCGGCTGTTCCCGCCATTAGCACGGTCAGCGATGTCGCGATGATTTTCTTCATGGTAGCGTTCATATCTAGTGCTCCTTTGGGTGACAGTAAAAGAACATCAAGCCTAAACGTAGAAGTGATCGGGAAGCGCCAGCTTGACTCCAAGAAAGCTTTAAAAAACAACAGGGGCGGCGCCCGCCGGCGCCGCCCCTGTCTGTGCACGCTGTCAGCCTGGCTCAGGCGCCCAGCTGCTGCTCCAGCCTGGCCTTGGTATCCACCAGCTCCTGGGGCAGACGGTAGGCCAGCTTATCGAAGAGCTCGCTATGGAGCTTCAGCTCCTCGGTCCAGGCATCCTTGTCGATCGAAGTGATCTGCTCGAACTGCTGTTCGGTGAAGTCGATGCCGTTCCAGTTCAGGTCGCCGTACGACGGCGAGCTGCCGAACAGGTGCGCGTTGCCGGCCGGGACGCTGTTGTCGGCACGGTCGAGGATCCACTTGAGCACGCGCATGTTGTCGCCATAACCCGGCCAGACGAAGCTGCCCTGCTCGTCGGTGCGGAACCAGTTGACGCAGAAAATCTTTGGCGCAACACCCTTGGCTTCGATTTTCTTGCCAAGGTCGAGCCAGTGCTGGAAGTAGTCGCTCATGTTGTAGCCGATGAAAGGCAGCATCGCGAACGGGTCGCGGCGCACCACACCCATCTGGCCGGCAGCGGCGGCGGTGGTTTCCGAGCCCATGGTCGCGGCCATGTAGACGCCTTCGACCCAGTTGTTAGCTTCGGTTACCAGCGGCACCGTGGTCGAGCGGCGGCCGCCGAAGATGAAGGCCGAGATCGGCACGCCAGCCGGGTCGTCCCAGGCCGGGTCGATCACCGGGTTCTGGGTGGCGGCCACGGTAAAGCGCGCGTTCGGGTGAGCGGCCTTGGTGCCAAGCGCCGGGGTCCAGTCCTTGCCCTGCCAGTCGATCAGGTGCGCAGGCAGCTCTTTGGTCATGCCTTCCCACCACACGTCGCCGTCGTCGGTCAGCGCCACGTTGGTGAAGATAACATTCTCGCGCAGCGATGCCATGCAGTTCGGATTGGTCTTGTCATTGGTGCCCGGGGCCACGCCGAAGTAGCCGGCTTCCGGATTGATCGCCACCAGCTGACCATCCGGGCCCGGCTTGATCCAGGCGATGTCGTCGCCAATGGTCGTGACTTTCCAGCCATCGAAGGCCTGGGGTGGGATGAGCATGGCGAAATTGGTCTTGCCGCAAGCCGAAGGGAAAGCGGCGGCGACGTATTTTTTGTCGCCCTTTGGCGATTCGACGCCCAGGATCAGCATATGCTCGGCCAGCCAGCCAGTGCCGCCAGCCTGTGCTTCCTGGTAGCCCATGTTCGATGCAATGCGCAGCGCGAAACACTTCTTGCCCAGCAGCGCGTTGCCGCCGTAGCCGGAGCCGAACGACCAAATTTCGCGCGTTTCCGGATAATGGACAATGTATTTGGTGGGGTTGCACGGCCACG
The DNA here is from genome assembly GCF_024802625.1 of Massilia sp. H6. Taxonomy (NCBI): domain Bacteria; kingdom Pseudomonadati; phylum Pseudomonadota; class Betaproteobacteria; order Burkholderiales; family Oxalobacteraceae; genus Massilia; species Massilia sp. H6. Next base: position 42,450 of record NZ_CP103371.1, read on the forward strand.
GCACGTCTTTCTGGCCGGCGCCCAACGGCATGCCGACCGAATGGATGCAAGGCACGAACTCCCCGTCTTGGCCCAGGACATCGTAGACGGCCTTGCCCATGCGCGTCATGATGCGCATGTTAACCGCGACATAGGGCGAATCGGACAGCTCGACCCCGATGTGGGCGATTGGCGACCCCAGCGGGCCCATCGAGAACGGCACCACGTACAGCGTGCGGCCAGCCATGCAGCCGTCGAACAGGCCGTTGAGGGTACGGCGCATCTCGGCCGGTTCCATCCAGTTGTTCGTAGGACCGGCCTGCTCTTTAGTCGCGGCGCAGATATAGGTACGGTCTTCGACGCGGGCGACATCGGTAGGATCAGACCAGGCCAGATAGGAGTTCGGGCGTTTTGCCGGGTTCAGCTTCTTCATCGTGCCGGCATCGACCATCTGGGCACACAAGCGGTCGTACTCTTCTTCGGAACCGTCGCACCAATAGATGCTGTCAGGCTTGGTCAGGGCGGCAATATCGGCCACCCAATTGATGAGCTTTTGGTGTTTGATGTAAGCTGGAACGTTCAAAGCGGCGACGCCGCCCATCACGGGCTGGTTCATAGTTACCTCCGATGCCAATTAAGAATACTGTGCGTCCCGGATTGACGACTCTCTGTCTGGCCGTGCCCAGGTGGCATGACGCTCGATGGGAGCGCGGCGCTGACAGCGGTCGTGTCGGCAGCCTCTTGGGCAAGCCGGGAACTTTGCTGCTGGGACAACACAAACGTGTCATCCCCTCAATTAATTGGCCGATTGTACACCTCTAAAACAACGATTCGGACGCTGTTACTACAAAAAAGTAGCCAATAATGTCCGACTAATGTAGTAGGCTATTTCCCATCTTTTTGGAACCTGTTATTTCGCTACGCGATAAACCTTAAACGGAAGAAACTCCAATGCGTATAGCTGTTCTCGACGATTACCAGGATGCGGTGCGCGCTCTGGCTTGCTTTCGCCTTCTCGACGGCCACGAAGTCAAGGTGTTCACCCATCCAACCCGGGGAGTCGGTCAATTGGCGGTGCGCCTGGCGCCTTTTGACGCGCTGGTGCTGATCCGCGAGCGCACCGCATTCCCGGCGGCCTTGCTGGCCAGGTTGCCCAACTTGAAACTAATCTCGCAGACCGGCAAGGTCAGCGGGCATATCGACGTTGCCGCGGCGTCCGAGCACGGCATCGTGATCACCGAAGGAATCGGTTCGCCGGTGGCGCCGTCCGAGCTGACCTGGGCGCTGATCATGGCGGCCAGCCGCAAGATCGTGCCATATGCGAACAATCTGAAAGATGGCTTGTGGCAGACCGCCTCGAGCAACCCGGTACTGAACGGCCTGGGCCGCTCGCTGCGGGGGCGTACGCTTGCGATCTGGGGCTATGGCAAGATCGGGCGGCTCGTGGCGGGCTATGCACGCGCCTTCGGGATGCGGGTACTGGTCTGGGGAAGCGAGGCCAGCCGTCAAGCGGCCGTGGCCGACGGGTACGACGCGGCGCCATCGCGCGAGGCCATGTTTGCGCAAGCAGACGTGTTGACGCTGCACCTGCGGCTGCTTGAGTCGACCCGCGGCATCGTCAAGGCAGACGACCTGGCACGCATGAAGCCGGATGCACTGTTCGTCAACACGAGTCGGGCGGAACTGGTCGACGAAGGCGCGCTGGAGCAAAGCCTGCGCGCCGGCCGGCCGGGTCATGCGGCGCTCGACGTGTTTGCCAGCGAACCGCTGCGTGCCGACTCGCCTCTGCTGCGCATTCCCACCGTATTGGCTACGCCGCACCTGGGGTATGTGGAGCAGGACAGTTACGAGATCTATTTCCAGGCGGCGTTTGACAATGTGCTGAGGTTTGCGCAGGGGCAGCCGGATAACGTGCTCAATCCAGAGGCGGTGGGCAGGCGCTAGGTTGTGCAACGCTAGGTTTGTGCCGCTAAGTTCGTGCAGCTAACGCAGCGCCGGCTCGCCAGTGAGATTGACTTTCGGCGCCGGCAGCGCATGCCGGCCCGACCACAAGCCGGCCCAGCCCGGTGGCCAGCCGATTTCCGGCCCGGCATACGGTGGCAAGCCGGCCCGCACCGGAATCACGGGCACCGGCGGCGCGTCGATCAAGCCTGCGCCCGGCGGGCGTTCGATGTTGAGGCTGTACATATAGCCCGGCAGCAGCGCCTCGCAGGCCTGCGCGAACCAGGTCGTATGGTCTTCGTCGCGGCCCAGGGCCTGCGCCAATCCCTGCGGGTCGAATTTTGCCAGCGCATGGATCAGCTCGTCGGTGGTGGCGCCAGGCAGGTCGCCCCAGCCCATCACTGGGTTATTGTTGTACTCCGCCCCCGATCCATACCAGCCTTCGCGCCAGGTGCGCTGCATCCAGTTGCGCGGACCGGTAAACAGATGCCAGCGCCAGTGCAGGCCCGAGGGCTTGGGCCACGAATACAGGTAGAGCTTCTGGTAGCCCGCCTCGTGCAACGCGCGCACCATGTCCATCAGGCGCGCATGCGGCATGCGGTCAGGCGGGGCGCGGCGGAACAGGATCGCTTCGCCGTCGGCATGCTGCACTTCGTCGGTCGACAGGTTCAGGTCGAGGGTGCGCGCTTCGTCACCGAAACGCGCGGAAATCCAGCCGGTCAGCAGGTTGACGTGGGTGATCACGCCATAGCCGCGATGGCGGTGGAAGATAACGGTGCCCGGTGCAACGGTTTTCATGGACTCAGTTCTACATCTGGTGGAAAGAAAGAGCGAGCGAAGATGCTACTCAACCGATCCAACCGATTCTAGCGCAGCCGCCCTTCGAACCACTACGGTTTGCGGCTATCATTACCCACCTTTTTTCAGTACGTGGACAAATCAACATGACCTTGCGCATCATCGCTACCGGCGGCACTTTCGACAAACACTATAACGAACTCAATGGCGTGCTCGGCTTTGCAGAAAGCCACTTGCCGGCCGTGATTGCCCGCTCACGCATGACGGTTCCAGTCGAGCTCGACATACTGCCGCTGCTCGACTCACTCGACATGCAAGACCCGGACCGGCAGCGCGTTCTGGCTTCATGCCAGGCAGCGCCTGAACAGGCCATCGTCATCATCCACGGCACCGACACCATGCGCGACACCGCCGCGGTACTGGGCGCCGCCGGGCTCGGCCAGACCATCGTGCTGACCGGTGCCATGATCCCCTACGAGATCGCCAACTCGGACGCACTGTTCAATCTCGGCTTCGCCTGCGGCGTGGCGCAGGTCTTGCCGGCTGGTGTGTATGTGGCGATGAACGGACAGGTCTTCCCGTGGGATAACGTTACCAAGAACCGCGCCGAAGGCGTGTTCCAGCAGCTGTAGTTAACAGCGCTGGGAACCGATCACGCCTTCGCTTCCCCACCCAGCGCTTCGACCACGTCTGCCATCATCTTGGCCAGCTCGCCCGTCATCAGCATGATGTCGTTATCGAAGCGCTCATCGTCGCTATAGGTCGCGGCTTCGCCCTCCTTGATGACGTCGAGCGGCTTGATGCCCTTGATCGCCAGCGCTTCGGTCAGCACAAAGCTGATCCGGTCGGTCCAGGTCATGGCCAGGCGGGTGCACTGCTTGCCGGCGGCGATGTGGCGGCGAATATCGTCCGGTTCCAGCGTGTGCTTCACATAGCGTACGGCCGCGCGGCTTTCGCCGGTGGCGCGCAGTTCGGTGTCCTGGTCGATCGTGAAGCCGTACGGCGCTTCGTCCGCTTCCAGCCAGCCGGTCATCACTGCCACCGGCGAGCGCTGCACGCGCAGCGACTCCAGCGGCATGCGGTCGACCGCCTTGAGCAACAGCTTGATGACGTCATCCGCCTTCGATGGGCTGGCCGCATCGACCACCAGCCAGCCATTGACCGGGTCGATCCAGACCCAGACGTTGCTACGGATTGAAAACGCGCGCGGCAGCAGTTCGTCGGCAACGCGCTCTTTCAGTTCCTTCATGGCCTTCTTACCTGGCGGGAAGCCCTGCTGCTCTTCCATCTCTGCGGCCCTGGCCTTGGCGACCTGGTTGATGACCGACGATGGCAGCAACTTTTTCTCGGACCCGAGCATCATCAGCATCTGCTTGTTGACGACGTGGACCAGCTTGCCGTTGGCGCGCGGCGAATCCCAGCCCTGGCGCAGCAATTCGTTGCTGCTTGCAGGAGCAAACGCCTGCGACTGCAGCGCTTCTTCCATCTGTTCTGGGGTAAATGCCCATGGGGCGGGCAGGCGATATATCTGGAGATTCTTGAACCACATGGCTGTTATCCGATTGTTTCAGTATTTCAAGGGAACGACATTCTACGCTGCCCTTGCGGGCAGCGAGTACGAGAATTATGCAGTTGACGCGTCGTCAACAATACGGGCGATGGCCTCTGGCGCGGTGTCGTCGAACAGCCGCAATTGCTCGACCACCTCGGTATCGCCCAGGCGCACGCCAACGCCCAACAGGCGCACCGGACGGCTGGCGCGGGCCCAGCCGGTTTCCATCAGGCGCGCATAAGTCGGGATATGTGGCGCATAGCCAACACACTCGACCGTGGTCTGCTGGAAGTCCGAAAACTTGATCTTCACGAACAGCTTGTTGACGAATTTTTCCGCCTTGTTGCGCTTGATGCGACCCAACAGGTGCTGGTGCAGCTCCGGCAGCAGCGCCAGGCAGGCGGCCAGGTCGGGCACGTCGGGCGTGTAGGTTTCTTCGGTACTGATCGATTTACGCTCGCGCGAGGTGTTAACTTCGCGCACGTCGATACCGCGGCTCAAGTCATATAAACGGGCGCCGAAGCTGCCGAAATGCTCTTGCAACCGGTCGATGCTCCAGCTGCGCATGTCGGCGCAGGTCTGCAAACCCAGCCGGTGCATCTTGTCGGCCGTGACCTTGCCCACGCCATGCAGTTTCTTTACCGGTAGCGCCGCTACGAAGGCATCCACTTCTTCCGGGCGGACCAGGAACAGGCCATCGGGCTTGTTCCAGTCGCTGGCGATCTTGGCGACGAACTTGTTCGGCGCCACGCCGGCCGAGGCGGTAATGCCGACGGTGTCGACGATGCGCTGCCGGATTTCCTGTGCAATCAGGGTGGCGCTGCCCTTGCAGCGGGTCGCATTGCTCACGTCCAGGTAGGCTTCGTCGAGCGAGAGCGGCTCGACCAGCTCGGTGTAGTCGCGATAGATGTCCATGATCTGGGTCGAGGCCAGGCGGTACTTGTCCATGGCCGGGGCAATCACGAGCAGGTCCGGGCACAGCTTCATGGCCTGGGCCGTGGCCATAGCCGAATGGATACCGAAGCGGCGCGCCTCGTAGTTGCAGGTGGCAACGACGCCGCGCTGGTCCGCACGGCCGCCCACCGCGAGCGGGCGTCCGCGTAGCGACGGGTCATCGCGCATCTCGACCGATGCGTAGAAGCAGTCGCAGTCACAGTGGATAATTTTACGGGGCGAAATGGTCACACGACAGGGTCAACTACTGTAATTGCATACAGTATCAAGCGAAAATGGATTTTGCGCAATACGCAGTACAGCCAAACACCGCGCACGAAAAAAAACGCGCGGCAAGCCGCGCGTTCCCGGATGAAACCAGCGCAGGGGAGCCGCGCCGGTTCGCCGATCGAAACGATTACCAGGTCATTTTCAGCGTGTACTTGCCGTTGACCGAACCGGTGCCACCGCTGTAGTACACCACACGCACGTAACGGGCAAAGGTGCTGGTGCCAGTGTTGGTGGTGCTGTAGCTGTCCACGGCGCCCGCGCCGTTCTCGCTCTTGCCCAGCAGCGTGCCGGCACTGTTGTACACGTACAGATCGTAGTCGATCGTCGCCGAGCCCGGCGTCAGGACCGAGTTCAGGGTCTTGCCAGCAGGCAGGTCAACACGGAAATAATCGGTGTCGGTCGTGCTGCTCAGGTCGCCAGTCATGGTGGTGCCGCTGACAGCAACCAGGTCGGCGGTGCCGGTGGTGTTGTTCGACTCGGTTTCAGCCACGGTCGGGCCTGGCGGCGGCGTGGTGCCCAAGGCTGCATCCACAGCCGCGGTAGCGTCCACGATACCGGTGCCGCAACCCGAACAGGTTCCAGGGAAGGCGCGGGCAGTCGACTTGAGCATGCTCTCGACGTCATCCACGGTCAGGGTTGGCTTGGCAGCAAACATCAGCGCGGCGACACCAGCCACGTGCGGGGTTGCCATCGAGGTGCCCTGGTAGCCTGCGTAGTTATCCGAACCTGGCGCGCTGGTACCCGTGTTGAGGGTCGAAAGCACGCTGAAGCTGCCGTCGCCGCCTGGGGCTGCGACGTCGACCAGGGTGCCGTAGTTCGAGTACGACGCCCGTGCGCCGGTCTTGCCGGTGGCCGCCACGGCGATGACGCCGGAGCAGTTCGCCGGGTTGGCGTTGCTGACGTTCATGTTGTCGTTACCAGCTGCCACCACCACGACCGAGCCGCGCGAACGGGCGCCATTGATGGCGGTCTGGGTGGTGGTATCGCAGGCACCGCTACCGCCCAGCGACAGGTTCAGCACCTTGGCCTTGTTGGCATTGGCCGGCACGCCCGAGACGGTGCCACCCGACGACCAGGTGATTGCATCGGCGATGTCCGACGTGTAGCCGCCGCACTTGCCCAGCACGCGCACCGGGACGAGCTTGGCGTTGTAAGCAACACCGGCGACGCCCAGGCTGTTGTTGGTCTTGGCGGCTACGGTGCCGGCCACGTGGGTGCCGTGCCAGCTCGAATTCGATGCAGGCGAACCCACGCCGCATTCGCCTGCCGCGACCCAGTCGCCGGGATCGGTCGGATCGCTGTCGCGGCCGTTGCCGTCGTTGCCGATGGCTGCGGTGCTGATGAAGTCATAGCCGGCCAGCTGCTGGCCGCTCAGGTCGGCATGCGGACGCGAGCCGGTGTCGATCACCGCGACCACCACGCCGGTGCCGGTGGACTTGTCCCAGGCGGTCGGCAGGCGCAGGCCGCCGGTAGCATCGGTGTAATGCCACTGCTGCGAATACATCGGGTCATTCGCCGTGGCCATGTGCGTCATGATGCGGTCCGGCTCGGCGTATTCGATGGCAGGATCGCGCGCCATCATTTCGGCAGCCAGTGCCTGCACTTCTTTCAGGCCCTTGCGGCCATTGAGCTTGAACACGCGGGCGCCGGTGGAGATTGCATGGCTTTCGCTGACCAGCATGCCGAACTGCTGTCCGGCGCGGTCGAGCTTGGCCTTGCGGTCGGCACCCAGCGCAGCCTTGCGTGCTTGGCCCTTGTTGTCAGGAACGGCGTCCTTGTACTTCACGATGATACGGTCAGTCTCGAGGATGAACTTCTGCTCGGCCGCACCAGCCATGGAGGCGGCGAAGGCGAGCGAAACTGCGGCACAGATCTTCAACATTGCAGGATGAATCGAATGCGATTGCTTCATGTTTCTTCCTTTTTTTGTATAGTTTTCCGTCAAGCGAAATGAACCTCGCCCGTGTCGTTGGTATAACCGGCGTCTTGCAAATAACCGGTGCCGTCTGAACGCGGCGAAAACCAGCGTATCGCGAAAGGAAGAGGTCGTGCGTGACAATTCGATACAATTTCAGCGGATAAACAACACTCCGGCAAAATAATGCTGATGAAAAATTCTTTCTTCGGCAAAAGATCCGAAATGGCAAATAAAATATGGCACTAATTCGTTGACAATTTTGAAAATATGTTTCCCATAGAAAAAGGGCCGCGCATTTGCGCGGCCCTTTTTCATCATGATTTCCAGGGCGCGCAACGCGCCCACGGTGGAAATTTAGAAATTACCCTTAAACTGCATTCCCCACTGGCGTGGCTCGTTGGTAAAGCCGGTCAGGTTGTTGAAGTCGATCCCGCCGGTGACGCGGCGCTGGTCGAGCACGTTGCGGCCGAAGGCCGCCACTTCATACTTGCCACCGCCAAAGATATAGCCCAGACGCACGCCGCCTTCGGTCAGGGGTGCACCGGTGAACTCGGTCGATTCGTACAAGAAGAAATTGATCTTGCTGCGATACGACCAGTCGGTGAAGAAGTACAGTTCGCCGTCGCGGAATGGCACGCCATAGCGCGCGGTGGCGTTGACGGACCAGCGCGGCGCTTGCGGCAGTGCATTGCCATCGATGACGACTCGGCCGGCTGCGTTGAGCGGATCGAGCACGGTGCACTGCGCGCACTTGTTGACCGACAGGCTGCCGTCGCGGATCTGGGTGTAGTTGTAGCTCGCGCCTGCACTTACGCGCAGGGCGGTGCTCAGCGCCGCTTCAAAGTCGAACTCGGCGCCCTTGCCCTTGGTCTTGTCGGCATTGATCAGGCGGTTGACGTTCGAATTGCCGCCGACCACGGTCAGCTGCTGGTCCTTGACGGTGAAGTCATAGATCGAGAACGAGGTGCGCGCACGGCGCTCGAACAGGTCGGCCTTGACGCCCAGTTCCACCGAGGTGATGGTTTCCGAATCGGCGACCGTGATCGGCACCGCTGCCGACGCGGCCGCGATACTCGGCGCGCGGAAGCCGGTAGCGACGCGGCCATACACGTTGACGTCGTTGTTGAGCTTGTAGGTCGCCGACAGGTCCCAGTTGGTCTTGTCCTGGGCGGTGTTGACCGAACGCGGGCCGATCTGCACGACATTGGTCGCTTCGATGGTGCGGAACTGTTTCTCGTCCTTGGTATAACGCACGCCGCCACGAACGGTCCAGTTCGGGTTGATGGCGTAGTTCAGCGAGGCAAACACGGCCCAGGCTTCGTTGGTCTGGTTGCTGACCAGGCGCGAGGTGCGGGCGCCGGCATCGTTGAAGTTGTCGCTGCCGCCGGTCGCGTCTTCGTCGAAGAAGTAGACGCCGGTCTGCCAGTTGAGCGGGCCGGTGTTCTTCGACTCGATGCGGAATTCCTGGCTGAACTGATCGAGGTTGCTGATATAGCCGCCGGTCTGGACCTGGAACGGAATGAAGCCCGGGCCGGTTGGGGTACCGCCGTCGATGTCGCCGCGGCTGAAGTAGTCGCTGACGTGCTCGTAACCGGTGATCGAGAAGACGCGGAAGTCTTCCAGGTCCCAGCTCAGTCGCATGCTGGCGCCGTTGCTGTTAAGGCGCTGGAAGTTCTCGGCATTGGTGACGATCTTGTCGAGCTCATAGCCCGGCGCGACCTTGTTGCTGCCCTTTTGCATCAGGTTCGCACGGAACAGGCGTGCGCTGCCCTTGGTGTGGCGCTGGTGGACATTGAACAGCGCATTGAAGCTGCTGTCCGGGCTGAACAGCACCTGGATGCGCTCGGCGTGTTCATTGTAGCCGTCGAGCTGGCCGCGCTTCTGGGTCATTGCCACGTCGCCGAAATGGTCGATGTGGTCATCACGGTGCTGGCCAGTGGCCGACACGCGCATGGCCCACTTCTCGCCCAGCGGCACATTGACGGCGCCGTCGGCGTTCATCGTGTAGTGGGTCGCGGCCGACAGGTTGTAGTAACCCTCGACCTTGCCCAGCTTCGGACGCTCGGATTCGAACTTGACCACGCCGGCCGGGGTGTTGCGGCCGAACAGCGTGCCCTGCGGGCCGCGCAGCACTTCGACACTGGCCAGGTCGAAGATCGGGAAACCCTTCAGGATCGGATTTTCCTGCACGACGTCGTCATAGACCAGCGAGACCGGCTGCGAGGCGAAGGTATTGAAATCGGTATTGCCGTAGCCGCGGATATAAAAGCGCGGGAAGGTACGGCCGTTCGAGGATTCGACGTTCAGACTCGGCACCTTGCCGGCCAGCAGGCGGATATCTTCGCCGCCGGAGACCAGCACGTCGAGCTTTTCGCCCTTGAGCGCAGTGACGGACACCGGAACTTCGCGGATGTTTTCAGTGCGGCGCTGCGCGGTTACTGTGACGGTTTGCAGTTCTGGCGCCTGGGACGACGGCGTAGTCTGGGCCTGGACCGGCATCGCGGCGGCGGCCAGCGCGAGCGCGGCGCCGTGGGCGCCGAGTACGCGCTGGTGCATCTTGGACATCTTAATCATGGAGTTTTTTCCTAACGATTGATAAAAGAACCGATGTCCCCGTTCTTTTTCGACGCCGCTTTCGGCAGCGCGAGCGGATATGTCCCGCCCCCGGCAATCGCACCTTGGTGGTGTCTTGAGCTTGCCGACTTGTAAAGGCGGTATTGTCAGTGATCGAAAGGCGCCCTAGCAAGCGAATTGCTGAGCTTTAGCGCTTCTTACAACACTTGCGCCTCAATCACGATGGCGCGCAGGTCGTTGACGTTGGTGCGGCTCGGGCCGGTCACCACCAGTTGGCCGAGCGCACTGAAAAAGCCGTAGCCGTCGTTGTCGAGCAGGCGCACCCGTGCTTCCAGGCCCATCGCGCGGGCGCGCGCCAGCGTACCGGGCGCCAGCCAGGCGCCGGCATTGTCCTCGGTGCCGTCGATGCCGTCGGTATCCACAGCCAGGGCATGCACGCCAGGCAAGCCGTCGAGGGCCACCGCCAGCGCCAGCAGGAACTCGGCATTGCGCCCTCCCCGCCCACGCCCGCGCACGGTCACGGTGGTTTCGCCGCCCGACAGGATCACGCAGGGGGCGCGCATGGGTTGTCCATGGGAGACCACCTGGCGCGCGATACTGGCGTGGACCAGCGCGACCTCGCGCGCCTCGCCTTCCATGCTCGAAGACAGGATCAATGGCGTGTAGCCGGCCGCGCGCGCAGTGTCGGCCGCCGCATCGAGTGCCTGCTGGGCAGTGACGATGACCCGGGTGGCGTTGCGCGCCAGCCGCGGGTCGTCCGGGCGCGGCGCAGCCAGCGACGGATCGGCCAGCACCCCACGCACCGCGCCGGAAGCAGCAATGCCGTACTTGTCGAGGATTGCGAGCGCATCCAGGCCAGTACTGCCATCGGGCACAGTCGGTCCCGACGCCACCACGGCCGGGTCGTCGCCCGGCACGTCGGACACGACCAGTGTCACCACGCGCGCCGGATAGCAAGCCAGCGCCAGCCTCCCACCCTTGATGCCGGAGAGGTGGCGCCGCACGCAGTTCATCTCGCCGATCGGTGCCCCGCTGCGTAGCAATTCACGGTTCAGGGCGCGCTTGTCGTCGACGCCGATGCCCGGCGCCGGCAGCGACAGCAGCGCCGAGCCGCCGCCAGATACCAGGAACAGCACCAGGTCGTCCGGCCCGAGGCTACTGGCCAGCGCCAGCATGCGGCGCGCCGCTTCTTCGCCGGCCGCGTCCGGCACCGGGTGGCCCGCTTCGATCACCTCGATCTGGCGGGTCGGCGCACCATGGCCGTAGCGCGTGACCACCAGGCCGCTCAACTCGCCCTGCCAGGCATGCTCGACCGCCTCGGCCATGCGCGCTGCCGCCTTGCCCGCACCCAGCACCAGCGTGCGCCCGGCAGGCGGTGGCGGCAGATGCTGCGCGACCAGGTGATAGGGGTCGGCCGCCACCATTGCAGCGTCGAACAGGTGCTCCAGCAGCGGGTGCGCAGAGATCATCGGGCAGCCTCTTGACAGGGTAAGCCACGATCTTTGCACAAAAGCCAGAAGTCCGCGTAAAAACACCAGGCGGCCCCCGCTTTAATTATTTTTCGAAAAACCCTTGCATACCCCGAATTGCAGCCTCTATAATTCGGGCCTCTTCGGACGCAATGACAAGCGTCAGACAGAAACCTCTGGAGAATACGGGCGCTTAGCTCAGTTGGTAGAGCGCATCCCTTACACGGATTAGGTCGGGAGTTCGAGCCTCTCAGCGCCCACCAAAATTCAGAGGCGATCGAAGTAACGATCAGATTAAACGGAGCGGTAGTTCAGTTGGTTAGAATACCGGCCTGTCACGCCGGGGGTCGCGGGTTCGAGTCCCGTCCGCTCCGCCAGCTACAAAGCAAAAGGATCCTTCGGGGTCCTTTTGCTTTTTATAGGTACAAAAAGGGTTCCCCCTGCGGGGAACCCGGCTTGGGATTCGAAGGGATTGCCTTGCAAGGCAATCCGCGGCCCGCGGCACGTGGGCGAGTCCCGTCCGCTCCGCCAGCTACAAAGCAAAAGGATCCTTCGGGGTCCTTTTGCTTTTATAGGTACAAAAAGGGTTCCCCCTGCGGCGAACCCGGCTTGGGATTCGAAGGGATTGCCTTGCAAGGCAATCCGCGGCCCACGGCCCGCGGCACGTGGGCGAGTCCCGTCCGCTGCGCCAGCTACAAAGCAAAAGGATCCTTCGGGGTCCTTTTGCTTTTATAGGTACAAAAAGGGTTCCCCCTGCGGGAATCCGGCTTGGGACTCGAAGGGATTGCCTTGCAAGGCAATCCGCGGCCCGCGGCACGTGGGCGAGTCCCGTCCGCTCCGCCAGCTACAAAGCAAAAGGATCCTTCGGGGTCCTTTTGCTTTTGACGACGAGCATCGCCGTGCCGTCGCCAGGCCGTAAGTGCGGCCCAAGCATGAGATTGTTCAGCGTCAAGTTGATCGTCGTTTCAGGTACGTACCATTGATTTTTGGAACGTACCAGAAACCGATATCACAGGCGCATGCTACGCTCAGGGAGCTCGAATGAATCTCAAGGATCTGCTCCACGGGGCGTCTGGCTTGACCGAGGCGAATCGCCCCATTCGCTTACGGCTTTACCAAGAGAAGGGCGTGCTCGACGACGCCCTGCTGGTCAAGCGAGTCACGGGTAGCGAAACCCTGTGCGGCGGGCTGGAATATCGTCTTCTGTGTGTATCGGGGCGCGCAGACCTCCCCTTGAAGCAGCTCATCGCTTTACCCGTTGAGCTGCAGTTTGTTACGGACCGCGGCAACATGCGCGTGGTGCACGGCATCGTCGCGCAAGCTGCTGCCGGCCAGAGCGATGGTGGCTTGGCGACCTTTGAGCTGGTGCTGCGCGATGCATTGGCGCTGATGGAGCAGCGTACCAATACCCGGGTCTTGCGCAACATGAACGAACTGGACATCACTCGGGTCTTCGTGGACGAGTGGCGCCGGAACAATCCGGTACTGGCCAGGTCATTCGACATGGACTGGTCGCAGGTGAAAGGCAGCTTCCCGGCCCGCGAATTCACCATGCAGCATAACGAGTCCGATGCCGACTTTCTACGCCGCTTGTGGAGGCGGCGCGGCATCACGTGGTTCGTGCGGCCAGGGCTCGCCAGCCAATCACAGGGAAAGGACATGCCGGGACACACTTTGGTGCTGTTCAACGACGGATTCACGCTGGCGCAAAACGCCGCCGGCGTGGTGCGCTACCACCGGGACGACGGCACCGAACAAACCGATACCATCTTTGCGTGGAGCCCGGTACGCAAGCTCGTCCCGGGTAACCTCAACCGTCTTAGCTGGGACTACCGGCAGGGCCGGCCGATGACCGTCAACAGGCCGGCATGTATCGACCAGGGCGCTGCCGGCAACCGTTTCGCGCTCGGCCTCGATGACTACCTGATCGACGGGCCGCATGCTGGGGAGGACGGCGACGATTACCGCGCGCTTGGCGAACTGCGCATGAAGCGTCATGAGTACGAATCCAAGTGCTTTTATGGCGAAGGAAGTGTGCGCGCGCTTCGTGTCGGAGAATGGATCGCCTTGAGCGGCCATCTGGATATCGACACCCACTTGCCGCAGGACCGGGAATTTGTCATCACGCGCCTGGAGGTCGATGCAGAGAACAACCTGCCGAAGACACTCGACGATCGGATACAGCGCCTGTTTGCGCTCAACCGATGGGATGACGCCCATGTCGACAGCGCTCTGCGCCAGGCCAGCCAGGGCAATATCGCGATCGGCGCGAAAACACGTTTCGATATGCTCAGCAGCTGACCATCAACTCCAAAGCGGCATGTTCAAGGGAGTTTTCCGCAAAACAGGTATGAACATCAGTCCAGTTATAAAGACCCTCTGGCCATCGCTTCAACCCTGTACAGCATCGTGCGCATTGCCCAGCAGGCAAGTTGGAAATGCTGAAAGGATTACCCATGTACGTAGCCGCTTTCAAACGCGTATGCCCTGTCGTTCTTGCAAGCACGCTGATTCTGATTATAGCGCGTGACCGTTATCCCAGACAATGGAAGTCCCCGAATATGACCGCACTCACACCCCGTCTGCAACCGATGTTCGAGAAAATTAAGCCGGTCTGCTTCGGCCGCTTCATGGTCGATGTGCCGGCATCGGCTACCGTTGCATGGGGCGGTACCGATGTTCCGCTGGGCGTGACCATTTACCGTGACGGCGTAGGTGAGATAAAGGCCTTGGCGCAGAAGTTCATCGAAGAACTAAATAGCGAAAAGGCCCTCAACCATGATGATGTCCCCTTGCTGCTATCAGTAGAAAAAATGGCCGATCCTGAAGGTAAGATTGTGACCGGTTATGAGAGCTTCCAGTCCATCAACGGGCTCAAAATCAATGGTTACTTCAAGCTGAACAGCGATGGCGTGATTATCGATGCACGGCCTTTGAGAGACGGGTGGGATGAAACAATAGCAGATATCAAAAGCATCGCGCGCCGCCTGCGCCAGCGTCCCGAAAACGACATCCCCACCGAGCCAGGCAACTGCCTCGAACATACTTTTTTGCCAGATAAGCAAAAGCCTACACAGGATGACCTTATGGAGCACATCCGCATTGGCTTTCGTCTGAAAGAATTCCCCGACGCGCATTTCTCGATTTATGTCGCGCCCTCGAATCCCCACAACCCTGAGGGCGACTCACTCAAAACCCAGTGGAAGCGCATCAAGGAAAACCCAACCACGCCCGAAGAGAAAGCAGCGCTCGCTAAAATTAACTACTTCCGCGAAAGCTCGCGCCAGATACATGACTGGAAAACCGGCTACGAGGTCCTGGTGCGTAATCCCGACGAAGAACGCGTCCATTCTTATCACGACTTCCAGGCCAAATTCACGGGCGTTCCCCATGACCCGTTCAGACCGTACGCCGACATCCAGTTTCAAACCGGCGTCGGCAACAATGCCGCCGGCTCCATCAAGGCCAGCCTGACCGACGAAGAAGCCATCGCAGTCTGGGACAGAATCACCAGCACAATCCGCGTGCGTCCGACCAGCCTAAAGCCCGTGGAATCGACCGACACCGGCCCGCGCCTGCCGCTGGGCGAACTCGCGGCAACCGGGCGCACCTGCCCGCAAACCGGCTGGTGGGAGCATGATGCGCCGGGGCCAACGGGTGACAGCCGGCGTCGGCACTTCCGGGCCGGCGAACGTATGCCGCATACGGTCGCGATCGGTGAGCCGTCGATCTGGCAAAAACTCCAGGGAGAACGACCGTCCTACCGAACGGCGACGGTCTGGAAACTGGTCAGCTACGATGATGCCCCTCCCGTTGCAGACGTGATCGCGCAGCCAACCTCGATCGCGCAAAGCGCTCCCCCTGATGCCCTTTCAAACGACGCTACCAATACCAGGCACGAAGCTGGCCATGGTGAAGGGACAGCGCCCGTTAAGAAGCGCTGATTCACGCGACAATTCTTCCAGCAAGTGCACCTGGCGATCAGACGGTACCCGCCAGGTCCGCCGACCACCAGCTAAACACCGGCATGTTCAAGGGCATATTCCGCCAGACGGGCTACGAACACCAGTCCAGCTACAAGGATCCACTGGCTGTCGCCTCGACCTTGTACAGCATCGTGCGAATCGCCCAGAACGCAAGCTGGAAATGCTGAAAGGAATACCATGTGCCCGACCGCCATCAGACGCCTCATCCTTGTTCCGCTTGCTGCGGCGAGCCTGCTGCTGGCGGCATGCGCCCCCCACCCGAGAGAATGGAAGACGCCGAACATGACCGCCCTTGCTCCCCGCCTGCAACCCCTTTTCGAGAAAACGAAAACCGTCTGCTTCGGACGGTTCATGGTCGACGTGCCGGCATCGGCCAGTGTCGTCTGGGGAAGCACGGGTGTCCCGCTGGGCGTCACCGTCTACCACGATGGCGTGGAGGAAGTGAAGGGATTGGCCCAAAAGTTCATCGACGAGTTAAAAAGTGAACAGGCCATTTACCTTAATAACATCCCCTTGCTGATTTCGGTTGACGATATACGCCAGCCGGAGGGAAAAATCGTGACTGGGTACGACGGTTTTGAAGCAATTGGCTTGCTGAAAATCAGCGGTTACTTCAGGATGAACAGCGATGGCTTTATCATTGATGCGCGTCCGTTGGAAGAGCAAAAAGACGAAGTCATCGCAGACATACAAAGCATGGCCCGCCGCCTGCGGCAACGTGCGGACGACGAAGCCCCTGCCGAGCCCGGCAACTGCCTCGAGAGGGCCTTCCTGCCCGACTCGCCGGATGACGAGAAGAACCATCCTGGCGAATTCATCAGCATCGGCTTCCGCCTGAAGGAGTTTCCGGACGCCCATCTGTCAATTGAAGTCCGTCCCACCCCACGCGACCCGGAACGTGCATCGCTCAAGGCACAATGGAAGCGCATGAAGGAACCGTTGACGCCCGAAGTGGATGAAGTGTTCGCCAAGGTCAAATACTTCCGCGAAAGCCCACGTCATATCAGGGACTGGACAACTGGCTACGAGGTGCTGATGCGCGCACCCGATGAAAAAGGCGTCCATTCTTTCCATGATTTCGAGCTGAGGTTCACCGGCGTACCTAACGACCCCTTTAAGCCCTATGCGAGCGTCCAGCTCCAAACCGGCGTCGGCAACAATGCCGCCGGCTCCACCAAGGCCAGCCTGACCGACGAAGAAGCCATCGCAGTCTGGGACAGAATCACCAGCACGATCCGCGTGCGTCCGACCAGCCTAAAGCCCGTGGAATCGACCGACACCGGCCCGCGCCTGCCGCTGGGCGAACTCGCGGCAACCGGGCGCACCTGCCCGCAAACCGGCTGGTGGGAGCATGATGCGCCGGGGCCAACAGGTGACAGCCGGCGTCGGCACTTCCGGGCCGGCGAACGTATGCCGCATACGGTCGCGATCGGTGAGCCGTCGATCTGGCAAAAACTCAAGGGAGAACGACCGTCCTACCGAACGGCGACGGTCTGGAAACTGGTCAGCTACGATGATGCCCCTTCGGTGGCAGACGTGATCGCGCAGCCAACCTCGATCGCGCAAAACGCTCTCCCGGATGCCCTTTCAAACGACGCTACCAATACCAGGCACGAAGCTGGCCATGGTGTAGGGGACCAATCCAACAAGAAAGGCTGAGCGATGCCCAACGTGATTCGATTAGGTGACGCAACGTCTCATGGTGGCAAGGTCGAAAGTGTGAGCGCCACGTATTTTACAGTCGACGCAATACCGGTAGCCTGCGTCGGTGACGTTTGCAGTTGTCCCATCCAGGGACATGACAAATGCACGATTGCCGAGGGCGATCCGAGCCACGTCATCAATGGCCGTGCCGTCGCCTACGATGGGCATAAAACGACCTGTGGTGCCGTGTTGATAGCGTCCGTCGACAACTTCAGTGGGCGATGACCCGGCAATCCGTCGATTTCATGGGGCGCTTTCACTTTTCTGATCAGCGGTTCACACAGGTTGAACACGGGTGCGGCAGGGCTGCTTACGCTAACGCATACCGCTGTGGCTGTGGCTGCGGCATCCCAGTCTCAACCCGGTCCCGGCCGCCGTTCTTGGCCACGTACAGCGCATGGTCAGCGCGCGCCAGTGCGGCGCCAAGCGCTTCGCCCGGGTGAAGCACGACCACGCCGATGCTGACCGTCATCGTGTACGAGGTACCGCTGGTGATCACAGTCGCACCCCGCACCGCCAGGCGCAGGCGCTCGGCAGCCTGGCGGGCGCCAATCAGTTCTGTGCCTGGCAATATCGCCGCGAACTCTTCGCCGCCGAGCCGCCCCAGGAGCTCATGCGCGCGCAGGACGCCGCGCGCGGTACGTGCGAATTCGGCCAGCGCCTCGTCCCCCGTAGCGTGGCCGAAGCGATCGTTGATTTGCTTGAAGTGGTCGATATCGATCATGACCAACGCCAGCGGCTGCTGCATGCGCAGCGCGGCCTGGCGCGCAAGGTCGGCGCGCTCCAGGAAAGCATGGCGGTTGGGCAGGCCGGTGAGCGAATCCGTCGTCGCCAGGCGCGTCATCTCCAGATCATCCTTCTGCTTGCACAGGAGCAGAAAGCCGAATCCGTTGACGATCATCAAGAGGTAACCAGCCATGAAAACGCCCTCCTGCGCCGCGCCCTGCCCCATCGGCACGCTACTCACGCCACTGGCAGCCCACAAAGCCACCATCACTGCAAATAGGCCGTCATTGGCGCCAATGATCCGCTGCAGCAGCGAAACGCGATGGCTCCGTGGTCGCAGCAGGATCCAGGCCATGGCTGCAGCGAACAGAGCGACGATGGAAGCAACCAGCATGCTCACAGACGACACGGGAGCGCCGGCGCTGGCGGCAGCAAAGACGACCCCCAGTGCGAGTGCCGAAATTGGCACCAATACCCGCCTCCAGCGCTCGAAACCGAAAAACATGCAGTACGCTGCGACTTCAAGCGAAACGGCGAGCACCCAGCCGGCGCCCTCGATACTGTTCAGGGCGGGAATGCCCAGATAGGGACGCGACCAGCCCAGCAGCTGGCAAACGCCAATGCCGAAACGGGCCCACATCCATAACCGCAAGCCAGGATTGGGCGGGCCGCCATGGGTGTAGCCGGCCATCAGCACTGCGAAGGCGATGTTACCGACGCCGAGCGCAAGCATAAATGAAGGGATGTCGATCACTGACCGTTCCTTGTGTGGCAAACATGCCAGAAGTTAATAAATTGCTTACTTATATTTCTGTATGGAATCATTTTACACGGTTTGCCAAACCATCGTTCACACGTCTGCAGCGACAGCGGGTCAACTGTATAAAGCGCAACAGTCTGGCAAGCGTGCAGCATGGCAACGCAGCTTTTTGATGCGCTGCAGCACGCCTTGGTAGATAATCAACTGACACATTTCAACGCACCAGGATGGAGCACTCGTGATTTTCGGTTTTCTCAAGCCGCCCAAGATGTCGCCGCGCCAGCACCGGCTAAAGAATTCGTCGCTGTTTTCTGCATTGACACCGCTGGAACTGAAGATCGTCGATGGTCTGCTGCACGAGCGCCGCTACCTGACCGATGAGATCGTGTTTGACGAAGGCGAGGAAGGTCAGGCGCTTTACCTGATCATGAGCGGCAAGGTAGTCATCACCAAGTCGCATGCCGGCACCAATCAGGTCGTCGCCGAGCTCGAGCCGGGCAGCTTCTTCGGCGACCTGGCCCTGCTCGACAACTCCCCGCGCAATGCACAGGCGCGGGCGATGGAGCCCTGCGAGATGGCCGTGTTCTTCCGGGCCGATTTCCTTGGCCTGCTGGAGACCGATGCCGTGATTGGCTACAAGATCTCGCTGGCGCTGGCGCGTCACATCGGCCTGCGCCTGCGCGAATGGATGGGCACTGGCCGGCCCCAGCTGGAAGCGCTATGAACGGCGGCGAGCGGGCCGGGCCGGTCGTCTGGACAGGAATCATCGCGGCCACCTGCGTGCTGGTGCTGCTGGTACAGCAGGTGCTGTGGCTGGCGCTGCCCTTCATATTCGGCGCGGTACTGCATTACATCTTGCTGGGACCAATGCAGCGCCTGGTGCGCGCCGGTTTTAGCCGCAATACCGCCGCCCTGATGGTGTGCCTGCTGTTCTTCGCCTTCTTCACGCTTGCCCTGACGGCGGCGTTCTCGTGGAGCGGTGGCCCCGAAGAAGATTCGTGGGAAAAAACCATTGGCCTCTACCTCGATGGCGGCGTCGCCTTCGTGCGCAACACGATGGCCCTGCTCGAGAAGAAATTCCCGCTGCTAGCCGAGATGCACCTGACCTCCACCGTCAACGCAGCCTTCCGCACCTTCACCGACAACTTCGCCGAGCAGCACCTGGGCGAGATCGTGGTCGCGGTGGCGACCTGGATTCCTTCGCTGCTGCTGGTGCCATTTTTGACCTTCTTTTTCCTGCGCGACGGCCTGCGCTTCAAGAGCTTTTTGGCGCGTGCGGTACCAAACGCCTACTTCGAACGCGCTCTTAATTTACTGCACGAGGTCGACCAGACCGCGCGCCGCTACTTCGAAGGCCTGATCAAGCTCACTTTTCTCGATACCGCGGTGCTGGCGCTGGGCCTGTGGGCGATCGGCGTGTCGTCACCCTTGCTGCTGGGCCTGATATCGGCCCTGCTGGCTTGGGTGCCCTTTGTCGGTTCGGTGGCGGGCTGCGTGCTGGTGGTGATCGTGGCCTCGACCGACGCCCCCGACAACCCCCTCATCGCCTACGGCGCGATCGGTGTGTTCGTGCTGGTGCGCCTGCTGGATGACTTCATTTTCATGCCGCTAACCCTGGGCCGCAGCCTGCGCGTGCATCCGCTGGTGACGGTGCTGATGATCTTCGCCGGCGGCGCGCTGGCCGGCGTGGTGGGCCTGATGCTGGTGCTGCCGCTGCTGGGCGTGGTGATGGTCATTGGCGAAACACTGGGTCGACTGGTGACCAATCCGCGCCTGCGAGCGCGGCACCGGTACGCGCGCGCGCTGCGCACCCGGCAGGCCAGCGTGGATCTCGATATCGCGCGCGAGCGGCGCGGAGCGCCCACGCCGAACGCTGGCTTGTAACGAACAAACCGGAGCCTGAGCTCCGGTTGTTCATTCATCTCAGCGCTTGCTGCCGCTTGCCTTGGGTTTGGACTTGATGGTCGACAGGATCGACGGCTTGACCCGGGACGGCGGCGCCATGAACGGCGTGCCGGCAGGCGCACTGCGGCCCCCCGTGCGGCCTTCCGGCGCGCGCGGGGCACGCTTGGACGCTACTTCGATCACGCGGCCTTTCGGCGCGGCGCTTGGCGGGCGGCGCTCGTCGCGCATGCCATGCATGGCGCCATCGTCGGTCGCCGGAATCAGGTGGCGTTCGCCGTTGCCGATCAGGTCGGCGCGGCCCATGCGGCGCAGCCCCTCGCGGATGATCGGCCAGTTTTCCGGATCGTAATAGCGCAAGAACGCCTTGTGCAGCTTGCGCGTCTTGCCGCTCTTGGCCGTCTCGACGGTTTCCGAATCTTCGGTGACCTTGGCCAGCGGGTTCTTGCGCGAGTGGTACATGGTGGTCGCCATCGCCATCGGCGTCGGCGTGAAGGTCTGTACCTGGTCGAGCTTGAAGTTGTTCTTCTTCAGCCACAGCGCCAGGTTCAGCATGTCCTCGTCGGTTGAACCGGGGTGGGCCGCGATGAAATACGGGATCAGGTACTGCTTCTTGCCCGCCTCGAGCGAATACTTGTCGAACAGGCGCTTGAATTCATCATAGGCGCCGATCCCCGGCTTCATCATTTTGGAGAGCGTGCCGGCCTCGGTGTGCTCCGGCGCGATCTTGAGCAGGCCGCCCACGTGGTGGGTGACCAGTTCTTTCACGTATTCGGGCGAACGCACCGCCAGGTCGTAGCGCAGGCCGGAACCGATCAGGATCTTCTTGATGCCAGGGATCGCGCGCGCCTTGCGGTACAGCGAGATCAGCTTGCTGTGGTCGGTACCGAGATTGCTGCAGATGGTCGGATATACACACGACAAACGGCGGCAGGATTCCTCGATCGTCTTGTCCTTGCAGGCCAGGCGGTACATGTTGGCGGTCGGGCCACCAAGGTCGGTGATCGTGCCGCCAAAGTTCTTGGTGGTGTCGCGAATCAGTTCGATCTCGCGCAGGATCGAGGGCTCCGAGCGGCTCTGGATGATGCGGCCTTCGTGCTCGGTGATCGAGCAGAAAGTGCAGCCGCCGAAGCAGCCGCGCATGATGTTGACCGAATAGCGGATCATTTCCCAGGCCGGGATATGGGCCTTGCCATAGCTCGGGTGCGGCGCGCGTGCGTACGGCAGGTCGTAGACGTTGTCCATCTCGTCCATCGCCAGCGGCAGCGGCGGCGCGTTGAGCCAGACGTCGCGGTCGCCGTGGGCCTGCACCAGCGCCCGCGCATTGCCCGGATTCGACTCGAGGTGGAACACGCGCGAGGCGTGCGCATACATGACCGGGTCGACACTGACGGTGTCGAAACTGGGCAGGCGCACCACGGTCTTGCGCGCCTTTTCACGGGCGGCGGCCTGGCGCTCTTCGCGCGTCATGATGATGATGGGTTTGGCCACCGGCTCCGGCGCGGCGTTGTCGAGCGCGCAGGCGGTCGGGTCTTCCAGCGCCATCGCATAGGGATTCGGCTGCTTGTCGATGCGGCCCGGCACGTCGACCCGGGTCGAATTATGCACGCTCCATTCGTCATCCGGCAGCCAGCCTTGCGGCACCAGGAAGGCGGTGCCACGCAGGTCGCGAATGTCGCGGATCGATTCGCCCGCGGCCAGGCGGCGGGTCACATCGACCAGCGCCCGCTCGGCATTGCCAAAAATGAGCAAATCGGCTTTCGATTCGAACAGCACTGAGCGGCGCACCTTGTCCGACCAGTAGTCGTAGTGGGCAATGCGGCGCAGCGACGCTTCGATGCTGCCGGCGATGACCGGTACGCCTGGGAAGGCTTCACGGGCGCGTTGGCAATAGACGGTCACGGCGCGGTCGGGACGCTTGTTCGGCTCGGCGTTCGGGGTATAGGCGTCGTCGGAACGGATCTTGCGGTCGGCCGTGTAGCGGTTGACCATCGAGTCCATGTTACCGGCGGTGACACCCCAGTACAGATTCGGCTTGCCCAGCGCGCGGAACGGCTCGACCGAGGTCCAGTCGGGCTGGCTGATGATACCGACCCGGTAGCCCTGCGATTCGAGCAAGCGGCCCACCAGCGCCATCCCGAAGCTCGGATGGTCGATATAGGCATCGCCGGTAATCAGGATGATGTCGCACGAGTCCCAGCCCAGCGCGGTCATTTCGGCGCGGGTCATCGGGAGGAAAGGCGCGGCAGGGCCGCGGCTGGAGCGCTTGACGACGCTCGCGAAAAGGTTTACTGGGGAGTTCATTGGCCGGTATTGTACCGGAAAACCCGTTCGGGTCGGCCTGCCGGCCGAAAAATGGCTTACTTATCAATGACTTGTGGTAAGTCAGCAGGCCAGTACCAGTTCAAATGCCCATATTCGACAGGATATTGCCTAATTCGCGCAGGCCGGTCGAGACGGTCGGGTGGCGGGCATTGAAGCGAGCCGCCAGTTCCTGGGTGCGCGAGGACAGGCCATACGTATTGTTGTCGAGCTCTTGCTCGGCTCGGCGCTCGAGCACTTTGTCGATGTCGCCGTCGAGCTGGCGCAGCAGGGTTTCCAGTTCGGGGTCGACGTCGCCGGTTTCCTGGAGCTGGCGGTGCAGGGCTTTGAGCCGCGTTTTCAGGATGGCATCGCTATCGTTGATATTCTCGTTCAGCATTGTCGTTCTCGCTAGTTGGTAAAGCGGGTTTCAAGGTACAGCGCCTCGACCTGCTCGCGCGCCCACGGGGTGCGGCGCAGAAACTTCAGGCTCGACTTGATGCTCGGGTCTTTCTGGAAGCAGTTGATATCGATCCGGCGGCCAAGTTTTTCCCAGCCATAGTGCTCGACCAGGCGGGTTAACACCGATTCTAAAGTAATACCTTCGAGGGATTGAACACGCATTGCTTGGGATTTGTTCTGGAGATGGAGTCATGTGCAGTTATACACTGGATCGGAACAATGCCTGCGGGTGCGGCGCTTCGTGCGCTGGTTGAACCGCACCGCGGGCAAGCTAGCGGCTGCGTTATCGCAGCCGCTAGCAGCATCAGTTCCCGGTCAGGCCCCGACGCTCCAGCAGCGGCTGCACCTTCGCATCGCGTCCGCTGAAGTTGCGGTACATCTGCATCGCATCGAGCGTACCCCCGCGCGACAGCAGCGTCTTGCGGAAGTGGTCGCCGTTCTTGCGGGTCAGGCCGCCGTTTTCCTTGAACCAGTTGACGGTATCGGCATCGAGCTTCTCAGCCCACAGGTAGCCGTAATAGCCGGCCGAATAGCCGCCCGAGAAGGTGTGCGAGAAATACGTCGTGCGGTAGCGCGGCGGCACCAGTGCGAAGTCCACGCCGGCTTTCTTGAGCGCTTCGGCTTCAAAGGCCAGTACATTCGTCGGGATCTGGTCCGGCCCCAACTGGTGCCAGGCCTGGTCCAGCAGCGAGGCGGCCAGGTACTCAGTGGTGCGGAAACCTTCGTTGAACTGCTGCGAGGCTTGTACCTTCTCCAGCAACTCTTTAGGCATCGGCGCGCCGGTCTGGTAATGCTTCGCGTAGTTGGCCAGCACTTCCGGATAGGCCATCCACATCTCGTTGACCTGCGACGGAAATTCGACATAGTCGCGCGGCACGCGCGAGCCCGAGAAGCGCGGGTATTTCACATCCGAGAACATGCCGTGCAGCGCGTGGCCGAACTCGTGGAACGTGGTGCGCACTTCGTCATACGTCAGCAAGGTCGGCTCGCCCGCGGCCGGCTTGGCAATGTTCAGGTTGTTGGCGATGACCGGTGTCGTCCCCATCAGCTTGCTTTGCGCGACCAGGGCATTGGCCCAGGCGCCGCCACGCTTGTTGGCGCGTGCATATGGGTCAAAGGTGAAGATGGCGAGCTGCTTGCCATCGACGTCGAACACGTCGAACATGCGCACGTCTTCGACATAGCTTGGCAAGTCCTTGCGTTCCTTGAAGGTAATGCCGAATTCCTTGGTCGCGGCGAAGAACACGCCATCGACCAGCACGCGGTTGAGCTCAAAGTACGGTCGCAGCTGGCTGGCGTCGAACGCATACTTGGCGGCGCGTACCTTGTCGCTGTAGAAGGCCCAGTCGTGGGCGGCGGCCTGGAAGCCTCCTTTTTCGGCATCGATCACCTGCTGGATCTCGGCCGCCTCCTTGCGTGCATTGTTCACGGCCGGCTTGGCGAATTCGGCCAGCAGGCTGTTGACGGCACCGGTGGTCTTGGCGGTCTGGTCTTCCAGGCTGTAGGCGGCGTGGTTCGGGTAACCCAGCAGCGTGGCGCGCTCGGCGCGCAGCTTGACCAGCTTGAGCACGAGCTCACGGTTATCGAATTCACCGCCGCGCGAACCGCGCGCCATCGAGGCCGCCAGCAGCTTTTCGCGGGTGGCGCGGTTGGTCAGTACCGACAGGCCGGCCTGCTGCGTGGTGTTCACCACGGGAATCACGAACTTGCCTTTCAGGCCACGCTTTTCCGCTTCCGCAGCAGCGGCATCGATCGCCTTTTCCGGCATGCCGGCCAGTTCAAGGCGGGTGTCGACGACCAGCGCCGATGCATTGGATTCTTTCAGCACGTTCTGGGCGAACTGGGTCGACAGCGCGGCCAGTTCACCGTTCATCGCCTTGAGCTTGAGCTTGTCGGCATCGGACAACTTGGCGCCGGCGCGGACGAAATCGGTGTGGTAACGCTCGACCAGGTATTGCGATTCCGCGTCCAGGCCCAGCTTGGTGCGCTTGTCGTACAGTGCTTTTACGCGCGCGTACAGCTTCGGGTTCAGGCGGATGGCGTCGCTGTGGGCGGACAGTTGCGGCGCCAGTTGCTTGTCGAGCGCCTGCAGGGTCGGGTTGGTGTACGAACCGTTGAGGGTGCCGAAGACAATGCCGACACGGTTGAGCAACTGGCCCGAACGCTCCATCGCGACGATGGTGTTTTCAAACGTTGGCGCGGCCTTGTTGTTGGCGATCTTTTCGATCTCCGCGGCCTGCTGGCGCATGCCCTCAAGGTAGGCCGGAGCGAAGTGCTCGTTCTTGATCTTGTCGAAGGCAGGGTACTGCAATGGCAGGGTGCTCGGCTTCGCGAACGGGTTCGACGCTTCGAGCATCGAGCTTGGTGCGGCATAGGCCAGGTTGGCGGCGACGCTGGCAGCGGCGACCAGCAGGATGTGGGGACGGGTCATGGGCTCTCGTTATGGTGGGTAGTGAGAACAACACGCCGTTCCTTTCCGCGGCTTATGGCTGCAGAAAGGAACGGCGCAGGGATTAATTATCGGTCAGGCCGGTCTGCGTCAGGCCGCGGCGCTCGAGCAAGGGTTCGATCACAGGATCGCGGCCGCGGAAGTTGCGGAACAGGTCCATCGCATCTGCCGTACCGCCGCGCGAGAGCAGCGTCTTGCGGAAGTGGTCGCCGTTCTTGCGCGACAGGCCGCCGTTTTGCATGAACCACTGCACCGTGTCGGCATCGAGCTTTTCACTCCACAGGTAGGCGTAGTAGCCGGCCGAATAGCCGCCGTTCATCGAGTGCGAGAAATACGTGGTGCGGTAACGTGGCGGCACCGGTGCGAAGTCCACGCCGGCCTCCTTGAGCGCCTGGGCCTCGAACGACAGCACATCAAGCGGGACCTGCGAGGGCTTGAGCTGGTGCCAGCGCTGGTCGATCAGCGAAGCGGCCAGGTATTCGGTCGTCATGTAGCCCTGATTGAACTTTTTAGAAGCGACCACCTTGTCGAGCAGCGCCGATGGCATCGGCGCGCCGGTCTGGTAGTGCTTCGCATAGTTGCTCAGCACTTCTGGCCAGATTGCCCACATCTCGTTGACCTGCGACGGGTATTCGACGAAGTCGCGCGGCACGCTGGTGCCCGAGAAATGCGGGTATTTCACGTTCGAGAACATGCCGTGCAGCGCGTGGCCGAACTCGTGGAACATGGTGCGCACCTCGTCGTAGGTCAGCAGCGTCGGCTGCCCGGCGGGCGGCTTCGGGATATTCTGGTGGTTGCCGACCACCGGCTTGTTGCCCAGCAAATGAGACTGCGAGACGTATTCGTTCATCCAGGCGCCGCCCTGCTTGTTGCCGCGTGCATAAGGGTCGAACAGGAAGATCGCCAGCTGCTCACCGTCGTGGTCGAACACATCGAACACACGCACATCCGCGTCGTACACCGGCAGGTCCTTGCGTTCCTTGAAGGTGATGCCGTATTCCTTGGTGGCGGCGAAGAACACGCCGTCGGTCAGCACGCGGTTGAGCTCGAAATATGGGCGCAGCTGGTTCTCGTCGAAGTTGTACTTCGCGGCGCGCACCTTGTCCTGGTAGATCGGCCAGTCGTAGCTGGCAACCTGGAAGCCCCCTTTCTCGGCGTCGATCACCTTCTGGATCTCGGCAGCTTCCTTGCGCGCGTTGTTTACGGCCGGCTTGGCCAGTTCGGCCAGCAGCTTGTTGACGGCAGCCGGGTTCTTGGCGGTTTCCAGCTCCTGCGAATAAGCCGCATAGTTCGGGTAACCGAGCAGCACGGCGCGCTCGGCGCGCAGCTTGGCCAGGCGCAGCACCAGCGCGCGGGTATCGAATTCGCCGCCGCGGCTGCCGCGGTTGAGGGACGCGGCCATCAGCCGCTCGCGCGTGCCGCGGTTGGTCAATGTTGCCAGCGGCGGCTGGCTGCTGGTATTGACGAGGGCGATCGCATATTTTTCTTTCAAGCCGCGCTTTTGCGCCTCGAGCGCGGCGGCATTGATCTCGGCATCCGAAAAGCCGGCCAGCTCGGCGCGCGTATCGACGATCAGCGCCGATGCATTGGCTTCCTTGAGCACGCGCTGCGAAAAGTCGGACTGCAGCGAAGCGATCTCGCTATTGTATTTCTTGAGCTTGTC
This sequence comes from Massilia sp. H6, assembly GCF_024802625.1. Lineage (NCBI taxonomy): Bacteria > Pseudomonadati > Pseudomonadota > Betaproteobacteria > Burkholderiales > Oxalobacteraceae > Massilia > Massilia sp. H6. The sequence continues at coordinate 69,858 of NZ_CP103371.1, forward strand.
CTTGTTGGCGCTGGACAGGTTGGCGCCGGCGCGTACGAACTCCTTGTACACGCGCTCGAGCAGGTGCTTCGACTCAGCGTCCAGGCCAAGCGTGGCGCGCTTGTCGTGCAGCGTCTTGACGCGCTTGAACAGGGCCGGATTAAGGTAGATCGTGTCGTTGTGCGCCGCCAGCTTGGGCGACATCTCGCGATCAACCGCGTCGAGCGTATCGTTGGTGTTGGCGGTTTGCAGGTTCGAGAACGTTGCGGCTACGCGCGAGAGCATCTGGCCGGCCCGCTCCATTGCCACGATGGTGTTGTCGAACGTCGGCGCAGATTTGCTGGCCGCGATCGCGTCGATCTCGCGCAGGTGCTCGGCCATGCCGGCCGCGTACGCAGGCAGGAAGTGCTCGTTCTTGATCTTGTCGAAGGCCGGGTAGTGCAGCGGCAGGCTGCTTGGCCGGGCGAACGGATTGGAGGCGTCGAGCGAGGCTGCGGCAGGCGCCGCGAATGCAGCCGCGTGCGCAAGCGCGAGGCTGGCGGCAACGATGAGCAGGTTTGGTCGGTTCATGAGTTCTTTCACGGGCTCTTGGAAAGGAGCTGCCGGACGTGCTCGACAGCCGTTGCGCGAAGATCATAGCAGGCTTGGTCGCACATCGTCACGTCAAAGCGCGTACGCGTAGCGCATGTAATTACGCGCCGTATTGACGTTTGCGCCTGTCCGGCCAGGCCGGCGCAGGGTTGCTACGAACGCCTTGTTCGCAGCTGGCGCGGGCGCCGCGGGGTAGTGCTGGCGGGGTGGCGGTAATGGGCAGCGTCGACAGCGATTTGCAGGCTGTGTCTGGGACAGCGCTTGGGGCTAACGCTGACACGCGAAGCTAATGGTGCGCAGTGAAGCCGGCACCGATCAGTAATGCGGCGGGCGTTCGTTGACCGGCCCCTGGCGGCTGGTCTGCAGGTTACGGACATGGTCCGCCAGCGCGGCCACCATCGCTTCGAGCTTGTCGATACGGCGGCCTTGCTGGTAGATAGTCTGGTTCAGGGTCTCGACCAGGTCTTCCTGGTGCGCGACCTTGATTTCAATGTCGACGAAACGGTCTTCTTGGTTCACAGCAGGATCCTCGCGCTAAAGCCGGCATTATGCCAGCCCAAGCGCTCCATCCTGCTTAGACCCACGGCGTGTAGTCCATGCCGCCACTAATCGTGCCAATGACCTGCGCCTGGTTCTCGAAGCCCTCACTGAACTCGACCATGATCTGAGCGCGGCTGCTGCTCTCGATGCGGCCCACCCAGTACTCGTAACCGGCGGCATCCGGTTCGCGGTCCAGGATGTTGAGGTAGAGCTGGCGCAGGAACTGCGCGTCGGTGGGCGCTGCGCCGTAGATGGCGGCGAACTCGGGCTGCTGTGTGAATTCCTGGGCAACCGTCACTAACGAGGTACCGCCTTCCATGCGCCACATCCAGTAACCGAGCCCTGCCTTTTCCGCCGGACGGCCGAGTGCTGCTTCGTACAGGCGGTAAGCCTGACCGCCAATGCCGTCGATGTCGATCGCCTTGAAGCCGTCGCTGAACTGAATGCGCTCGACGTTGATCAGGGTGTCCTTGCCGTCAGTGCCCGATTTGGCCGCCACGGTATAGCCCCAGATGGCGCGCGCCACCGTATAATTTGCGCTGCTGCCGGCATATATCGCAGTGTCGACACCAGCACCGCCGTCGATGGCATTGTCGCCGGCGCCGACGATGAACTTGTCGTTACCCGCGCCGCCGGTCTGGTTGGCGCTGCTTGCAATGGTGAAATTCATGCGGGTGGTGGCGCTGGTGACGTTGTCGGCAATGTCTACCGACGAGGCACCCACGACATAGTCGCCGTTTGGCAGCGCGTCGGATGCCAGGGTCCACCTGCCGTCTGCGCCTACCGTGGTACGGCCGATTTCAATGGCTTTCACGGCGTGTACCATCACGATGCTCGTGCCGGCTTCGCCGCTACCGCTGAAGACTGGCTTGTTCCCGCCCGCGTCCAGCGAATACGTGTTGGTCGGCGCGGTCGGCGCCTTGCCGTCGACATTGAACGTGTCGAACCCGCTAGTTGCAGAGACGTTGCCTGCACTATCGGTTGCAGTCGCATACACCCGGTAGTCGGTGCCATCCGGCAGTGTGCTGCCGGTGACCTTGAACACACCGTTCGCGCCTGCCGTAGTCGTGGCGATCAGGGTTTGGCCCAGATAGATCTTCACCGTCGAATTGGCTTCGGCGACACCGGTGATGAGCGGATTATTGCCGGTTGTATAGCCCTTGGCATTCTTGGTGACGGCGAAGCTTGGGGCCTCCGGCGGCACTGAATCGATCACCATCGCGCGCTCGACGGTCATGTCCGCGAAGCGCAACTGCTCGATCGAAATCAGGGTATCGATACCCTCTGCCGCGCTGGTCACGGTAAGATTGCCATCCGCGGTGCTAGTAATGTTGTAGTTATTGCGTACGCCGGTAAATACCGCCGTGTCGTTGCCATCGCCGCCATTGATCACGTCATTTCCTCCATTGCCTTGCAGGGTGTCATTGAATGCGGTACCAACCAGCGTCTCGGCGCTGTTGGTACCGGTAAGGTAAATCGCTTCAGTGGAAGCGTTGAAACCAAGCGCTCCGCCCAGGCCGTCGCCGCCGTAGATCCACTTCAGCGCAGCGATGTCGTACGGACTGAATTCGGCATGATTATTCGTATGTGGCGCATAGGTCATCAGGGTATTGCCGGCATTGTCTTGCCCTGCCGACAATACGATATCGCCCTCGAACGGATGCTTCAGGCCCACCGCATGACCCAGTTCGTGCAGCAGGGTTTCATAGCCTTCGGTCCCTGGTGTCAGATCGCGGTTGCGCATGCGCCACTCGGCATTGTCGAGGTAAACCCAGGCATTGGCGTTATAGCTAACGACCTCGTTGGTAACGGGGTTGAAGCTGTAGCCGCCCTGCCAGCTGCACAGGCCAACGGTGTTGCTGCTCGTGATGTCGATATTGCACAGATGGATCTGCGCGGCGGCACCGTTCGATGTTTCGACAAATTCGATTCCAGTCAGCGCGCGCAACTCGTCGAATGCGATGCGCACGTTGTTCTGCTGCGCCAGCGTAAAGGCTTCCTGCCCGGTCTTTCCGGCCTCGGTACCCGAGGTAATCGAGAACGTGTAGTACAGGGTATTGGCCGGCAGGCCAGTAATAAAATTCCAATGGGGTCCCTTATCGAGCAGCGCATCGATATGTTGGTAACCCGAAAGGGGCAAATTTGTCAGTTCTGCTACCGTTGCCATACAAACCTTTGAAAACTATCAGGAATTTCTGCTGAGCTTACTTGTTCGGGAAGTATTTGCTCTAGGACAAGCGAAGTCAAATACGAATTTCAATCGTGCGCACGACTTGTCAAGTCCTCAAGGCTTCTACGCCACGCTCACGCTTTTTCTGAAACAAATTCTTACAATTTGGGCGTCGCCAGCAGCGCTTTCAGGCTGGCCAGCCTTTCCTTTGGCGTAATAATTTCGGTTTCCTTCGGCGGCGCATCGCCGACGTCGAGCGCCATTTCCTTGATGAAGCGCGATGGTTCGCAATGCACCAGCTCGCCGGCGCGCTTGCGCTTCTTGCACCAGCTCAGGCGCAGGGTGCGCTGGGCGCGGGTAATGCCCACGTACATCAGGCGCCGCTCTTCCTGGATACGCGCGGCGATGATTTCCACTGGCGCGTCGGGATCGCCCTTGTGCGGCAAGATGCCTTCTTCCACGCCGACCAGGAACACATGCGGGTATTCCAGCCCCTTGGAGGCGTGCAGGGTCGACATGCGCACTGCGTCCTGTTCATCGTCCTGCCCCTCGAGCATCGACATCAAGGCCACCATCTGGGTCAATTCGAGCAGGTTCTTTTCTTCGCCATCCCGCTCGCGCCCGCCCCTGCCGCGTTCCTTTAGCCAGTTGGTAAATTCGAGCACGTTCTGCCACTTGGCCTGGGCCGCGCGGTCGTCGAAATTTTCGTAAAGATAGTGCTCGTAGTTAATCTCTTTCATCATGTCATCGAGTACTTCGGCGGCATTGTCGCCACTGCCCGACGGCCCCGGCCGGGTAGCGCGGTCTTCCAGGCCGTTCATGAAATGGCAAAAGCCGCGCAAGGGCAAGAGCTGGCGGTCCGGCAGCTTGGCTTCCAGGCCGCCTTTCTGGGCCGCATCGAACAGCGAACAATTCCACTGCTTGGAGAATTCGCCCAACACCTCCAGCGTAGCCATGCCGACCCCGCGCTTGGGGGTGGTAACGGCGCGGATAAAGGCCGGGTCGTCGTTCTGGTTGGCAATCAGGCGCAGGTAGGCGATCACGTCCTTGATCTCCGCCTTGTCGAAAAAGCTCTGGCCGCCTGACATCGTGTACGGGATGCGCTCCTTGCGCAGCGACTGCTCGATGACGCGCGCCTGGTGGTTGCCGCGGTACAAAATCGCGTAGTCGGCCCAATGATTCTTGCGCTGGAAATGGTCGGCCGAGATCATGATCGCCACCTGCTCGGCTTCCTGCTCGTCGCTCTGCATGCCCAGCACTTCGATCGGCTCGCCCAGGCCATGCTCGGACCAGAGCGACTTTTCGAACAGCTTCGGGTTGTTGCCGATGACGGCATTGGCCGCCTGCAAGATGCGCGTGGTCGAGCGGTAGTTCTGCTCGAGCTTCACCACCCGCAGGTCGGGAAAGTCGGTCTGCAGGGTTTTCAGGTTTTCCACCGAGGCGCCACGCCAGGCGTAGATCGCCTGGTCGTCGTCGCCCACGGCGGTGAACATCGGCTTCTTGCCGATGCCCGTTACCAGCAGTTTGACCAGTTCGTATTGGCAGGTGTTGGTGTCCTGGTACTCGTCCATCAACAGATAGCGCAGGCGCCGTTGCCAGCGGTCGCGGATCGATTCGTTGTTGCGGAACAGTTCCACCGGCAGGCGGATCAGGTCGTCGAAGTCCACCGCCTGGTATGCCTGCAGGGTCGCCAGGTAGCTGCGGTAAACCCGTGCCGACATGGCTTCGTCCTCGTCTTTCGCCCCTTGAATAGCGTCCTCCGGGTCGACCAGGCCATTCTTCCACAGCGAAATCGCGTTCTGGATGCGGCGGATTTCCTGTTTATCCGTGGTCAGCGCCAGGTCGGAGACGATGGTGTAACAGTCGTCGCTGTCCATAATCGAAAACTTGTCCTTCAGGCCGACCCCGGCAGCTTCCTGGCGCAGGATCTTGACGCCCAGCGAGTGGAAGGTTGATACGGTCAGCTGCTTGGCCTGCTTCGGCTGCTTGAGCAGCTTGGCGATCCGCTCCTGCATCTCGAGCGCTGCCTTGTTGGTAAAGGTCAGGGCGGCAATCGTGCGCGGATCATAGCCACGGTCTTCGATCATGTACGCAATTTTTTGCGTGATGACGCGCGTTTTCCCCGAACCGGCCCCCGCCAGCACCAGGCACGGACCGTCCAGATAGAGCACGGCTTCGCTTTGCGGCCCGTTGAGGCCGAATTTTGGTGCGTTGGACATGGGAAGGTTTTCTGCAGGATGGCCGGGTATTGTAACGATGAGTTGGCGGCCACGCTAAAATGCCTGCATGAATAAATTGCTCGGCATCTTGTTTGCAACACTGCTGGCCCTGCCTGCTACGTCAGCTACGGCCGCGCCGCTGCTGGTGGCTGCGGCAAGCGACCTGGTGTATTGCATCGACGAGCTGGCGGCGGCCTTCCGCCAGCAGGCACCCGGTACCGAGATCAAGATCTCCACCGGTGCTTCCGGCAATTTCGTTGCCCAGATCCGCAACGGCGCGCCCTTCCACGTGTTTCTGTCGGCCGACATGCTGTATCCCACCCAGCTGGCGAAACTGGGCGCGGCCGATGGCGCCACCCTGCGTCCTTACGCGATCGGCCGCATCGTGCTGTGGACCACCGATGCGCGTTTCGACCTGAGCCAGGGCATGAAGGTGTTACGCGATTCACGCATCAAGCGCATCGCCATCGCCAACCCCGACACCGCGCCATATGGCCGCGCCGCCAGGGCAGCGCTTGAGCGCGACAAGCTGTGGGAGGCGCTTCAGCCGCGCCTCGTGATCGGCGAGAACATCGCCCAGGCGGCGCAGTTCGTCCAGACCGGCAACGCCCAACTGGGCATCGTGTCGCTGGCCACCGTGCGCGCGCCGAAGATGGCGGGCGTGGGGCGCTACCACCTGATCAGCGAGCTTGGGGTGGCGCCGATCGAACAGGGCGCCATCGTCACCAATGCGGGCAGCAAGGAACCGATGGCACTGCGCTTCGTGCGCTTTCTCGGTTCGCCGCCGGCGCGCGCCATCCTCGAACGCCACGGCTTCGGCCTGCCCCCTGCTTCAGATGATTGACCTCGGGAGTTTCATGTTCCCGCCCGAACTGTGGGCCGCGCTCTCGCTCACGTTGCGGCTTTCGCTGGTGACCTCGCTGGTGCTGCTGGCGATCGCCATCCCGCTCGCCAACTGGCTCAATACCAGCCGCATGCGCGGCATCTTGTTGATCGACACCTTGGTCAGCCTGCCGATCGTACTGCCGCCCACGGTCATCGGCTTTTATCTCTTGATGCTGATGGCGCCGCAACGGCCGCTGGGCGCGGCCTGGCTGTCGGTGTTCGGGCACCCGCTGCCGTTCTCGTTCGCAGGACTGGTGGCCGGCTCGGTCGTCTACAGCCTGCCGTTCGCGGTGCAGCCGATCCAGTCGGCCTTTCGCAACGTCAGCCGCGACCTGGTGCAGTCGGCGCTGGCGCTGGGCTTGAGCCGGCGCCAGGCTTTCTTTTCGGTCGTGCTGCCGCTGTCGCGCAACGGCATCTTTACCGGCCTGTCGCTCAGTTTCGCCCACACGATGGGCGAATTCGGCGTGGTGCTGATGTTGGGCGGGAACATCCCTGGCCAGACCCGGGTCGCATCGATCGCGCTCTACGACGAGGCGCAAAAACTCAACTATGATGCCGCGCACGCGTATGCGCTGGTGCTGCTGGCGATCTCGTTTGCGATCCTGGTGACGATCGCCTTCTTCCAGCGCAAGCAGCACGCGCCGCTGCTGGGCAACTGAAGCTGGCAATCAGCAGCACTGGCGCGACGCCTGCGCGTGCAATCGGGTACCATTTCGCCCTTGCAGCGCAAACAGCGCTGGCGCTTTTTTGGACACCGCATTATGAAATTTGAACATCTCATCCAGATCAACGATCCGCTCAACCCGCTGGTCGACACCCTCACCACCGAGCAATTGTGGCGCGGCCTGGTGCTGCGCGCCGAATCGCCCGAGCTGTTCGTGCCGCACCTGGACGAATGCCAGATCGGCGAACGCACCAGTGGCAGTTTCACGCGCCGCCTGCGCTATGGCGATCTGGTGATCGACGACGTCGTGCACATGACGCCGCTGCAAGAAGTGCGCTTCGAGGTACCTGCGCAGGGCGATATCGCCGCCTCGAGCCTGAAGATGATCATCGAAACCCCGACCAACGCCATGCTGCTGGTGCGCTTTTGCTACGACGATGGCCAGGGCGAGCATGTCGACGAAGCCAACAAGATGTATGACGACTTCAAGCGCTCGGCCTACCAGGAGGCCGATATCGATACGGTGCGCATCCTGCGCCAGCTCGCGGCAGAGGGCAAGCTCGACGCGAGTTATCTGAACTGAGCTGAACTGAGCTGAACTGAGCTGAACTGAGTCGGCCCGCAGGGTGGGCGGATTCTGCTCACCCTGCACGGCGCGGCCACGCCCGCGTCAGATCCCCGGTTTGCTGTCCGACGCGTCGACCTTGCTCTCGCCCTCGGCCAGGCAGCGCGCCAGGTCGCGCAGCGCGGTGCGCACGCCTTCTTCGATCACCGGATGATAGAACGGCATCTCCAGCATCTGTTCCACCGTCATGCGCATCTGGCAAGCCCAGGACAGCGTGTGCGCCAGGTGCTCGGCGCGCGGTGCGATCATTTCCGCGCCCAGGAAGCGGCATGAGCCGAATTCGGCGTACACCCGCAGCAATCCCTTGTTCTGCAACATGACCCGGCTGCGGCCCTGGTTCGCGAACGATACCTGCCCCACCGCGAACTTGTACTGGCCACCCTCGCACAGGCTGCGGTAGCTGGCGCCGAGCGTGGCGATGTTCGGCTCGGTGAAGGCGACCGCGATCGGTGTGCGACGCAGGCCGGGACGTACGTCCGGATAACGGCCCGCGTTGTCGCCGGCGATCTTGCCATTGTCGGCCGCGTCGTGCAGCAGCGGACGTTCGTTGTTGGCGTCGCCGGCGATGAAGATATGGCTGCTGCCACATTGCATTGTGCGCGAATCGAACACCGGCACACCGTGCTTGCCGCGTTCGATGCCGGTTTCTTCGAGACCAATGTCGTACACGTTCGGGGTGCGGCCGGCCGCCATCAGCACGAACTGGAAGCGTTCGGTGGATTCCTTGCCGAGTGCATCGCTGACCGTTAGCGCCACCTCATCGCCTTCCTGCACCGCGCCCACCACCTTCGACTGGAACTGTATGTCGAGTTCTTCGTTCAGCACGCGGCCGGCTTCGTGCAGCACCTCGGGGTCGCTGATGTGGGCGATGCTGCCCCCGCGCGTGTAGAACTTTACGCGCACGCCAAGACGGTTCAAGGCCTGTCCCAGTTCCAGCCCGATGACGCCGGTGCCGATCACCGCCACCGAGCGCGGCAGATCTTCCCAGTAGAACACGTCGTCGCTGGTGACAATGCCGGGGCCGACGTTCTCCAGCTCGGGCAGGCGCAGCGGCGTGGAGCCGGTGGCGATCACGATGCGCGCCGCGGTGATCTCGGTGTGCTCGTCCACCACCAGCGTATGCGGACCGGTAAAGCGTGCATGGCCACGCAACTTGTCTTCGGCCGGCATGGCTTCGACGCCGTCAACGACAAAGCCGACGAAGCGGTCGCGCTCGCGGCGCACGCGCTCCATCACGGCCCGCCCGTCGATGCGGACCTCGCCCGCATGCACGCCAAACGGCGCCGCATGCTGCATCGAATGGGCCGCCTCTGCAGCCGCGATCAGGAGTTTGCTCGGCATGCAGCCCACCAGCGCGCAGGTGGTGCCGTATTGGCCGCCCTCGATCACCACGGTGCGCGCACCCTGCGCCTTGGCTGCCCGGTATGCCGTCATGCCGGCGGTGCCGGTGCCGATGACGGCAACATCGATATTCAGTTTGTTCATCTTTTTCTCCAGATCTCCATGTCTGAACGATACGCGATTTTCAGCGCGGCTGTCGGGAAGCGGCTGTCCGACGCGTCCCTGGGCGAAACGGTGCGATCCTGCGGCGGCAGGATGGCCGTACAATCCATGCATGACCGAACACCACGTATCGTTTCGCCACATGGGCCCGCCCGAGCTGGAGGCGGCACTGCGCAGCGCGCGGCAGCACACGCTGGCCCTGTTCGATGCCCTGGCCGCGGCTGGCCACGACCAGGCGGCGCAGGTACCGCGCCTGAGCGTGTTGAACCTGCCGCTATGGGAGCTGGGGCATATCGCCTGGTTTGCGGAATGGTTCGTGCTGCGCGAGGCACGCAGCAGCCTGCCGGGCGATGCCGTCAAGCCTTCGCTGCTGGCGCAGGGTGACCACTGGTTCGATTCCAATACCGTGGCCCACGATGCGCGCTGGGCGCTCGACCTGCCCGAGCCGGAGGCAATCAAGTGCTATTGCAGCGAAGTGCTCGAGCGCATCGGTGAGCAGCTGGCACGCAGCCCTGGGCACGACGCGGCGCTCTATCCGTACCGCTTGGTGCTGGCGCATGAAGACATGCATGGCGAAGCCCTGCTGTACACCCTGCAAACGCTGGGAGCTGCCGCGCCCGCGTCCTGCGCCACCATGGACGCGGACGAGACCATGGCGACGGGCCAGCTTGCCTTCGCCGAGGCCAGCTTTTCTTGTGGCGGCGAGCAGTCAAGGGGCTTTAGCTTCGATAACGAGCGACCGCCGCTGCCATGCCGCCTTGCCCCGTTCGCGATCGACGCCGGCCTGGTATCGAACGCCGCCTATCTGGCCTTCATGCGCGCCGGCGGCTACCAGGATCCCGGCTACTGGAGCGACGCCGGACGTGCATGGCTGGCGCAGCAAGGGCGTTCGGCACCGCGCTACTGGCAGCGCGATGGCGCGGGCGATGGTTGGCACACCGTTCGCTTCGGGCGCCGGGCAGCCCTGGAGCCGTGCGCGCCGGTGCGCCACGTCAGTTTGTTCGAGGCGCAGGCCTATTGCCGCTGGGCCGGACGGCGCCTGCCGACCGAGCAGGAGTGGGAATACGCGGCCGCCTCGCGCCGGCCAGGCTTCGACTGGGGCCAGCTGTGGGAATGGACCGCTTCGGGCTTCCTGCCCCACCCCGGGTTCACCGCTGACCGCTACCGCGAGTACTCGGCGCCCTATTTCGGTAGCCGCCAGAGCTTGCGCGGAGCCTCGTTCGCCACCCCGGCGCGGCTGCGCTCGCCGCATTTCCGCAACTTCTACCCACCCGAGCGGGACGATATCTTCGTCGGCTTTCGCACCTGCGCTGCCTGAGCCGGGTCTTGCCGGAAGCGCTTTAGCGCAGCGGCTGCGCTCCCGCCACGTTGGGCCCTGCGTGATTTTCAGATATCGAGCGGATCGACTTCCAGCGACCAGCGCACACGCGACTTCATGGCGCGCAGGATCTCGACCCACTCGCGCAGGAAGGCCTGCAATGCCGGGCGCGAGTTCGATTCCACCAGCAGCTGGGCGCGGTCGACGTTGTGCACGCGCGTCATCGTCATCGGAATCGGGTCGTTGATCATGATCGCCTCGTGCGGATAACAGTCGCGCGCCGCTTCCAGGAAAGCGATCGCGGCGCTGAGTTCGGGCGCCTCGGCGCGCAGCAGCGCCTGGTACATGTAGGGTGGCAAGCCGGCCTGGCGCCGTTCATCCAGCAAGCTGCCGGCGAAGCGGTCGTAGTCATGGCGCACTACGGCGCCATACAACGGATGGCTGGCATAGCGGGTCTGCACCAGCACCTCGGACGCCGCGCCGGCACGCCCGGCGCGGCCGGCCACCTGCATCAGCTGGGCGAACAGGCGCTCGCTGGCACGGTAATCCTGTGAGAACAGGGCGGTGTCCGGATTCAGGATACCCACCAGGGTAAGCTTCTTGAAGTCGTGGCCCTTGGCGACCATTTGCGTGCCGATCAAAATATCCACTTCGCCCCGGTGCACGGTATCAAAGGCGGCCTGGGCGCTGCCCTTGAGGCGGGTGGAGTCGGCGTCGATGCGCAGGATGCGCGCTTGCGGGAACATCGCCTGCAAGCCTTCTTCCACGCGCTGGGTGCCGCGCCCGAGTGGCTGCAGGTCGACGTTGCCGCAGGTGGGGCAGTGGCGCGGGATGCGCAGCTCCAGGCTGCAGTGGTGACAGCGCAGCCGGTGTTCGGGCTTATGCAGCACCATGAACGAGGTGCAGCGCGTGCAGTTGCTGATCCAGCCGCAGGCCTCGCAAGTGATCACCGGGGCGTAGCCGCGCCGGTTCAAAAATAACAGCGACTGTTCGCCGCGGTCGAGCCGCTGGCGCAGGGCCGCGACCAGCGCGCCGCTCAGGCCATCCTTGGGACGGTCGCGCTCGAGGTCGACCAGCTTCACGGTCGGCAGCACGGCGTCGCGCACGGCGCGCTCGCGCAGCTCCAGCTTGCGGTAGCGACCAGTCTGGGCGTGGTGCCAGCTCTCCAGCGACGGCGTGGCCGAGCCCAGCACGATCGGGATCGCTAGCTGGTGCGCCCGCCACACCGCCAGGTCGCGCGCCGAATAGCGCAGGCCTTCCTGCTGCTTGTACGACGGGTCGTGTTCTTCGTCGATGACGATCAGCTTGAGGTGCGGCAGCGAGGCCAGGATCGCCAATCGCGTGCCCAGCACGATGCGTGCCTGGCCGGCATGCGCGGCCATCCAGTGCAGGGTACGCTCGCCTTCCGACAGGCTGCTGTGCAAGGTGGCGAGCATCACGCCGGGGAAACGCGCCCGGATATTGCCTTCTAGCTGAGGCGTCAGGTTGATCTCGGGGACCAGGATCAGGATCTGGGCGGCGCCATCGCGTGCCAGCACTTCGGCGCAAGCCTGCAGGTAGACCTCGGTCTTGCCGCTGCCGGTTACTCCGTACAGCAAGATCGGCGTGAAGCCCTGCGCGCCGCCGATGGCCGCGGCGGCCTCCTGCTGCGCCGGGTTCAGGATCGGCATGTTCGATGGCCTGGGATCGTGCGGCGCTTCATCCTTGGCCAGTTTCTTGAGCGCGCGGTCGAGCGCCACGGTTTTGGGCAGGCGCAGGTTCTTCGGTAATCCGGGCAGTGCCACCTCGCCCAGCGGGCGCTGGTAATAGTCGGCGGCGAAACGGGCCAGCGCCAGCCAGCGCGGCGACAGCGGCGATAATTGACTGCGCACCGCCATTGCATCCTTGAGCTTGTCAGGCGGAACCGCGCTGTCCGCCTTGACCGCCACGATCAACCCGACTACCTCGCGCCGTGCGAACGGCACCAGTACCAGCTGACCTACTATTGGCTCGGTGCCGGGCTCGCATGGCCAGCGGTAGTCGAAGCAGCTGTTGAGCGGCGTATCGAGCGCGACTTCAAGAAAACAATGTGCCAAGTCCAACCTTCATATCTGCCTGCAACCTGTGGAAAACTTTGTGAATAGTGCGCCACTTGACCCCGCCGAAGGTTTACGTTAGATCAACTCAAACCCTGGAATTCATCGGTAAATCGATAAAATAGTCAATAAAATCAATGACTTGAAAATCGCAAGTTATTCCTGTTAACAAGTCCACGTACAATCTGCTTGCTGTGCATAACTGCACAGGTGGTGTGGGAAAACTCGCTGCGATGCACCACACTCTTCAGACCTTACTTGAAGAGTTGGGCTAAGTCCCCGTAAACGAAAGGGTTTTAGAATTTGTTCAGCCTGCCTGTTGATAACTTTGTGAACAAGGCAGATAAACCTGGGACATTTCACCCAACCGCCATCCGGGCTACTGTGTAAATCCACAGTTCTTTAGGCATAAATCCCTTAAGAATCAATAGCTTACTTTTTTGCCTTGCACACAAAGATGTCCACAGGAATAAATTTACCGATTTACGCAGTTGTGAACAAGTGTGATTTTTCTGCGGCAGCGGAGCTGCCGCAGCAGGCAGGCCACCGGCTTATTTGCCGCGTTGCTGGCGGCTGATGCTATGGACTGCCTCGACCATCGCCGTGACCGATTCCGGCGGCGTAAACTGCGAGATGCCGTGGCCCAGGTTGAAGACGTGACCATGCCCTGCCGATGGGGTGCCATAGGCTGTCAAGCTGCGCTCGACCTCGGCGCGTATCTGCTCTGGCGCGGCGAACAGGATGGCCGGATCGAGGTTACCCTGCAGGGCGACGCGATCACCCACCAGCGCGCGCGCGCGGCCCAGGTTCACGGTCCAATCCAGGCCCAGCGCATCAGCGCCGATGTCGGCCATTTCGTCCAGCCACAGGCCGCCGCCCTTGGTGAAGACGATCGCCGGAATGCGCACGCCGTCTTTGTCGCGTTGCAGCTGTCCCAGGATCTGGCGCATGTAGTTCAGCGAGAACTCCTGGTAGGCGCCGTCGGCCAGCGCTCCGCCCCAGGAATCGAAGATCATCACGGCCTGAGCGCCGGCATCGATCTGGGCGTTCAAGTACTGCGCCACGGCGCGCGCATTGGTTTCCAGGATGTGGTGCATCAGGTCCGGGCGCGTATACATCATTTTTTTGACGGTGTGGAACTCGCGCGATCCGGCGCCTTCGACCATGTAGCAAGCCAGCGTCCATGGGCTGCCCGAAAAGCCGATCAGCGGCACGCGGCCATTGATCTCGGTGCGGATCTGGGTCACCGCCTTGAAGACATAGTCGAGCGACGCCATATCCGGCACATGCAGCGCGCGTACCGCTTCTTCGGTGCGCAGCGGACGCTCGAACTTCGGGCCTTCGCCATCGGCGAAATACAGGCCCAGCCCCATCGCGTCGGGCACGGTCAGGATATCCGAGAACAGGATCGACGCGTCCAGCGCAAAGCGATCGAGCGGCTGCAGCGTGACTTCGGTAGCAAAGTCGGGATTCTTCGCCAGCCCCAGGAACGAGCCGGCGCGGGCACGCGTGGCGCGGTATTCCGGCAGGTAGCGGCCCGCCTGGCGCATCAGCCACACCGGGGTGTAATCGGTCGGCTGGCGCAGCAGCGCACGCAGGAAGGTGTCGTTCTGGAGCGGGGCAAATTGTGGCATGGCTGGCAAAGTAAGACAGAAGGAAACGCCTATTATCGCATCCCCGGGGCCGCACTTATAATGCGATTCCAGTCTATGAAAGAACCCGCCATGACCAAACAGCAAGCATCTTGCGGCACGTGGACCTCCCCGATCAGCGCCGCTGTCGTCGCCGCCGGCGCCACCCCGCTGGCATCCTTGACGCTCGACGGCGCCAATCTTTACTGGCTGGAAGGACGCGCCAGCGAGGCCGGGCGCTCGACGCTGGTGGGCAGCACCGGGGAATTGACGCCGGCGCCGTTCAACGTACGCAGCAAGGTGCACGAATACGGCGGCGGCGCGTATGCGGTGGCCGGCGGCGTCGCCTGGTTTTCCAACCATGCCGATGGCCGCCTGTACCGGGTAGAGGCGGGCGGCGCGCCGGTCGCGCTCACGCCTGACAACGCCCATCGCTATGCCGACTTCGTCGTCGACGCCGGGCGCCAGCGCCTGGTGACGGTGCGCGAAGACCATTCTTGCGGCGGCCACTACCCGATCAATACGATTGCCGCCATCGGCTTCGACGGCCTGGAAACCGTGCTCGTGGACGGCAACGACTTCTATGCCGCGCCGCGCATCTCGCCGGACGGCCGCCAGCTCGCCTGGCTGTGCTGGGACCACCCGCGCATGCCCTGGGAAGGCACCGAACTGTGGCTGGCCGATATCCTGCAAGACGGCAGCCTGGCCAATGGCCGGCTGGTGGCAGGTGGGCCGCAGGAATCGATCTGCCAACCCGAATGGTCGCCCGGCGGCCTGCTGCACTTCGTCTCCGATCGCACTGGCTGGTGGAATCTGTACCGCTACGAGCATGGCGTGGTGCACGCCCTGTGCCCGCGGGCGGCCGAATTCGGCGCTCCGCACTGGAACTTCGGCGGCTCGCTGTACGGTTTCCGTTCCGAGCACGAGATCGTCTGCGCCTATGTCGAAAACGGCGTCAGCAAGCTGGCGCGCCTGCACGGCGGCGAACTGATCGATATCGCCACGCCTTACCAGGAAGTCCGCGAACTGCGCGTGAATGCCGTGTCGGTGGCACTACTGGGCGGCGCGCCGACGATCGCGCTGGAACTGGCCCGGATCGACCTCGACACTGGCACGCACGCCGTGCTGGCCCGCTCGATTGGCGCGCTGCCACCGGCCGGCTTCCTGTCGGTCCCGCGCAGCATCGGCTACCCGAGCGCGAATGGACGCACCGCTTACGCCTTCCACTATCAGCCGGCCAATGCCGATTTTGCGCCAGCGGCGGGCGAACTGCCGCCGCTGATCGTCATCGGCCACGGCGGCCCCACCGGCATGGCCACCAGCACCCTCAAGCTGGCAACCCAATTCTGGACCAGCCGTGGCTTCGCCGTACTCGACGTGAATTATGGCGGCAGCACCGGTTTCGGGCGCGCCTACCGCGACCTGCTCAAGGGCCAGTGGGGCGTGATCGACGTCGAAGATTGCGTGGCCGGCGCGCGCTATCTGGCCGAACAGGGCCTGGCCGACCCGCAACGCCTGCTGGTGCGTGGAAGCAGCGCCGGTGGCCTGACCACGCTGTGCGCGCTGGCCTTCCACGACGTGTTCAAGGCCGGCGCCTGCTATTACGGCGTGTCCGACCTGGCCGGACTCGATGCCGACTCGCACAAGTTCGAATCGCACTACAACCAGTACCTGATCGCGCCACCGGAACGTGCCGACGCCGTGTACCGCGAACGTTCGCCAATCCACCACACCGACAAGCTGGACCGCCCGATGATCTTCTTCCAGGGCCTGGACGACATGGTGGTGCCGCCGCAGCAATCCGAGACCATGGTCGAGGCGCTGCGATCGCGCAAGCTGCCGGTGGCTTACATTACCCTCGAGGGCGAAGGCCACGGCTTTCGCAAGCCCGATTCCGTGGTGCGCACGCTCGAAGCGGAGTGGTATTTTTACCTGCGCGTGTTCAGGCTCCCTATCCCCGCAGGCTTGCCCGCGGTGCACATCGATAACCTGTCCGAGAAACTGCCCGCGAAACTGCCGCCTGCATGACCCCGACTGAACCAGACCCGGGCGAGCACGCGATCCTGGCCTTGCTGGCGCTGGCCGGCGAGCCGATGGGCCGCCAGCGCATTCTCGAACACCTGATGGCCGCCGGCTTGCCGCTGCCGCCCGAGCAATGGGCGGCCGAGCTGGAACGCCTGCGCGCTGCAGGACTGGTGACCGACATGGTTGGGCGCGGCTTTTCCATTGCCCCTGCCGCGGCCTGGCCGGCGCTGGTCATGGCGCTCGATACCGGATTGTTCCTCGCCTTGCAAGCTGCCTACGAGCGCGTGACCCCGTTGCGGCGCGACTGGCAGGGTACGCCGGTGCTGCGCAGTTACCGCCAGGGCCTGGCGCTGCTGCGCATTGCCCTGCTCACGCGCGAAAGCCCGGCGGTGGTGGCGCCGCTGCTGGCCGCCTGCCTGCGCTGCCACGAAGCGTCTTATTTGCACCCGCTGGTCGAGGTCTGCGCCCGGCCCTTCGATGCGGCCATCCTGGACTACCTCCATCCGTCGCTGGTGGACGGCGTGCTGGCTACCCTGGTGCAGCACACCCAGCGCGAGCCGGAGATGGCCCCGGTCATCCGCGCCGCCGCCGAAGCGCAGGTCGACCCGTCGGTCGCGCTGCGCCTGGCGCTGGGCGAGCACCTGATCCTGTGCGCTCGCCTGGACGATGCTTTTTCATTACTGGCTGAGGTCGACGACGCGGCCGGCCTGTTTTTGCGTAACGCCATTGCGCTGCTGCGCGACGACGCCGATATCGCCCTGCCCGGCATCGAGGCGGCCCTCAAAGCGCTACGCCGCGAAACCGGCAAGCGCAAGGCCATCTTCGAGGGCATCGGCGCCCACCTATACCTCGCCGCCCTCTTGCGCAGCAACCAGCCAGTCCAATTGAAACTGGCCGACGCCTGGCTCGACATCGCCACCCGCGCGGTGCAGCGGCCTGATACGGCCGTGGTTTTCCAGCTCAGCATGCTGCAAGAAATCCGGCGCGGCACGGTGGACGCCGAGGTGCTGGCGTCGCGCAACTGGGAGATGGCGCTCGAGCCGTTTACCTTTCGCGCGCTCATGCACCACTGGCTCGGCCTGCCGCAGCTTCAAGCCAAGCGCAAGGAGATCGAGGACATGCTGGCGCAGTCCGAGCGCGCCGGCTTCGATTTGCTATCGGCCACGTTGGCGGCGCTGCTCGGCCAGCTCGGCTACGTTGGCCAGGAAGCCTATGCCAGCGAACTGCGAAAAAAGCACCGCTTCACCGATCTGACCCACTGGTTCGAGCGCGAGGAGCCCTGGGAGCGCCAGCTCAATGCCCTGATCAACCTGCAGCCGGCGCTCAATACCGAAGTGGTGCGCGAGTCGCGCCTGGTCTGGTTGATCCGCTACGACGAGCGCATGGGCGTGCAGGTGCTGGAGCCGCGCGAGCAAAAGCGCGACGCCCAGGGCGGCTGGAGCCGCGGCCGCGCCGTTGGCCTGAAACGCCTGGCCGACGACGCCGCGGCGCTCGACTTTCTGAGTGCGCAGGACGTGGCGGTGGCGGCGTCCATCGGTGGGCGCCGCTACTACGGCAGCACCGGTATCCGCTTCGAATTCGAACTGGACAAGGCGCTGGCCGCGCTGGTTGGCCATCCGCTGCTGTTCTGGATGGACTCGCCCGGCACACGCGTGGAACTGCTGCCGGGCGAGCCGGAGCTCCTGGTCAAGGCGCGCGGCGGCAAGGTCTCGATTACCCTGCACCCGGCGCCGGGCGACCAGGACGGCGACGTGATCGTCACCCGCGAGACGCCGACCCGCCTGCGCCTGGTGCGCATCCTCGAGGAGCACCGCCGCATCGCCGCCATCGTCGGCGCAGGATTGGAGGTGCCGGTGCAAGCCGAGCGCCGCGTGCTGCGTGCGATCAGCGCGATCTCGGGGATCGTCACCGTGCAGTCGGATATCGGCGCCAGCCCGGATGACATCGAGCAGGTGACGGCCGACCCGCGCCTGCACCTGCACCTGCGCCCCTACCAGCAAGGCTTGCGCCTGCAGATCCTGGTGCGTCCGCTGCCTGCCAGCGGCGCCTATTACGCGCCTGGCACTGGCGGCGACAATGTCATTGGCGACGTCGATGGCGTACGCACCGAAGCCAAACGCGACCTGAACGCGGAGCGCGAGGCCGAGCGCGCTCTGGTAGGTGCCTGCCGTGCCCTCGAGCAGGGAGAACTGGACCATGGCGAATGGCTGCTCGGCCAGCCCTTGCTCTGCCTGGAATTCGTCGAGGAGCTGCGCAATCTGGACTCCGACAAGGTGGTGGTGGCCTGGCCCGAAGGCGAGAAATTCCGCGTGGCGAAACGCGCGAATGCCAAATCGGTGCGGGTCCAGATCCGGCGCGACAAGGACTGGTTCGCAGCCAGTGGGGAAGTCGTGATCGACGAGAACCGCGTGATGGACCTGGGCGCGCTGCTGGCACGCATGCGCGAAGAGAAGAGCCGTTTCGTGGCCCTGGGCGAGAACGAATACCTGGCGCTGAGCGACGAGCTGCACCGCCGCCTGTTGGAATTGGCCGACTACGGCAGCCTGGTGGGGGACGAGCTGCGAGTGCATCCGCTGGCGAGCTTCTCACTGGCCGAGCTGGCACGCGATTGCGGCAGCGTGGCAGCCGACGAAGAATGGCGCAAGCACCTCGAGCGCATGGTCGCCAGCGAAGCCTTCACGCCCGCGCTGCCCTCGACCCTGCAGGCCGAGCTGCGCGACTACCAGCGCGAAGGTTTCGAGTGGCTCGCGCGCCTGGCCCACTGGGGCGTGGGCGCCTGTCTGGCCGACGACATGGGACTGGGCAAGACGCTGCAGGCGCTGGCCCTGCTCCTGATGCGCGCGCCCGCTGGCCCGGCCCTGGTAGTGGCCCCGACCTCGGTCTGCCTGAACTGGATCGCCGAAGCCGAGCGCTTTGCGCCGACGCTGAACCTGGCACTGTTCGGACCGGGCGACCGCGCAGCGATGCTAGACCAGGCAGGCCCTTTCGACGTGGTCGTGGTGAGCTATGGCCTGCTGCAACTGGAGGCGGCCTCGTTCGCCAGGCGCCCGTGGCACAGCATCGTGCTGGACGAAGCGCAGGCGATCAAGAACATGCACACCAAGCGTTCGCAGGCCGTGATGGCCCTGACCGGCGATTTCCGCATGGTGGCCACCGGCACCCCGCTGGAAAACCAGCTGGGCGAGTTGTGGAACCTGTTTCGGTTTATCAATCCGGGCTTGCTGGGCAGCGCCGACCAGTTCCAGCTGCGGTTTGCCGGCCCGATCGAGAAAGCCCAGGACAAGCGTGCCGAAGCCGGTGCGCGCATGCGCCTGCGGCGGCTGACGCAGCCCTTCATCCTGCGCCGCACGAAAGCGCAAGTGCTGAGCGAACTGCCGCCGCGCACCGAGATCGTGCTGCCGGTCGACCTGACCCCGGACGAAAGCGCGCTGTACGAATCGCTGCGGCGCCAGGCGCTCGACAAGCTGGCCGCGCTCGAAGCTCCCGAGAACCAGAAATCGATCGAGATCCTGGCCCAGATGATGCGGCTGCGCCGCGCCTGCTGCAATCCCGAACTGGTGGCGCCGGGCGCCGGTATCGCCAGCAGCAAGCTGGCGGCCTTTGCACATCTGGTCGACGGCCTGCTGGAAAACAGGCACAAGGCGCTGGTGTTCAGCCAGTTCGTCGACCACCTGAGTTTGATCCGCAAGTATCTGGATGAGAAAAACATCCCCTACCAATACCTCGACGGTTCCACCCCGATCCAAGAGCGCAAACGCCGGGTAGACGCTTTCCAGGCCGGCGCGGGCGAGCTGTTCCTGATCAGCCTGAAGGCGGGCGGCGTCGGCATCAACCTGACCGCGGCCGACTACGTCATCCACATGGACCCGTGGTGGAATCCGGCGGTGGAAGACCAGGCCTCGGACCGGGCCCACCGCATGGGCCAGCTGCGGCCAGTGACCATTTACCGGCTGGTGGCGCGCGGCACCATCGAAGAAGGCATCGTTGAACTGCACCACCGCAAGCGTGGCCTGGCCGACAGTCTGCTGGAAGGCACCGACATGGCGGCACGCCTGTCGCCGGGCGAGATGCTGGCGATGCTCAGGCAGGGCATGGCGGCGTAACGCGCGGCAGGAAGGCTGTCCGCGCTACGGCAAGATCCACAGGCTGGCGCAGCCGCGCATTCCATGTGATCATGCCGCCTTTTACAGCAGGGTTAGCGCACATGGAACTGGACAAAGCGGCAACGACGGCGCAAGCCCATGTCATCGGCGTCAAATCCTGGGTGGCATACAGCGGCGTGGTCGCCCTGGCCGTGGTGCTGCTTGGCGGCGCGCTGCGGCTGGCCTTCTTGTGGAGTGACCTGGCCGCGGCAGGCGTGCTGGCCGTATCGGCCATACTGCTTGCCTACCAATTCCTGCGGGTGCGCAACGTGCAGCTGTACTACGACGACGTCGGCGTCTGGGTGCATGCGGGTGTTTTTCCCTGGGCGAAGGGCGTCAGCGGCGTGAAGTGGCGCGATATCGACGAGGCGACCTATGTCAATGGCTTCATCAGCTGGGCCACCCGTTCGTACACCGTGCGCATCCGGCACCGCTTCACCACGCACAGCGAGATCGTCCTGCACAATATCGCGGGCGGCCGCCGGGCGGTCGAAACGATCAACGCCATCCACCAGGACATGATTCGCAGCGGCGGTATCGATTGAGCGTGGAATAGACCGGCACCACGTGTCGGAATGTTTCAGCGGTGCGCAAGCGGCCTGAATGGTGCTACTCTTCTTGCGCCCCGCTTTGCGCTTGCCGCGCAAACGACGCCTGGCTTTATATTTTTGCAGGGTTCGAACAGAATGATGAAAACGAAAATCGCGCTGGCTGTGCTGCTGGCGAGTTTCGCACTGACGCCCGTCAGTGCCAAGACCACCAAGCCCTCCAAGGGCAAGGCGAAAGCCGGCAAGGTGGTCAAGTCGACAGCGTCCGACAAGCGCAAGAAGGCGCCTGTCAAGAAGGCCGCCATGGCGGCGGCGGCGGCCGCGCCGGTAGCGGCAGCGGCCGCCCCGGGTGCCGCCACGTCTGAAAAACGCCTGGACCGCCGCTTCGACACCATGAGCATGCAGTACGTGACCGCGCTGTGGCGGCTCGATCCGGAAGGCGGCATCTATGTCGGCAAGTTCGATCATGCCGCCAACCTGACCCTTCCCGACGCCGCCACCCGCGCCCGCAAATTTGCCTTCGCCACCGAATGGCGCGAGAAGTTCGGCAAATTGGACGTGCGCCAGCTCTCGCCGCGCCAGCGCACCGACCTGGCCCTGCTGGTGAACAAGCTCGACAAGGACCGCTGGCACCTGAGCACCTGGCGCGAGCACGAGTGGAATCCCTCGATGCACAATATCGCCCAGCCGCTCGACCTGATCCTCAATACCGACTATGCGGCCAAGCCGCAGCGCCTGCGCACCATCCTCAAGCGCCTGGCCAATGTGCCGGCCTATTACGATGCGGCGCAGGCATCGATCGTCAACCCGACCCGCGAACACACCCAGCTTGCCATCGGCCAGGCGCCGGGAACCCTGGCGGTGCTGGCCGACCTGGGCAAGGCGGCCCAGGAATCGATCCTGACTGCCCAGGAAAAAGCCCTGTTCGCGCGGCGCGTGGCAAACGCCGGCAGCGCGGTGCTGGGTTATGTGGATTTCTTGATTACGCAGGACAAGCGCATGACGACCGGTGCCACCACGCCGCGTCCTTTCCGCGCCGGCAAGAGCCTGTACGAGCAGAAGTTCGCGCTCGAGATCGCCTCGTCGAGCAGCGCCGAGCAGACCTTCCGCAAGGCGCTCGCCACCCGCGAGGAGCTGCTCACCCGGATGGACACGATCTCGGACGAACTCTGGCCACGCTACATGGCTGGCGTGAACAAGCCGCGCGAGCGCTTCCAGAAGATCGGCATGTTGATCGACAAGCTCTCGGCCCGCCACGTCGCGCGCGAGAACTTCTTGCCCGAGATTCGCCGCCAGATTCCGCTGCTGCACAAGTTCGTCACCGAGCGCGACTTGCTGACCCTGGATGCCGACAAGCCGCTGGAAGTGCGCGAAACGCCGATGTACCAGCGCGGGGTGGCCGGCGCCAGCATCGATGCGCCGGGTCCCTATCGCCCCAAAGACAAGACGTATTACAACGTCACTCCGCTCGATGGCCTGAGCCCGCAGCAGGCCGAGAGCAGCCTGCGCGAGTACAACGAATGGATCCTGCAGATCCTGAACATCCACGAAGCCATCCCCGGCCATTATGCGCAGCTGGTCCATGCCAATCGTTCGCCCTCGCTGGTCAAGTCGCTGTTCGGTAACGGCGCCATGGTCGAAGGCTGGGCCGTCTACGGCGAGCGCATGATGCTGGAGAACGG
This sequence comes from Massilia sp. H6, assembly GCF_024802625.1. Lineage (NCBI taxonomy): Bacteria > Pseudomonadati > Pseudomonadota > Betaproteobacteria > Burkholderiales > Oxalobacteraceae > Massilia > Massilia sp. H6. The sequence continues at coordinate 92,455 of NZ_CP103371.1, forward strand.
CTATGGCGACAACGCGCCCGAGATGTGGCTGATGTACTCGAAGTGGAACCTGCGCAGCGTCACCAACACCATCCTCGACTACAGCGTGCACGTGCTGGGCATGCAGCAGCCAGAGGCGATCGACTTGCTGGTGCGCCAGGCTTTCCAGACCCGCCAGGAAGCCGACGAGAAGTGGCGCCGCGTGACGCTGACATCGGTGCAGCTGACCAGCTACTACAGCGGCTACGAGCAGATCATGGAACTGCGCGAACGCCGCAAGCAGCAACTGGGCGAGCGCTTCAACCTGAAGGAGTTCCACGACCAGTTCCTCAGCTACGGCAATGCGCCGGTCAAGATGATTTCGGAACTGATGCAGTAACGATCGCCCTGCGACCGTTTCATCGAGCATGCCGGGTTCCCTGTAAAACCAATGCGTAAGGCCTTACGATGATTCTAGTAACCGGTGGCGCAGGATTCATTGGTTCGAATTTTGTCCTGGATTGGCTTGCCGGTTCCGACGAGCCGATTGTCAACCTCGACAAGCTCACTTATGCCGGAAACCTGGACAACCTGCAGTGCCTGCAGGACGATCCGCGCCATGTTTTTGTGAAGGGCGATATCTGCGACCAGCAGCTCGTGTCCACGCTGCTGGCGCGTCACCAGCCGCGCGCCATTGTCCATACTGCGGCAGAAAGCCACGTCGACCGGTCGATTCACGCACCCGCGGCCTTTATCCATACCAATATCAACGGAACCTTCACGATGCTCGAGGCGGCGCGCGCCTATTGGGCCGGCCTGTCCGGCGCCGCACGCGCGCAGTTTCGCTTCATTCACATGTCGACCGACGAAGTCTACGGAACGCTGGAGCGCGACGATCCGGCCTTTGCGGAGACGACCGCTTACCAGCCCAATAGTCCCTACGCCGCGAGCAAGGCGGCGTCGGACCACCTGGTGCGCTCTTACCACCATACCTATGGCTTGCCGACCCTGACGACAAATTGTTCCAACAACTACGGTCCTTATCATTTTCCTGAAAAGCTGATTCCGCTGGTCATTGCCAATGCCCTGGCAGGCAAGCCGATTCCCGTCTACGGTGACGGCCAGCAAATCCGCGACTGGCTGTATGTGGGCGACCATTGTTCGGCGATCCGTACGGTCCTGGCGCGGGGCCGGGCCGGCGCGACCTATAACGTGGGCGGCCGCAACGAAAAAACCAATCTCGCGGTCGTGCATACGCTGTGCGACATGCTCGACCAGCTGGCGCCACGTGCATCGGGCAGTTATCGCGAGCAAATCGCTTTTGTTGCCGATCGCCCTGGCCACGATCGCCGCTATGCGATCGACGCCACCAGGATCGAGCGCGAGCTCGGCTGGAAACCGGCAGACACGTTCGAGACCGGCATTCGCAAGACGGTCCACTGGTATCTCGACAATAGCGAGTGGGTGGCCCGGGTGCAATCCGGCGCTTACCTGGACTGGCTGGACCAGAACTACGCGGGCCGCGCACTGGAGAACCGCACATGACGCTTGCCACCCAGCGCAAGGGCATCCTGCTGGCCGGCGGTTCGGGCACCAGACTCTATCCGGTCACGGCCACCGTGTCCAAGCAGCTGCTTCCTGTCTACGACAAGCCGCTGATCTATTACCCGCTTAGTACCATGATGCTGGCCGGACTGCGCGACATGCTGATCATTTCCACGCCCCACGACCTGCCCCGCTTCCAGGAACTACTGGGAGACGGCCAGCAATGGGGATTAAACCTGAGCTATGCGATGCAGCCTGCGCCCGAGGGACTGGCGCAGGCGTTTTTAATCGGCCGCGAGTTCGTGGGCAACGCTCCCTGCGCGCTGGTGCTTGGCGATAATATTTTCTATGGCACCGACCTGCAGGCAAAACTAACGGCCGCGAACGCGCGCCAGCAGGGCGCCACCGTGTTTGCGTACCACGTGCAAGATCCTCAACGCTATGGTGTTGTTGAATTCGACGCCGAGCGCCGCGCCGTGAGTATCGAAGAAAAGCCGGAACATCCCAAGTCCAACTTTGCGGTCACCGGCCTGTACTTTTACGATAACACTGTCTGTGACATCGCCGCCGCTATCCGTCCGTCGCCGCGTGGCGAACTGGAAATCACCGACGTCAACCGGGAGTACCTGCGCCGTCAGCAATTGCAGGTCGAGCGGATGGGCCGTGGAACGGCATGGCTCGATACCGGCACGCCGGACTCGCTGCTTGAAGCGGGGCAGTTTATCGCCACCATAGAAAAGCGGCAGGGCTTGAAAATCTGCTGCCCGGAAGAGATCGCATTCAACCAGGGCTATATCGACGCCGAACAACTTCTACGCCTGGCGCATCCACTACGCCACAGTGCTTATGGGCATTATCTGACCCGACTCGTCCAGGGTTGAGCCAGCGCCAGCTGACCTCGCCTGCGAGGTCGGATTGATGCGGTGATAATGTGTTGATATTGCACAAGCGCATTGCTGTGCAAATGCGCACAAGCATCGTGCTCGCACGCCTGCTTGTGCGCACTTTCTTCGGGTCTAGAATGGTAGTGGACTCGCGCTAACGCGAGCGCTCACAACAACCACAAGCTGGAGACATCCCCCCATGAACTTCCTTCCTTCGCCGTCGTCTTAGCACACCGGCCGCCTTTCGCTCTTGTTTCACCGATTGCCGGTCACGAACGGGCGCAGCCATCTCGCACCTGCCATTTCCGGTCCTGCAGTGCTTGCAACGAACAGAACGGAGACTTCAATGGCATTCCTTCTCAAACAGGTGGCGGCCGCGGCCGCCTGCATGGCGCTCGCCGCGCCGGCATCGGCACAACTTCAGGCCGGACCCGGTACCTGGAGCGCGAACCAGACCTGGGCCACCGATACCACCAACGGCGGCGCCCTCACCGGCTATTACTACTGGCCCTCGAGCGCCCCCACATTGGCCGGAAAACGCGCGCTGGTACTGGTACTGCACGGCTGCGCCCAGACCGCGGCCAACGACGTGATCCAGGGAACCGGCGACGCCGGCTATAACTGGAAAGCGGCAGCCGACCAGTACGGCGCCGTCATCCTGGCGCCAAATGCGACTGGCAACCTGTATGGCGCGCACTGCTGGGACTGGGCCGCTACCAACCGCAGCCGCAGCTACGGCCACAATGCGGTGCTGCTGGACCTGATCAACCGCTTCGTCAGCAATCCGCAATATGCGATCGACCCCAAGCAGGTGTATGTCACTGGCCTGTCCTCGGGCGGCGCCAAGACGATGGTGATGGGCTGCGTGGCGCCGGACATCTTCGCCGGGATCGGCATCAACGCCGGCCCGTCGCCGACGGTATCGAGCTCGCAGATTTCATCGGTTCCGGCGGGCACGACATCGACCAGTGTGGCCAACAGCTGCACGGCGTGGGCAGGCACGAATGCCAGCCAGTTCCAGACCCAGGTCGCGAGCGTCATCTGGGGCACCAACGACTACGTGGTGGGCCAGGCCTATGGCCCGCTGAACGCGGCTGCGATGCGCCAGGTGTATGGCGGCACCTACACCAAGGGCAGCACCACCAGCGTGCCGACTGGCGGCAGCAATGTGCCCTATAAAGACGCCAACGGCAAGCTGCGCACCTCGGAAATCGTGGTCACTGGCATGGCCCACGCGTGGCCGGCGGGCACCGGTGGCCAAAACAGCAATTACGTCGACGCCACCAAGGTCAATTACCCGGCTTTTGTCATGGACTTCTGGTTCAAGAACAACCTGCGCGCGGCGCAGGCGGCGCCGCCCGCAATGAACTCGTGCAGCGCCAGTGTCTCGGGATCGACGGTCACGGTCACCGGTGCGGCGAGCGACGCTGCAGGCGCCATCGGCAGCTACCACGTGGTGCTCAATGGCCCGACCCCGGTCAACGATAGCGCAGCCGGCAGCGGGGCCAGCTTCAGCAAGGCCTATGCATCGCGCGCGGATGGCTATTACTCGGGGTCTGTCACTGCCAGCAACAACACGACCGGGCTGACTTCGGGTACCTGCGCGATCTCGCAGTTCCTGGTCGGCAGCGCGCCGGCGCTGCAGCCTCCGGCCGGGCTGACGATCGGTGCCCGCACCGCCAGCAGCATCGCGCTATCGTGGAACGCTTCCAGCGGCGCCATCGGCTACAACGTCTACCGCAACGGCGCCAAGGTCAACGGCGCCGCGCTGACGGTTACCGGCTATACCGACGGTGGCCTGGTGGCCTCGACCAGCTACACCTACCAGGTATCGGCACTCGGTAACGGCGGCGTGGAAAGTGCGAAATCTGCCAGCGTCGCCGGATCGACCACGTCCGGTTTCGTGTGCACCACGACCACTGCCAGCAACTACGCGCACGTGACGGCAGGACGCGCGCATAACAGCGGCGGCTATGCGCTGGCCAACGGGTCGAACCAGAACATGGGCTTGTACAACACCTACTACAGCTCGACGCTGGCGCAGACCTCGAGCGGGTATTACGTGATCGGAAATTGCCCGTAACGATAGCGCCAGCAATGGCGCCAGTCCCCGCCCGTCATCACCATGCGGGCGGGGATCTGGGTTCAGGCATCCTGCGGCGCGCGGGTAATGCGGGCGAACATCGGTGCGACCAGGATGCCCAGCTCATAGAGCAGGCACATCGGGATGGCCAGCGCCAGCTGGCTGACCACGTCCGGTGGCGTCACGATGGCGGCGATCACAAAGGCGCCAACGATCACGTACGAACGGATTTCCTTGAGCTTGGCAATGCTGACGATTCCCATGCGCACCAGGATCACCACCACCACCGGCACTTCGAAGGTAGCCCCGAAGGCCAGGCACATCGACATGACAAAGTCGAGGTAGTTCTCGATGTCGGGTGTCACGGCGATGGATTTGGGCGCGAACTCGCCGATGAACTGGAACACCCGGCCAAAGACAAAGAAATAACAGAAGGCGACGCCGCCAATGAACAGCAGCGACGACGAGATCACCAGCGGCAGCACCAGGCGTTTTTCGTGCGCATACAGGCCGGGCGCGACGAATGCCCACAGCTGGTAGAACACCCAGGGCAGCGCAATGATAAAGGCCAGCAGCAGCGTGACCTTCATCGGCACCAGGAAGGGCGAGATCACGCCGGTGGCGATCATGGTGGAACCGGCGGGCAGCGAGGCGACCATCGGCGCGGCCAGCAGGTCGTAGACCTGCGAGGGTCCCGGCCAGAAGAACAGCGCCGCGCAGGCAATGGCAATCCCGATCGACGCCTTGACCAGGCGGTCACGCAGTTCGACAAGGTGGGAAATGAAGGTGTCTTCGCCTGCGGCTTCTTCGGTCATTTAGAAAAACGAACTCTTGGATTTGCTGGAGCTTGGGCGGAACTTGCGCACGCGCGCCGCGCCCGACAGCACATGGGTCTTGCCGCCGTTGCGGTGCTTGTACCAGGTCGGCACGCTTGATGTGCGCACGAGCTTCTTGCGGCGGAAGTCGCGCGCCTTGCGTTCGATATCGCTCGTGCTGAGGAACGACGACGAAGAAGAACCGGAGTGCGCCGAGGTCGCCTCGCGTCCGTCCCATAGTGCCTCGACCTCGTCGACTTGGCTGGAAACCGAATGCTGGAAGTCGTCCTTGAACGATTGCGCGCTTTCGTGCACTTCTTTGTGCAGGTTGCGTAGCTCGTCGAGTTCGATTTCTCGGCTGACTTCGGATTTTACGTCGTGCAGGTAGCGCTGGGCGCGGCCATACAGCGTGCCGGCCATGCGCGCCACCTTCGGCAGCTTTTCAGGGCCGATGACGATCAGGGCGACAACGCCGATGATCGCGATTTTCGACAGTCCGAGATCGATCATGCCCGGCGATTAATGACGGGTCTTTTCGCGGGTTTCCACATCGATCGTGGACTTGTCGGCGACCTGTTGCGTGGTGGTGGTGGTCGTGGTGCCAGGAGCGCCAGCCTCGGCATTGGCCTTGTCTTCGTCACCCTTCACGCCATCCTTGAAGCCCTTGACCGCCTTGCCGAGGTCGCCACCGATACTGCCGATCTTTTTGGTGCCGAAAATCAACATCACGACGACCAGTACGATGACCCAGTGCCAAATACTCATTGAACCCATGTTTATCTCCTAGCAAGGCGCACGCGCCTGTAAATCGGAAAGCGTATGTTTTGAGTATACGCCATGCGGAAGCGTCTTGCCCCCATTAAAACTTGATCGCCTGCCGCGATGGCAAGCTGTCAGGTACCGAGGCCGCGCCAGGGGCGCTTGCCACCATAAACATGCATGTGCAGATGATAGACCTCTTGCCCGCCATCCGGTCCGGTATTGATGAGCGTCTTGAAGCCACCGCTGCGCTCGCCATTGCCGTTATTCGTTACGGCAATGCCATGCTCTTGCGCCAGCTGCGGCGCCAGCGCCAGCATCTTGCCCAGCACCGTCGCATGCTCGGCGCTGCAATCGGACAGCGTGGCCACGTGCTGCTTGGGGATGATCAGCAGGTGTACCGGGGCAGCCGGGTTGATGTCCTTGAACGCCAGCACTTCGTCGTCTTCGTAGACGATATTCGCCGGTATCTGTTTATCGACGATCTTGCAGAAAATGCAGTTGTCCATCTTGTCTCCAGATTGCTTGAGCGCGTTCCATTAGGAACCTTTGCATCGTACCAGTGCGCCACGATAAGAATATGGCCGCGAAAAACCGATTATGACACCGGTTACGCGTCTGGCAAGGGAAGGGACGCGCTTACTGAACCGGCCGGGACGCTTTTTCATCGATGCCCGAGACGCCTTCGCGGCGCCCGAGTTCGTCGATGACCTGCTGGGGGGTCAAGCCGAACTGGGCCAGCAGCACCATCGTGTGGAACCACAGGTCGGCGGTCTCGTACAGCACCTTGGCGGCGTCGCCCGAGACCCGCGCGTCCTTGGCGGCCATCACGGTCTCGGTGGCTTCCTCGCCGATTTTTTTCAGGATCGCATCGTCACCCTTGCTGAACAGCTTGGCGACATAGGAAACTGCAGGGTCGCCGCCATTGCCGGGCTTGCGCGATTCGATCACGGCCGCCACGCGGGCCAGAATGTCGCTCATGAGGGTTTCTTAGAGTAAATAGTGTCTGGATCTTGCAATACCGGATCCACCGCCTGCCAGTCTTCGCCGTCGAACTGCTGGTAAAAGCAGGAATGGCGCCCGGTATGGCAGGCGATGCCTCCCGCCTGCTCGATCTTGAGCAGCACCACGTCTTCGTCGCAATCGAGGCGCATTTCCACCACCCGCTGCGTGTGGCCGGACTCTTCGCCCTTGTGCCACAGCTTCTTGCGCGAGCGGCTCCAGTAGACGGCCTGCCCCAGCTCCACTGTCTTTGCGAGCGCGTCGCGGTTCATCCAGGCGAACATCAAGATGTCGCCGGTCGCCGCTTCTTGCGCGATCACGGGCACCAGGCCGTTCTCGTCCCAGCGCACCTTGTTAAGCCATTTGTGCGCCATGTTCATTCCAGCCGCATCGAAATGCCACGATCGAACATGTAGCGCTTGGCTTCGCCAACCGTGTGCTGACCGTAATGGAAGATACTGGCTGCCAGCACCGCGTCGGCATGACCTTCCAGGATGCCGTCGGCCAAGTCTTGCAGGCCGCCCACGCCACCCGAGGCAATCACGGAAATGCCGACCGCATCGGACACCGCGCGTGTCAGGCCCAGGTCGAAACCGACCTTGGTGCCGTCACGGTCCATCGAAGTGAGCAGCAGTTCGCCGGCCCCCAGCGCTTCCATCTTGCGCGCCCATTCGACCGCATCGAGCCCGGTCGCATTGCGGCCGCCGTGGGTGAATACTTGCCACTTGCCTGGTGCGACCTGCTTGGCGTCGATCGCCACCACGATGCATTGCGAACCGTGCTTTTGCGAAGCCTCGAAAACCAGCTGGGGGTTGGTCACGGCCGAAGTGTTCATCGACACCTTGTCGGCGCCGGCATTGAGCAGGCGGCGCACGTCTTCAACCTTGCGCACGCCGCCACCGACGGTAAGCGGAATGAACACGGTCGAGGCGACCGCTTCGATGATCGGCAGGATCAAGTCGCGACCGTCGCTCGAGGCGGTGATGTCGAGAAAGGTGAGTTCGTCGGCGCCTTGCCCATCGTAGCGGCGCGCGATCTCGACCGGGTCGCCGGCATCGCGCAGCTCGGTGAAATTGACGCCTTTTACGACACGGCCGCCGGTGACGTCGAGGCAGGGGATGATGCGTTTTGCGAGCATAGAGCTTAGGCCTGGGTGCCCTCGGTGAGTGCGTCGGCGCGTTCCTGCGCCGATGCCAGGTCGAGCGTGCCTTCGTAGATCGAACGCCCGCAGATCACGCCTTCGATGCCTTCGTCCTGCACCGCGCACAGCGCCTCGACGTCGGCCAGCACGTGCACGCCGCCCGAGGCGATGATCGGGATGCGCACGGCCTGGGCCAGCTTGACGGTGGCATCGATATTGACGCCGCCCATCATGCCGTCGCGGCCGATATCGGTGTAGACGATCGACTCCACGCCATAGCCTTCGAATTTCTTGGCCAGGTCGATGACTTCGTGGCCCGACATCTTGCTCCAGCCGTCGGTGGCGACCTTGCCGTCGCGCGCGTCCAGGCCAACGATGATCTGGCCCGGGAAGGCGCCACAGGCGTCGTGCAGGAAGCCCGGATTTTTCACCGCAGCGGTGCCGACGATGATGTAGCTGATGCCGTCGTCCAGGTAGCGCTCGATGGTGTCGAGGTCGCGGATGCCGCCGCCCAGCTGGACCGGGATTTCGTCGATGCCGTGTTCTTCGGCGTATTCCTGCACCACCTTCAGGATGGCCTTGACCGCCCCTTCGTTTTTCGGCTTGCCGGCGAAGGCGCCGTTCAGGTCGACCAGGTGCAGGCGGCGCGCGCCCTGCTTGAGCCAATGCAGGGCCATGTCGGCGGGATCTTCGGAGAACACGGTGGCGAGTTCCATGTCGCCCTGTTTCAGGCGAACGCAGTGACCGTCTTTCAGGTCGATGGCGGGGATCAGCAGCATGGTGATTGTCGGTAGGTGGAAGGAAAAATCAAGGAGCCCAGTGGACGAAATTGCGGTACAGGCGCAGGCCGGCGGCCGCGCTTTTTTCAGGGTGGAACTGGGTCGCGACCAGGTTGTCGCGCGCCACGGCGCAGGTGTACATACCGCCGTAGTCGGCTTCGCCGATGGTGTCGCTTGCGTCGTCGGGGGCCGCGTAATAGCTGTGCACGAAGTAGAAATAGCTGCCGTCCTCGACGCCGTCCCAGAGCGGGTGGGCCCGGGTCTGGCGCACGCGGTTCCAGCCCATCTGCGGCACCTTGAAGCGCGAACCGTCGGCCTGCAGCTTGCCATCGAGCTGGAAGCGCACCACCTTGCCTGGCAGTAGGCCCAGGCCCGGCGTGCCGTCGTTTTCTTCGCTTTCGTCGAACAGCATCTGCTCGCCGACGCATACGCCCATTACCGGTCGCGATTTGATTGCGCGTAGCAGCGCTTCTTCGGCGCCGGATTCGCGCAGGCTGCGCATGCAGTCGCGCATTGCACCCTGACCCGGCAGCACGATGCGGTCGGCCGCATCGATGTCCGCGGCCTGGTTCGACACCACGATATCGGCTTCGGGCGCGGCCGTGCGCAGCGCCTGCGCCACAGAACGCAGGTTACCTAGGCCATCGACCACCACAATTTTGTTCGTCATAGTCGATGCTTACAGGCTGCCCTTGGTCGACGGGATAATGCCGGCCGCGCGTTCATCGAGCGTGGTGGCCATGCGCAGCGCGCGCCCGAATGCCTTGAACACGGTTTCGCACTGGTGGTGCGCATTCACGCCGCGCAGGTTGTCGATGTGCAGGGTCACGCCGGCGTGGTTCACGAAACCGCGGAAGAATTCGCCGGTCAGGTCGACATCGAAGGTACCGATCATGGCGCGCGTCCAGGGGATGTGCATTTCCAGGCCCGGGCGGCCCGAAAAATCGATGACCACGCGCGACAAGGCTTCGTCCAGCGGCACATAGGAATGGCCATACCGGGTCATGCCCTTCTTGTCGCCCACAGCCTTGGCCACCGCCATGCCGAGCGTGATGCCGGTATCCTCGACGGTATGGTGGGCATCGATATGCAGGTCGCCGACGGCTTCGACTTCGAGGTCGAACATGCCGTGGCGCGCGATCTGGTCGAGCATGTGGTCAAGGAAAGGGACGCCGGTATTGAGCTTTTGGCGGCCGGTGCCGTCGAGATTGATCGCGACGCGAATCTGCGTCTCGTTGGTGTTGCGCGTGATGTCGGCAGTGCGGTTCATTGCTGGGTGCTCTTCCAGGTTGCCTGTATTAAGGCAGCCGTTTTTTAAAGGGACGCTTTCAGCGCGTTCAAGAGTGCGGTGTTTTCTTCGGGTGTGCTGACCGTAACGCGAATGCAGTTAGCCAACAACTTGTCCATTTTACTCAAATTCTTGATCAGTACCTTCCTGGTGCGCAGTTCTGAACAGGTCTTGTCAGCATCGGGCACGCGCAGCGAGATGAAATTCGCCGCAGATGGAAACACTTCGACCCCGGCCAGCGCCGCCAGTTCGGCGGCCAGGCGCGTGCGCTCCTGGTTCAGCAAATCGGCCTGGGCGTCGAGCACGTCGAGGTGCTCGAGCGCGAATTCGGCAGCCACCTGGGTCAGCACGCTGACGTTATAGGGCGGGCGCAACTTCTCGAACTGCTCCAGCAGGGCCGCATCGCCCGACAGGTAGCCGAGGCGGATGCCGGCCAAACCCAGCTTGGACAGGGTGCGCATCACCACCAGGTTCGGGAAGGCCGGCAGCCGGTCCATGAAGCTGGTGCGGGCGAAGGGCTGGTAGGCTTCGTCGACCACCGCGATGCCGGTCTCGCCCAGTGCGCGGATGATGGCCTCCATGTGGCCGGCGTCGAACAGGTTGCCGGTCGGGTTGTTCGGGTAAGCCAAAAATACCAGCGCCGGACGGTGCTGCTCGATCGCGGCCAGCATGGCCTCCAGGTCGAGCGAAAAATCGGCCTTGACCGGCACGCCGACGAAGTCCGCGCCGGCAAACTGGGCCGCGCGCGAGAACATCACGAACGCCGGAGTCGGCGCCATCACGACGGCGCGCCGGGCGTCGCCGCCACGGCCCTGGCGCGCGACGGCGGCGGCCATCAGCGAAATCAGCTCATCCGAGCCGTTGCCAAGCATCACATCGTAACCGGCAGGCACGCCGAGGCTGGCGCAGATCTTGGCTTTGAGCGTCGGATAGCTCACCGGGTAGCGGTTGAGCGCGGCATCGGCCAGGCGCTGGCCGAGTTCGGCGCGCAGCGATTCGGGCAGCTGGTACGGGTTCTCCATCGCGTCGAGCTTGATGTAGCCGCTGGCATCGGGCACATGGTAGCTGGCGACGGCGCGGATGTCGTCACGGATGGTGTTCTCGATCAGCTTGGCGATCGCGTCCTTACTCGAAGTCATGCGGTTTCCTCGTCTGCGAGCGCGCGCTTGGCGGCGCTCTTGCGTTTTTTGTTGATCTTTCCTGCCAGCGGCACCTCGGGGGCGGCCAGCCGCTCCTGGATGATCTCGCAATACGCCGGATTGAGTTCGAAGCCGGTAAAGTGGCGCCCGGCCTGGCGCGCGGCGATCGCCGTGGTACCACTGCCCATGAAGGGATCGAGCACGATGCCGCCCGGCGGGCACGACGCCTTCACCATGCGTTCGATGATCTCGACCGGCTTCTGGGTCGGGTGGTCGGCACGCTCCGGGTGCTCGCGGTGCAGGCGCGACACGCTCCACACGTCTTTCGGGTTGTAGCCGATTTCAAGCCATTTGGCGCCAATGAAGATCGAGCGCGAGCGCGCTTTCTTGGTCTGGGCATCATACGGAATGCGCACGGCATCGAGGTCGAAGTAATAGTCCTTGCGATTGACGAACAGGCCGATCGTGTCGTGCACCGAACTGAAACTGCGCACGCTGCCACCCATTGAGGGCACGCGGCGGTCCCAGATGATCTCGTTCATCATCGTCATGCGCTTTTTCAGCATGACGAAGATCTCTGGCGCGAAGCGCCAGGTGAGAAAAATATACAGGCTGCCGTTGGGCTTGAGCTTGGGCAGTGCGGCGTCGATCCACTGCTCGGTCCAGGCCAGGTAAGCCTCGACGCTTTGCTGGTCGGAAGCGTTGCCGTAGTCCTTGCCGAGATTGTAGGGCGGGTCGGTCAGGATCAGGTCGATGGACCCGTTCGGGATGCGCGCCATACCAAGCAGCGCATCTTCGCAAAATACCTGGTCGACCCAGTCGCTCATGACTTGATTCTCAACTCTGCACTGCGGGCGTGCGCCTGCAAGCCCTCGCCATAGGCCAGTTCGGCCGCGATCTTGCCAAGGGTCTGGGCGCCCTGCTCGCTCACCTGGATGATCGACGAGCGTTTCTGGAAATCGTAGACACCCAGCGGCGACGAGAAGCGCGCGGTGCGCGAGGTCGGCAGCACGTGGTTCGGGCCGCAGCAATAGTCGCCCAGCGATTCGGACGAGAAGCGCCCCAGGAACATCGCGCCGGCGTGGCGGATCCGGTCGGCCCAGTGCAAGGGGTCTTCGGCCGATATCTCGAGGTGTTCGGCGGCGATGGCATTGGCAATCTCGCAGGCCTCTTCCATGTCGCGCACCTTCACCAGTGCGCCGCGCTCGCCCAGCGAGGTGGTGATGGTCTGCGCGCGCGGCATGGTCGGCAGCAGCTTGTGGATGCTGGCCTCGACCTGCGCGATATAGTCGGCGTCGGGGCACAGCAAGATGGCCTGCGCCAGCTCGTCGTGCTCGGCCTGCGAGAACAGGTCCATCGCCACCCAGTCGGGGTCGGTGCTGCCATCGCACAGCACCAGGATTTCCGACGGGCCGGCGATCATGTCGATGCCGACGGTGCCGAACACGCGGCGCTTGGCGGCCGCCACATAGGCATTGCCCGGACCGACGATCTTGTCCACCGCCGGGATGGTGGCGGTGCCGTAGGCTAGCGCGCCGACCGCCTGCGCGCCGCCGATGGTGATCACGCGGGTAACACCGGCGATCGCGGCAGCTGCCAGCACCATCTGGTTTTTCACGCCGTCGGGGGTCGGCACCACCATGACGATTTCCTGCACGCCCGCCACCTGCGCCGGAATCGCGTTCATCAGCACCGACGACGGATAGGCGGCCTTGCCGCCCGGGACATAGATGCCGACCCGATCCAGGGGCGTGACGCGCTGGCCCAGCACGGTGCCGTCAGGCTCGGTGAAAGAGAAGCCGTTGAGCTCCTGCTTCTGGCGCTCGTGGAACACCCGGATGCGCTGCGCGGCAACCTGCAGGGCCTGGCGCTGGGCATCGGGCAGTGCGTTCAGGGCCGCATCGAGTTCGGATTGCTGGACGTCGAAGGCCGCCATCGAGGTGGCGCCGCCATCCGGGATGCGGTCGAACTGGTTGGTGTACTCAAGCACGGCGTCGTCACCGCGCCGCTTGACGTCCGCCAGGATCTTCGCGACGCTGGACTCGATGGCATCGTCGGTTTCGGACTCGAACGCCAGCAAGGCGTCGAGCGTCTTCTTGAAGTCGGGTGCGGAAGAATCGAGCTTGCGCATCTGTACTGCCATCGGAATATCCTTAGCTTGGTTGGGAAGCGCGCTGGAACGCATCGAGAATCGGCTGCAGGCGCTCGCGCTTGAGCTTGAGCGCGGCCTGGTTGACCACCAGGCGCGACGAGATGTCCATGATCTTTTCGACTTCGACCAGGTTGTTGGCGCGCAGGGTGCCGCCGGTCGAGACCACGTCGACGATGGCATCGGACAGGCCCACCAGCGGCGCCAGTTCCATCGAGCCGTACAACTTGATCAGGTCGACGTGCACGCCCTTGCTGGCGAAGTGCTCGCGCGCGGTGTTGACGAACTTGGTTGCCACGCGCAGGCGCGCGCCCTGGCGTACCGCGGTTTCGTAGTCGAAGCCGGCGTTGACAGCGACCGACATGCGGCAGCTGGCAATGCGCAGGTCGATCGGCTGGTACAGGCCCTCGCCGCCATGCTCGAGCAGCACGTCCTTGCCGGCTACGCCGAAATCGGCGGCGCCATGCTGGACATAGGTCGGCACATCGCTGGCGCGCACGATCAGTACCCGCACACCCGGGTCGTTGGTCGGCAAGATCAGCTTGCGCGAGGTTTCGGGATTCTCAAGAACGGTGATGCCGGCCGCCGCCAGCAGCGGCAGGGTGTCCTCGAAGATGCGGCCCTTGGAAAGCGCCAGGATCAGTCCGGGCTCTCCGGTTTTGCTCATGCTAGTCATGTGGCTTGCGTCGCTTTCACTTGCTTTCCTTGATACGCACGATATCGGCGCCCACCGCCGACAGTTTCACTTCCATGCGGTCGTAGCCGCGGTCGAGGTGATAGATGCGGTCGATCAGGGTGGTTCCCTCGGCGGCCATGCCGGCAATGACCAGCGAGGCAGACGCGCGCAGGTCGGTCGCCATTACCGGTGCGCCGACCAGGCGCTCGACACCATTGATGATGGCGGTGTTGCCTTCGGTGGAGATCTGCGCGCCGAGGCGGTTCATCTCCTGCACATGCATGAAGCGGTTTTCAAAAATGGTCTCGGTGACCTTGCTCGAACCCGCAGCGAGGGTGTTCACCGCCATGAACTGGGCCTGCATGTCGGTCGGGAAGCCAGGATATTCGGTGGTGCGGAAAGATACCGGTTGCGGGCGCGCGTCCATGCGGGCACGGATGGTGTCGCCCTGGATCGTCAGCTGCAAACCGATCTCGCGCAGCTTGTCGAGCGCCACGTCGAAGGTGTCGGTGCGGGTATTGCGCAACAAAATGTCGCCGCCGGTTGCCGCGACCGCGCACAGGAAAGTGGCCGCTTCGATGCGGTCCGAGATCACGGCGTGGCGCGCGCCATGCAGCGCATCGACGCCCTGGATCACCAGGCGGTCGGTGCCGATGCCTTCGATCTTCGCGCCCATCGCCACCAGCAAATTGGCCAGATCGGTCACTTCCGGCTCACGCGCGGCGTTTTCCAGCACGGTTTCGCCCTCGGCCAGGGTGGCGGCCATCAAGAGGTTCTCGGTGCCGGTGACGGTGATCATGTCGGTATGGATGCGCGCGCCCTTCAACTTTCCTGGCGCCTTGGCATGGATGTAGCCGCCCTCGATCGTGATCTCGGCGCCCATCTGGCGCAGGCCCTTGATGTGCTGGTCGACCGGGCGCGAGCCGATCGCGCAGCCGCCTGGCAGCGAGACCTTGGCTTCGCCAAAGCGCGCCAGCAAGGGGCCCAGCACCAGGATCGAGGCACGCATGGTCTTGACCAGCTCGTACGGCGCCACCAGCGAGGTAATGCTGGCGCCATTGAGCGTCACGCGCTCGTCGTCCTGCGTGACCTTCAGGCCAGTCTGCGCGAGCAGTTTCAGAATGGTGCGCACATCATGCAGGCGCGGTACGTTCGACAGTTCAAGGTCGCCTGCAGTGAGCAGGCCAGCGCACAGGATCGGCAATGCCGCATTCTTGGCGCCCGAGATCGAGATATCGCCCTGCAGGCGCTTGCCGCCAACGATCTGGAGTTTGTCCATGATTAGCCTCGGTACTCTTCAGGGGTGAGCGTCTTCATCGACAGCGCATGGATCTCTTCACGCATGCGGTCACCCAGCACGGCATAGACCAGCTGGTGGCGCTGGATCGGGCGCTTGCCAGCAAATGCCGACGACACGATCACGGCGGTGAAATGCTGGCCGTCGCCATCGACTTCCAGGTGGGTGCAATCGAGGCCATTGCTGATATAGCTGTGGATCAGTTCGGGTGTAGTCGCCACGTTAACTCCAGTAGATTCTTGATAGCGCGCTTAGTGGCGCAATTTGTAGCCGCGTTTGAGCAGATTGACCGCAATGGCCGCCAGCACCGCGAAGAACACCGACACGATGGCCAGGCTGATCCAGGGTGAGACGTCGGACTTGCCGAAGAATCCATAGCGGAACCCGTCAATCATATAAAAGAACGGGTTGAAATGCGAGACCGCCAGCCAGAACGGCGGCAGTTTTTGAATCGAATAGAACACCCCGGCCAGGAAAGTGGCGGGCATGATCAAGAAGTTCTGGAACGCGGCCAGCTGGTCGAACTTCTCGGCCCAGATACCGGCGATCACGCCCATCGTGCCCAGGATGGCAGCGCCGAGAAAGGCAAACAGGACGATCCACAAGGGCGCCACGAAACTCAGGTCGGCAAACCAGGCGGTAACGACGAACACGCCAAACCCCACCACGATCCCACGCAATACCGCGGCCGCAACGTACGCCGACAGGATCTCGGCATGCGACAGTGGCGGCAGCAGGATGAATACCAGGTTGCCAGTGAGCTTGGACTGGATCAGCGACGACGACGAGTTGGCAAAAGCATTCTGCAGCACGCTCATCATCACCAGGCCCGGGATCAGGAAGGCGGTATAGCTCACGCCATCGAGCATCTCGACGCGGCCGTCGAGCACATGACCGAAGATCAGGAGGTACAGCATGGCCGTGACGATCGGTGCCGCCACGGTCTGGGTTGCGACTTTCCAGAAGCGCAGCGATTCCTTGTAAAACAGGGTCCGGAAACCCACCGAGATCAGCTTCATTGCGGGCCTCCCGGCTGAGTGCTTCCGACCACCTGCAAGAAGATGTCTTCCAGGTCGGCCTGCTCCAGCTGCATGTCGTCGACGATGGCGCCACTGGTGCGCAGGCGCGCCAGGATCGGTTCGACTTCGTTCACATGATTCACGCGCAGCGTGTACTTGTTGCCGCCGCCATTGTTCTGGTCGTGCTCGTCATGCGCGATCAGGTGGCGCAAGTCTGGCGGCAGCTCGCCGCCAGACAGGTGCACCACCAGCTGCGAGCCGGACACCCGGCGCAGCAGTGCCGCCATGGTGTCCAGCGCCACCACCTGGCCAAGCTTGAGCATGGCCACGCGCTGGCACATGGCCTGCGCTTCTTCGAGATAGTGCGTAGTGAGCACGACGGTATGGCCTTCGCGGTTCAGGCGCGCGATGAATTTCCACAGCGTCTGGCGCAGCTCGACGTCGACGCCGGCGGTCGGCTCGTCGAGCACGATCACCGGCGGCTTGTGTACCAGCGCCTGGGCCACCAGCACGCGCCGCTTCATGCCGCCCGACAGGGCGCGCATGTTGGCGTCGGCCTTGTTGGTCAGGTCGAGGTTGTGCATCACTTCGTCGATCCAGGCGTCGTTGTTCTTGATCCCGTAATAGCCCGACTGCAGGCGCAGCGTCTCGCGCACGGTAAAGAAGGGATCGAACACCAGCTCCTGCGGCACCACGCCCAGGCGCCTGCGCGCTTCACGGAAGTCGGTGACGACGTCATGGCCATGGATCTTGACGCTGCCCACGTCCGGGCGGATCAGCCCCGCAATGGTGGAAATCAAGGTGGTCTTGCCGGCGCCGTTCGGACCGAGCAAGCCAAAGAACTCACCCTCTTCGATGCTGAGGGAAACGCCCTTGAGCGCCTGGACGCCCTGGTAGCTTTTCTCGACGCTGTTAATCTGGATCGCTGTCATTCTTGTGGAGGATGGCGCGAGCGCGCCGGACCGTGCGGGGAAACGGTCCATTATAGGGGAAATTGCAAATACTAGAGGTCGGTGGGGATTTTGAAGCAGGGGGGACTGAGGGTGGCCGGCGAAGCCGGCCACCCTGCAACATCAGGACTGCGGCAGCAACTGGTCCACGCCATAGAGCGCAGCCAGCTTTTGCACGTTCACGGGAACGTTGGTAAAGGTCAGGCGTTGTCCGGCCTTGTTGGCCAGGCGCTGCCAGCCCAGCAGCACCGCCACGGCCGACGAATCGGCCGTGCTGACGCCGCCCAGGTCGAACTGCGTCTCGCCAGCCGCGATCGCCGCACAGCCCTGCTCCAGGGCGCCGCGGGCGCTGTCGAAGGTCAAGGCATCGAGCGTGAGCATCGGATTGGCTTCGGCCATTACGTCGAGGCTTTCAGCGGCTTGGATGCCAGCTGCTGGTTGCGCTCGGCCAGTCGCTTGATCAGGCCATCGATGCCGCCCTTGTTGATCTCGCTGGTAAAGGTGCTCTTGTAGGTCTCGACCAACCATGCGCCCATCACGTTGATGTCGTAGATCTTCCAGCCCTGTGGACCATTGGCCAGGCGGTAGTTGAGCGTGATCGGCTCGCCGCGCGCGACGTTGACCTGCGAACGCACTTCGACGTCAGAAGCGCCGGCTTCGGCACGCATCGGCTTGAATTCGACTGTTTCGTTCTTGATGGTCGACAGCGCGCCCGAGTAGGTGTAGACCAGCAAGGTGGTGAATTCCTGGGTCAGTGCCTTTTTCTGCTCGGGGGTGGCCTGGCGCCAGAAACGGCCCGCCGCCTGCTGCGTCATCTTTTCGGTGTCGACGTGCGGCAGGATCTTGGAATTGACCAGGTCCATGATCTTGCTACGGTTACCTGCCTGAATGTCTTTGTCGGACTTGACGGTATCGATCACGTTGGCGCTGATGCGCTTGACCAGGACGTCCGGTGCTTCGGCGGCGATGGCGCTGGTGGCAAAAGCGAAAGTGGCGGTAGCGGCTGCAATCAGTTGAATGACTGGTTTCATGTGTCGGTTTCCTTGTTGTCGGGTGCGCGCCGTGCGAAGTTGCCGGCGCGCCTATACCCAGTTAACTCGTCTTACTGCTTATCGGATGACACCGGTTGTGTAAGCACTTGTGACGGGAGCGCCGTCGCATCGGTCGCGGCGGCGTCCGCCGGCACCGCAGCGGCTGCCGGTGCGCCGTCATGATCCTTGCGTGGCACGTTGCCGTCGTAGACCTGGCTCTGGCGGCGCTGCATGTAACCGTCGCGGATGAATTCATAACGGTCGAACGCGGCTTCTTCGAGCAGGTTCGTCGCGTCCAGCAGCGTAGCGCGCTGGTCGACGATATTGACTGCCTTGCCGACATTGCGCCAGTTGACCGGTTCCTTGTACGCCCACGGGTCGCCAGCCATATCGGCCGGCAATGCCGCAGTGTCACGTACCGTAGATGGGCCCAATAATGGCAACATCAAGTAGGGACCGCTTGGAACGCCCCAGGTACCCAGGGTCTGGCCGAAATCTTCGTTGTGCTTCTGGATGCCGGCTTCCGAGGCGATGTCGAGCAGGCCCAGGATACCAAAGGTCGAGTTGAGGGCAACGCGGGTAACGTCGCCCATGCCAGCTTGCCCTTTGCCTTGCAGCAGGTTATTCACCGCGCTCCAGGCGTCGGACAAATTACCGAAGAAATTATTCACGCCCGTTTGCGCAAAGCTCGGCAGCGTGTTCTTGTAGGCGGTGGCGGTCGGCTTCAGGACAGTGCGGTCAATTGCATCGTTAAGGGTGAAGACGGCGCGGTTGTACTTCTCAAGCGGATCCTTCGGATTCTGCGGCGTGGCGCAGCCCGACAGCACCAGGGCGGCGGCACACACCGCGGCCAGGCGCATGTGGCCGTGGGTCAAGACTGGAACTTTTTTCATTCAGTACTTTCCTTTCCTTCAGCGGCCTTGCTGTAGATAAATTGATTAATTAAGTCTTCGAGCACTGTCGCCGACTGGGTGCGGTTGATGCGATCACCGTCGACCAGGTTCTCGGTGGCTCCACCCGGCTCGATGCCGATGTACTGCTCGCCCAATAGGCCGGCGGTCAGGATCTTTAGCGAACTGTCTTTAGGGAATTTATATCCTGGCTCCATTTCGAGGCGCACGAGCGCCTGGAAGGTAGTGCCGTCGAAGGTGATTTCTCCGACACGGCCAACCACCACGCCGGCGCTTTTCACGGGCGCCTGCGGCTTGAGTCCGCCGATATTGTCGAACTTGCCAGTGATGGCATAGGTCTTGCTGAACGACAGCGTGCTCATGTTTCCTACCTTGAGAGCCAGGAACAGCAGCGAGACCAGGCCCAGCAGGACAAACAGGCCAACCCAGACGTCGATAGTTTTGCGATGCATACGAATACCTTAATGAACTTGCTTATTTGATGATGTTTGCTTAGGTGCTGATTTACTTATTGAACATCAAGGCGGTCATGATGAAATCCAGCCCCCAGACCAGCAACGACGCAATGACGACGGTACGCGTGGTAGCGCGCGAGACGTCTTCCGGGGTTGGCTTGGTCTGGTATCCCTGGAACAGCGCAGTGAACGTGACCGCCACGCCGAAGACAAAGCTTTTGATTACGCCATTGAGGACGTCGGCACGAACATCCACGCCGGCCTGCATCTGCGACCAGAACGCGCCTTCGTCGACCCCGATCAGCTGGACGCCAACCAGGTAGCCGCCAAACACGCCGACCGCCGAGAACACGGTGGCCAGGATCGGCATGGCGATGACACCGCCCCAGAAACGCGGTGCCAGCACGCGCTGAACCGGATTAATGGCCATCATTTCCATCGCAGACAATTGCTCACCGGCCTTCATCAGGCCGATCTGCGCTGTCAGCGAGGTGCCAGCGCGGCCGGCAAACAGCAGCGCGGTCACGACCGGACCGAGTTCGCGCACCAGCGCCAGCGCCACTACCTGGCCCAGTGCCTGCTCGGCGCCGTACTGGTTTAATGTGTAATAGCCCTGCAGGCCAAGCACCATGCCGACGAACAGTCCGGACACGATAATGATCACCAGCGAATAATTGCCAATGAAGTGCACCTGCTCGGAAATCAGGGACGGGCGCCGGAAGGCGCCGGGCGTGACGCCCAGCAGATTGAAGAAAGCGCGCGTGGCGAAGCCAACGCTGGCGATGTTCTCGCGCGCGGTGCGGCCAATGGTTTCCAGGATGCGGCTGATCATTTGAGCGCCCCCAGGCCCAGGTCGTCGGCCAGCGACTTGCCTGGGTAATGGAAGGGCACCGGGCCGTCCGGCGCGGCATTCACGAATTGTTTCACGTACGGATCTTCCGAAACCCGCAACTCGGCCGGGGTGCCTTCAGCGACGATCTTGCCGGCTGACATGAAATAAATATAATCGGCGATCGCAAAGCACTCGTGCACGTCGTGCGACACCAGGATCGAGGTCGAACCGAGCGCATCGTTCAGGTTACGAATCAAATTAGCCGTCACACCCATCGAAATAGGGTCGAGGCCGGCAAACGGCTCGTCGTACATGATCAGCTCGGGATCGAGCGCGACGGCGCGCGCAACGGCGACGCGACGCGCCATGCCGCCCGAAATCTCGGCCGGCTTGAGACGGTGCGCATTGCGCAGTCCGACGGCATTGAGTTTCATGAGCACCAGGTCGCGGATCAGTTCTTCTGGCAAATCGGTGTGCTCACGCAGCGGAAAGGCGACGTTGTCGAACACCGACAAGTCGGTAAACAGCGCGCCGAACTGGAACAGCATGCCCATGCGGCGGCGCAGGCGGTACAGGCCGTCTGTGTCGAGCTTGTGCACGGCCTCACCGCCCACACGCACTTCGCCACGCTGCGGACGGATCTGGCCGCCAATCAGGCGCAAGACCGTCGTCTTGCCGCAGCCGGAGCCACCCATGACGGCCACGAGCTTGCCGCGTGGGAAGTCCATACGGAGGTTCGACAGGACGGAACGCTCCCCGTAGGCAAAGTGCAGATCACGGATTTCGACTAGGTTCGACACAGCGTGTTTTGTATTTGAGTAATCCGTTATTGTAGTGCAGAAAGCTTAAGCTTCGCTTGCGCTAGCCCATTCTGGGCTGCCGCGTCGATGCCGTATGACATCCAAAATAACTGACGAGTCAGCTATTTTTGATGGTAAGCGATTGATTCCATTGCATTTACGCTGAGTTGCAATATTGCATGATGCCTAGAAACAACTATAGCTTCCCTGGCGCAATTTGCCACGACTCGTTCAGGGGTGGTCTGCGAAACCGCCCGCATGATGCGCTGCAATAAGCCTTAGCTTAAAGATAATCGTCGGTAAACGATCGTGCGGGAGCGCACATAGTTGCCATTGATTTCCGGGCAACACCGGTACGTGTTGGGTTGTTTCCACAAAAACGGGAATACTGAAGCAGAAAAGCGGCTGCGCCGCTTTTCTGTACGTTCTATCAAAGCTTGTTACGGCCGGATTTAGCGTGGCAGTACTGAGCTTCCCATCAGGAATTCGTCGACAGCGCGCGCACATTGCCGTCCTTCGCGGATCGCCCATACAACCAGCGACTGGCCGCGGCGCATGTCGCCTGCCGCAAATACCTTCGGCTGGGAAGTGTGATAACAACGCTCGCCATCCGTCGTGGCGCGCGCATTGCCGCGTGTATCCTTCTGCACGCCGAAGGCGTCGAGCACGTTCTGCACCGGCGACACGAAACCCATTGCCAGCAGCACCAGGTCGGCCTTGAGTTCGAATTCGGAATCGGGCATTTCGGTCATCTTGCCGTCCTTCCACTCGACACGGCAGGCAATCAGGCGTTCTACCTTGCCGCCCTTGCCTTCCAGGCGCTTGGTCGCTACCGCCCAGTCGCGCTGGCAGCCCTCCTCGTGCGAAGACGAGGTGCGCAGGCGGGTCGGCCAGTAAGGCCAGACCAGCGGCTTGTTCTCGTGCTCCGGGGGCTGCGGCAGCAGCTCGAACTGGGTCACGGACGCGGCGCCATGGCGGTTAGAGGTGCCGACGCAGTCGGATCCGGTGTCGCCCCCGCCGATCACGATCACATGCTTGCCTGTCGCCTTGAGCTGGTCCTTGAGCTTGTCGCCGGCATTGACGCGATTTTGCTGCGGCAAAAAATCCATCGCGTAATGCACACCCTTTAATTCGCGGCCCGGCACCGGTAAATCGCGCGGCTGCTCGGCGCCGCCAGCCAGAACCACGGCGTCAAATTGCTTGTCGAGATCTTCCGGGAAGATGGTGTCGCGCGCCATATTACTGACTGCGGCCGGAAAGTCCTTGCCGATCAGGACACCGGTGCGGAACGATACTCCCTCCGCGCGCATTTGCTCGATGCGGCGGTCGATCAGGTCTTTCTCCATCTTGAAATCGGGGATGCCGTAGCGCAGCAGGCCGCCAAGACGGTCGCTCTTCTCGAACACGGTGACGTCGTGGCCGACGCGCGCCAGTTGCTGGGCGGCGGCCAGGCCGGCCGGACCGGAGCCGACCACGGCGACCTTCTTGCCGGTCTTGGTGCTGGGCGGCTGCGGCACGATCCAGCCGTGCTCCCAGCCGGCATCGGCGATCTTGCGCTCGATCGACTTGATGCCAACCGGCTCGTCGTTGATGCCCAGCGTGCAGGCCGATTCGCACGGCGCCGGGCAGATGCGGCCGGTGACTTCCGGGAAGTTGTTGGTCGAGTGGAGATTTTCCACCGCCGCCCGGTAATTGCCGTGGTAGACCAGGTCGTTCCAGTCCGGAATCTGGTTGTTGACCGGGCAGCCCGTGTTACAGAACGGAATGCCACAATCCATGCAGCGCGCGCCCTGTACCTTGGCCTGGCCATCGGTCAGGGTCAGCACGAATTCCTTGTAGTTCTTGACCCGATCGGTCGGTTCAAGGTGACCTTCTTCCTGCCGATCGAATTCCATGAAACCGGTAATTTTGCCCACGTTCTTGTCCTCTTTTTCTATGCTGCCGCTCAGGCAACCATCTCGATCTTGTCGTTTGCTTCTTCCATGCTCGAGTTGTGCATCTCCTCGAGCGCGCGCTTGTACTCGGTCGGGAAGACCTTGACGAATTTGGTGCGGCTGGTGCCCCAGTCGTCGAGCAGGTTGCGTGCGCGGGTCGAACCGGTGTGCTTGAAGTGGCGTTCGATCAGGCGGCGCAGGATGGCTTCGTCGGACTCGCGCTCGCCGTTGCGGGTCTGGCTGTGCCAGCCGGCGCGGTCGCCCTGCTGGCGGGTAGCCAGCACCGGCTCCAGGTTCACCATCGCGGTATTGCAGCGGGCCTCGAATTCGCCCTTCGGGTCATAGACAAAGGCCACGCCACCGGACATGCCCGCCGCGAAGTTGCGACCGGTCTCGCCCAGTACCACGACGGTTCCGCCGGTCATGTATTCGCAACCGTGGTCGCCGCAGCCTTCGACCACCGCTACCGCGCCGGAGTTACGCACGGCGAAGCGTTCGCCGGCCACGCCGTTGAAGAAGGCTTCACCCGCAATCGCGCCATACAGCACGGTGTTACCGACGATGATGTTGTCCACCGCCCAGCCGCGGAACTCGGTGTTCGGCCTGACGATGATGCGTCCGCCCGACAGGCCCTTGCCGACGTAGTCGTTGCCTTCGCCAACCAGGTCCATCGTGATGCCGGCGGCCAGGAAGGCCGCCGCCGACTGGCCGGCGGTGCCTTGCAACTGGATGTGAATGGTGTCGTCCGGCAGGCCGGCATGGCCGTAGCGCTTGGCCACTTCGCCCGACAGCATCGCACCGACCGTACGGTTGACGTTCTTTACCGGTGAAATGAACGAGACCCGCTCGCCCTTTTCCAGCGCGGCCTTGGCCTGGGCGATCAGCTTGTGGTCGAGCGCCTTGTCCAGGCCGTGGTCTTGCGTGTCGGTATGGAACAGGGCGCGCGGCGAATCGGCCTTGGGCTGGTAGAAGATGTTCGAGAAGTCCAGGCCCTGCGCCTTCCAGTGACCGACCGCCTTCGACTTGTCCAGCAGGTCGGCGCGGCCGATCAATTCGTCATACGTGCGGATGCCCAGCTGCGCCATGATCTGGCGCGCTTCTTCGGCGACAAAGAAGAAGTAGTTCACCACGTGTTCGGGTTTGCCCTGGAATTTCGCGCGCAGCAGGGGGTCTTGCGTGGCCACGCCCACCGGGCAGGTGTTCAGATGGCATTTGCGCATCATGATGCAGCCTTCCACCACCAGCGGCGCGGTGGCGAAACCGATTTCGTCGGCGCCCAGCATGGCCGCCACCACCACGTCGCGCCCGGTGCGCATCTGGCCATCGGCCTGGACGCGGATGCGACTGCGCAGCCCATTGAGCACCAGCGTCTGCTGGGTCTCGGCCAGGCCCAGCTCCCATGGCGTGCCGGCGTGCTTGACCGAAGACAGCGGCGACGCGCCGGTACCGCCGTCATGGCCAGCCACCACCACGTGATCGGCCTTGGCTTTCGAGACGCCCGCCGCCACGGTGCCGATACCGACTTCCGACACCAGCTTGACCGAAATCGACGCCGCCGGATTGGCGTTCTTGAGGTCGTGGATCAGCTGCGCCAGGTCCTCGATCGAATAGATGTCGTGGTGCGGCGGCGGCGAGATCAGGCCCACGCCCGGCACCGAAAAGCGCAGTGACGCGATGTATTCGGACACCTTATGGCCGGGCAGCTGACCGCCCTCGCCCGGCTTGGCGCCTTGCGCCATCTTGATCTGGATCTGGTCGGCCGAGTTCAGGTATTCGGCGGTGACGCCGAAGCGGCCCGAGGCCACTTGCTTGATCTTCGAGCGCAGCGAGTCGCCATCTTCGAGCGCAATATCGGCCGCCACCCGATCGGAGCCCAGGATCGAGGCCAGGGTTTCGCCCTTGCTGATCTTGATGCCCTTGAATTCATTGGCATAGCGGCGCGGATCTTCACCGCCTTCGCCGGTATTGCTCTTGCCACCGATGCGGTTCATGGCAATTGCCAGCGTGGCGTGGGCTTCGGTGCTGATCGAGCCGAGCGACATGGCGCCGGTCGCGAAGCGCTTGACGATCTCCTTGGCCGGCTCGACTTCTTCCAGGGGAATCGCCCTGGATGGATCGATCCGGAACTCGAACATGCCGCGCAAGGTGAGATGGCGGCGCGTCTGGTCGTTGATCAGCTGCGCATATTCCTTGTAGGTGCTGAAGCTGTTGGCACGGGTCGAGTGCTGCAGCTTGGCGATGGCGTCCGGCGTCCACAGGTGGTCTTCGCCGCGCACGCGGAAGGCGTATTCACCGCCGGCATCCAAGGCATTGGCCAATACCGGGTCGGCGCTGAAGGCCAGCGTGTGCAGGCGCAGCGCTTCCTCGGCCACTTCGAACAGGCCGATTCCCTCCACCGTCGACGAGGTGCCGCGGAAGTATTTGTCGACCAGTGACTTGTTCAGGCCCACCGCTTCGAAGATCTGTGCACCGCAATACGACATGTAGGTGGAAATGCCCATCTTCGACATCACCTTGAGCAGACCCTTGCCAATGGCCTTGGTGTAGTTGTAGATGGCCTTGTCGACATCCATCTCGTGCGGCAGGTTGTGCGCGAGTTCGGCCAGTGTTTCGAGCGCCAGGTAAGGGTGGACGGCTTCGGCGCCATAGCCGGCCAGCAGCGCGAAGTGGTGGGTCTCGCGCGCCGAGCCGGTTTCGACTACCAGGCCGGTAGAGGCGCGCAGCCCGCGACCAACCAGGTGCTGGTGGATGGTCGAGGTGGCGAGCAGCGCGGGAATCGCAACCTGTTCTTGCGAGAGGTTGCGGTCCGAGACGATCAGGATGTTGTGACCCGACTTGACCGCATCGACCGCTTCCGCGCAGAGCGAGGCCAGGCAGGCTTCGATGCCTTCCTTGCCCCAGGCGACCGGGTAGCAGATGTCCAGCTCATACGACTTGAACTTGCCGCCGGTGTGCAGGCTGATCGAGCGCAGGCGCGCCATGTCGTCGAAGCCGAGCACCGGCTGCGACACTTCCAGGCGCATCGGCGGATTGACGTTGTTGGTGTCGAGCAGGTTGGGCTTGGGACCGATGAACGACACCAGCGACATCACCATGCTCTCGCGGATCGGGTCGATCGGCGGGTTGGTCACCTGCGCAAATAGCTGCTTGAAGTAGTGATACAGCGGCTTGAGCTTGTTCGACATCACCGCCAGCGGCGAGTCGTTGCCCATGGAACCGGTGGCTTCTTCGCCTAGCACGGCCATTGGCGCCATCAGGAATTTCAGGTCTTCCTGGGTATAGCCGAAGGCTTGCTGGCGATCGAGCAGCGCGATCCCGGTTTTCTCTCCCTGGGCGTCCTTGGCACGGTGTTGCAGCAACTGGCTTTCGGAGAGCTTGATCTCGTTGAGTTTGATGCGCACCGATTTGATCCAGGCTTTATAGGGCTTGGCGTTCGAATAGGTGTCCTTGAGTTCCTTGTCGTCGATGATGCGGCCGGCTTCCAGGTCGATCAGGAACATCTTGCCCGGCTGGAGACGCCACTTCTTGACAATGCGCGATTCGGGGATCGGCAGCACGCCGGACTCGGAGGCCATCACCACCAGGTCGTCCTCGGTGACGACATAACGTGCCGGGCGCAGGCCGTTGCGGTCCAGGGTACCGCCAATGTGGCGGCCGTCGGTGAAGGCCATGGCGGCAGGGCCATCCCACGGTTCCATCATCGCCGCGTGGTATTCGTAGAAGGCACGGCGGTTGTCGTCCATCGCCGTATGATTTTCCCAGGCTTCCGGGATCATCATCATCATCGCCTGCGCGATCGGGTAGCCGGCCATGACCAGCAGTTCAAGCGCATTGTCGAAGCAGGCGGTATCGGACTGGCCTTCGTAAATCAAGGGGAAGAGCTTACCCAGGTCTTCGCCCAGCACCGCGGATTTGAGCATGCCCTCGCGCGCGCGGGTCCAGTTGAAGTTGCCCTTGACGGTGTTGATCTCGCCGTTGTGCGCGATCAGGCGATAGGGGTGGGCCAGCGGCCACTCGGGGAAGGTATTGGTCGAGAAGCGCTGGTGGACCAGCGACAGCGCCGAGATGCAGCGCGGGTCTTGCAGATCCTTGTAGTACACGCCCACTTGGTCGGCCAGCAGCAGGCCCTTATAGACAATGGTGCGGGCCGACATCGACGGCACGAAAAACTCCTTGCCATGCAGGAGTTTCAGGGCCTGGATCGCGTGGCCAGAGGATTTACGGATCACGTACAGTTTGCGCTCGAGCGCATCGGTGACCATGATGTCCGGGCCGCGGCCAATGAAGATCTGGCGAATGACAGGCTCTTTCGCTTTCACGAACGGCGACATCGGCATGGTCTCGTCGACCGGCACGTTGCGCCAGCCGAGCACCACCTGACCTTCGATGCGCACGGCACGCTCGATCTCCTGCTCGCAGGCGATGCGCGAGGCGTGCTCCTTCGGCAAGAACACCATCCCGACACCGTATTCGCCGACTGGCGGCAGCTCGACGCCCTGCCTGGCCATCTCGTCGCGGAAGTACTGATCGGGAATCTGGATCAGGATACCGGCGCCATCGCCCATCAGCGCGTCGGCGCCAACCGCACCGCGGTGGTCGAGGTTCTTCAGGATCAGCAGGCCTTGCTCGATGATCGAGTGGCTTTTGTTGCCCTTGATATGGGCAATAAAGCCGACACCACAGGCATCGTGCTCATTAGCGGGATCGTACAAACCTTGGGCAATCATGAGGCATTCTCCACAACATTATTCAGGGGTCGAAATCGAGAATAGTGCAACGCAGCAGAATCAGCAACCACATTAATTAGGGTCAGAGTCGAATTGTTTGACAACTTTTTGCTAGATCATTTAATTGGGGACAGAGTCATTCCCGGATATCAGGATGTGCTGATCCATGCATCACCCATTGACGCAACCAGGTAAAGTGGCATGGTCCTGAGGCGCTGGATTGGTGCGGCGCTTCGGACTACCGCATGCCTGCCGAGCGGCAGACAGATAAAACGGCACAGAGAACCGTACCGTTTTTTGCTTCGTGTGCTTAAGCTTGCGGATGAGGAGGCAGCGTGTCTCGGAATGGCCGCCCGCGCTTCGCTGGCAGGATCTGGCGCCGGGTTTTACGCTCCAGTTCGCTCTTGAATGCGTCTGAACCGAGCGGCTGATTCTTTAACACCGAGGCCGTGACAAAATCGACTTCTTCCTGCGCAATACCTTGCATTACCAACTCGGTATAGGCCGCTTCGCGCTGGAAGGGCGTATTGCCCATTCCCCAATACAACAGGTGATCGGTGACGATGCTGTCGGTGCGCAGGCCGGCGTGATGGGCATAGCTCGACCACGGATACTCCAGTGGCGCCGCTACAAGATTGGCGCGTACCGGATTGAGCTCGATATACCTACTGCATGCCAGGAAATAACGTTCCGTATCGATCAACGAAGTACGAAACCGACCTTCGAACAAGCCCCCGGTGCGCTCATATTTATGGTTGAACCATGGAACGTAGAAGCGGCCAAGCTTTTGCATCATCAGGGCCAGGCCGACATTGTCGGAAGGCGTGACCAGCAGGTGTATATGGTTGGGCATGAGCACATAGGCATGGATTGCCACCTGGTAGAAACGCGCTGCCTCTTTTAGCCAAGCGAGGAAACGGCCGTAGTCGGCCTCGTCGCGGAAAATGAGTTGCCGATCATTGCCACGTTGAATGACGTGGTGCGGTTGATCCGGAATAACGAGTCGGGGGAGGCGTGCCATGGAGTGCTCAAGGGTCGAGCAGCTCATTCTAGCCCAAAAGAGGACTCTGTCCCTTATTAGGCGCAAGCCTTGGCGTAAGTGGGGTGACTCTGTCCCCAATTAACAAGCGAACGACTAATGTTGGTGCTGAGTCGTTTGCTCTCGAGGAAAATTGCACAACAATTCGACTCTGACCCTATTTATATGCTGAACAATTGGCCAGTAATTGCACTCTGACCCTCATGAAAAATGCGCGATATTTGGGCAATTGCTCAACAATTTAACTCTGACCCTAATGGGGTGGGTCAGGCGAGGGTGAAGCCGGCGGACAGGCTGTAGCCTTCGCCGTAGGCGCTGCGCAGGGGCAGGTCTTGGCCGAGGCCGGAGCGCGCTTTTTTGCGCAGGCGGTAGACCAGCATGTCGACGCGGCGGCTGGCGTCGGGGTCTTCGCCGCCCATGCCGGCCACGATCACCTGGCGCGGGACCGGTCGGGTGTTGATGGTCAAGAGGTGCAAGAAGTTGCACTCCTTTTCGGTCAGGTCAACCACTTTGCCCGCCAGTTCCAGCTGGCGTGCGCTCACGCGCAGCATCCACTTGCTCGGGGCGGGGGCCTGGTCGGCCGGACGTACGCGGCGGTCCAGTGCTTCGATATGGGCGGCCAGCTCGGGGAACTTGATCGGCTTGGTCAGGTAATGGTCGGCGCCCAGGCGCAGCCCCAGAATGCGGTGGTCGAACGCAACCCGGCCCGTCAGCACCAGCAGCCCGATCTCGGGGTAGAGCTGGCGCATGCGGGGAATCACATTAAAGCCGTCTTCGTCCGGCAAGCCAAGGTCCAGCACGACAACCGCAGCCGGCGTACGGGTCAGGGCAGCCCACATTTCGCGCGCGGTCTTGGCAATTGCCACGTCATGATCGAGCTCCCTCAGGAACTCGGCCATGTCGTCTGCATATTCGCCATTGTCTTCAACAATCAGTATCTGCGTCATGAATGGGCCAGTTATTCGTCCGTCCGATTATCACTGCTGGGACTGGATGAGGCAAGTCGTTGTTGGCCCCCGTCATCCAGCGCCGGCAGCCAGAGCCGGAATTCGGCGCCGCTCTCGTGGGCGCCCAGGCGCAGCATGCCGCCGTGAACGTCGACGATCGAGCGCGCCAGGTAGAGTCCAAGGCCGCTGCCCGGCAGCCCTTGCGCATTGCGGCCGCGATAGCCCTTGTCGAAGATCCGCTCCACGTCGTCCGGCGGCACGCCGCCGCCTTCGTCGCGCACCGTGAATTCAACCCCGCCGCCGCTGCGCCGTGCGCCCAGCGCTACCTTGGTCGTGGGCGGCGAGAACAACAACGCATTGTCGACCAATACCTTCAGCGCCAGCCGCAATCCTTCTGGTTCACCGCGTAGTGCCTGCGGCAGCTCGCCGGCATCGAGCACGGCCTCGCGGCCCCCCTCGCGCACCTGGCGGGCGCCCGCCTCGAGCAGGTCGGCCGGTGCGATCGTGTTGGGCTGGCGCACCTTGCCGATGGCCGCCATGCGGTCGGGCGACAGGTATTCGTCGAGCATGGCGATGAGCCGGTCGGCCGCCACCGCGATCTTGCGGTAGCGCTGGCGGGTCGCGTCGTCGGCGCCGTGCGAGGTCGATTCCAGGCGCTGGATCGCGCCGTCGATGGTGGCCAGCGGCGTGCGGAATTCGTGGTTCAACATGCTCGCGAAGCGGCGCTGGTCGGCCAGGTGGGCGCGCTGCGGCGTCAGGTCGCGCAGCTGCCCAACGAGCGCGATGCTGCCGTCGCCATTGCGCATCGCAACCGAGATCACCTGCAGGCCAACGGGATGGCCGTGCGCGTTGCGCACGTCCACATCATGGACGCTGCGCGCACCCGGCGTATGCGGCCCGGATGCCAGGTGCGCGGCGAGCGCGCCGAGGTCTTCTTTTGCCCCACCACCAGTTAGTGCATCCTGCAGCGCGCCGGCAGGATGTCCGAGCAAATCCGAAAACGACGGACTGAGGTAACGCACGGTGCTGGAAGCCAGATCGATGCTGAAAGCGATGTCCCCCGCGAGTTCGGCGATGGTGCGAAACTGCTCGCCGGGGGCGGGCGCGCCGTCGGTGGCATAGTGCGGGCCACCGGGGACGGTCGTGGTATCAGGCGCGGCAACAGCATTGGCAAGCTTGGTGCTGGCGGTCATCGTGCGCTTTCTGTTATCGGGGAAACAATGAAACTTGTCGTTCAGTATATCCGGCCTTTTGCATACTTGTATAGCCGAACTCAAGAGGGCATGCAGGTCGCATAAACGAAAAATACGCCACACCGCGCGCGGTTGTTAGATAATTCGCCCCTATGAACGATACCGCTACCCTCCCCCCGCTCCCAGACCGGCTCTCGATTGACCCGAGCAGCCCTTTCCACAACCGCGACGTCTTCGAGCACGACGTCGGCATTCGCTTTAACGACAAGGATCGCACCGATGTCGAAGAGTATTGCATCAGCGAAGGCTGGATCAAGGTTGCCGCCGGCAAGACGCTCGACCGCAAGGGCAGGTCGATGCTGATCAAGCTCAAAGGCAAGGTCGAAGCGTTTTATAAGTAAGGCTGCAGCGCCTGAAAGCACAAGGGCTGCCGGTTGATACCGGCAGCCCTTGTTCGTCGCACAGGCGAAATAAGCGTGACCTGACGGTGCAGCAGTCTACTCTTCGAGCGGCGCGAAAATCGCCTGCAGGTCTTCTTGCGTGAGCGCCATCTTCTGCGACTCGCCTTCGGCCAGGATCGAAGCGGCCAGCTCTGATTTTTTCTGCTGCAGCAGCTGGATTTTTTCTTCCAGCGTGCCCTTGGCGATCAGCTTGTAGACGAACACCGGCTTGTCCTGCCCAATGCGCCAGGCGCGGTCGGTGGCCTGGTTCTCGGCCGCCGGGTTCCACCACGGGTCGTAGTGGATCACGGTGTCGGCCGCGGTCAGGTTCAGGCCCACGCCGCCGGCCTTCAGGCTGATCAGGAAGATCGGCACCGCACCCTGCTGGAAA
Source organism: Massilia sp. H6 (assembly GCF_024802625.1). Classification (NCBI taxonomy): domain Bacteria; kingdom Pseudomonadati; phylum Pseudomonadota; class Betaproteobacteria; order Burkholderiales; family Oxalobacteraceae; genus Massilia; species Massilia sp. H6. The sequence goes on from NZ_CP103371.1 coordinate 124,639, forward strand.
GCGGCCACCTGGGCCGAACGGTCGCGGGTTTCACCGGTGAGCAGCGCGTAGCGGATGCCGCGTAGCTGCAGTTCTTCTTCGATCAGGGCCAGCATGCTGGTGAACTGCGAGAACACCAGGATCTTGCGGCCTTCGCCGAGCAGGTCTTCGACCATCTGCATCAGGTCAAGCAGCTTGGCCGAGATCGCGGCGGTATTCTTCTTGGCCGGCATGGATTTCACCAGGCGCGGATCGCAGCAGACCTGGCGCAGCTTGAGCAGCGCTTCCAGAATGACGATCTGGCTGCGCGCCACGCCCTTGCGATCGATCTCTTCGCGCACCTTCTTGTCCATCGCCAGGCGCACGGTTTCGTACAGGTCGCGCTGCGGACCCGACAGCTCGATGCGGCGCACCATCTCGGTTTTCTGCGGCAGCTCCTTGGCGACATTGTCTTTGGTTCGGCGCAGCAGGAAGGGCTTGATGCGGCGGTTCAGCAGCATGCGGCGCACCGGGTCGTCCTGGCGTTCGATCGGATGGCGGAACTGGCTGTTGAAGGTTTTCTCGTCGCCCAGCAGGCCAGGCAGCAGGAAGTGGAACTGCGACCACAACTCGCCCAGGTGATTCTCGAGCGGCGTGCCGGACAGGCACAGGCGGTGTTGGGCGTCGAGCGAGCCGGCCGTTTGCGCCGCCTTGGAGCGGGTGTTCTTGATGTAGTGCGATTCGTCCAGGATCACCAGGTGATAGTGGTGTTCGCGCAGCTTTTCCTCGTCGCGCGGCAGCAGCGCGTAGGTGGTCAGCACGATGTCGGCGCCGTCGATCTGGTCGAACAGATCGATGCGCTCCTTGCCCTGCAACAGCAGTACCTTCAGGCTCGGCGCGAAGCGCGCGGCTTCGTCGAACCAGTTGGCCATCAGGCTGGTCGGAGCGATCACCAGCGCCGGGCTGGTGAGGCGGCCGGCCTCTTTTTCGACCAGGATGTGGGCCAGGGTCTGCACGGTCTTGCCCAAGCCCATGTCGTCGGCCAGGATGCCGCCAAGGTCGTATTCGCGCAGGAACTGCATCCACGCCAGGCCATCGAGCTGGTAGTCGCGCAGCGTCGCTTGCAGGCCTTTTGGCGGCTCGACTTTCTTCACCGCCCCGAACTGGCTCAGCTTGCGGCCGGTCTCGCGCAGGCGCTCGCCGCCGGTCCAGTGCAGCTCGAGGCCGCGCGCCAGTTCTTCGAGGCGCGCCGCGTCCAGCGTCGACAGGCGGATGCGGCCCTTGATCTTGTCACTGAAATACAGCTCGCCGAGCGTGGCCAGGATGGGCTTGAGGCGGCCCCACGGCAGCGCCACGCGCACGCCGTCTGGCAAGGTGGCCAGCATCTGGTCAGCTTCGCCATGCGCGGCCAGCACGTTGGGATCGAAGTCGGCCGGGGCGCTGCGAATCAGCTGTGCCAGCACCGGCAGCAGTGGCACGCGCTGGCGCGCCACGATGATGCCCAGTTCCAGTTCGAACCAGGCATTGCCTGCCTCGAGCGGTTCGTCGATATGGGCATACCACTCTTCGACCGGGACCACGTCGTAGCGATATTTGCTCGATTTTTGCACATGCCAGCCGGCGTCGCTCAAGGCATCGAGGTCGGCTTCGGCAAAGCGCAGCCAGTGCGCCTGGCTATCCAGCGCCAGCGCGCCGGCCATCGCGTTGAAAGGCGCAATGAGCGGTTTACGGAAACCGGTGTCGTTCAGGGTATTGAGCGCCGCGGCTTCGGCCTTGGGGTCGCGTTCGATGATCTCGGTGACGTCGCCAATCTGGCGCACTACGCGCTGGGCTGGGTCGAAGGACACGCGCTGGCCGTCGTAGTCGTAGGCCAGCACGGCGAAATCGTGCCAGCGCGACGTGCCGCCGTCGGCCATCTGCACCGAATCGAGCAGCAGGTGCGGAATTGGTTTTACGTCATTGCGCAGACGCTGGGTGAGTGGCTGCGGCAGCGGCATCAAGCCCTGCAGGCCATGCGCCAGCAGCAGCTGCGAAACGCGCTTCTTGTCGGTGCCGGCGAGCGTCGGGGCTTGCGCGACCAGGGCCTGCAGTTCGGCCAGCGAAATGTCGATGCCGCCGCGATTGAGTTCGAGCGGTCCGATCGATAGATTGTCGATATACCACGGCGGGTCGGTCGGCAGCATGTAGTCGATCTGGTCGGCCGCGCTGTGGGTGGCACCCTTGGCTGGCTCCACCGACCATCCGAGCTTGACCACGCGGCCTTCGTCGCGCCAGGCCAGGCTGGCCAGGCGCTGCGGGCCGGCCTGCAGCGGATAGACCAGGCCTCCGGCCATGTCGGACCACGAATTCGCCCACAGCAGCTTGCCCTGCTCGAGCAGCATGTGCAGCAAGATGGCGCCGACCTTGCCTTTCGGTTCGGTGGCGCTGGTGCCCTGCGCCGAGCCGCTGCGCATGGCGATGAAAAACCGTACCAGGTCGATATCTTCGCCCTCGAGATAGCTCGGTGGCGCCGACAACAGCGAGAACACTTCGCTCACCGGGCTGGCCGCGGCGACCTCGCCGTTCGGGCGCAGGCGGGCCTTGCACAGGCAGATCGCGACATGACGGCCGCCGCTGGTGGGCGCCATCACATAGACGAATTTGTACTGCACCGCTTTCGGATCGGCGATCTCGTCGGTGAGTTTCGGCTGCGGATGCGCCGCCGCCTCGACCCGTTGCAGCCAACTCACCACCGGTGCAGGCAGGGCGGGAGCGCGGGCTGGAGCGCGAACGACTGGTGCGGCGTCGGCGGCGTTCTCGCGATGATCATCGACTGTGTGCATGGGTCTCGTGTCTGCAATAAAAACGACAATAAATACCATTATCCTTCATACGGGCACTTCCGTTTTGTTCGGAATCGCACGTTGCGGACAATTACTCATCCATACCAGCGCGCACGGCAAGCATCGCTGCGTATGCAATCGCTGCGCGTAGCCGACTGTTCTCGCATGATCGGATGCGGCTGTCAAGACTGGCGTATCGCCCGGGTTTGCGTATCATTGTTCGCTTGACCTTCTCGGATTCATGCGATTTATGCTGCCCTCCATCGAACAACGCCTTGCCCTTGAACTCTCCGCCAGACCGGCCCAGGTAGCTGCCGCCGTCGCCCTGCTCGACGAAGGCGCGACCGTGCCCTTCATCGCACGCTACCGCAAGGAAGCCACCGGGGGACTGGACGACATCCAGCTGCGCCTGCTCGAAGAACGGTTACGCTACCTGCGCGAACTCGAAGACCGGCGCGCCTCGATCATCGCCTCGATCACCGAGCAGAACAAGATGACGGCGGAGCTGATGCAAGCGATCGCGCTGGCCGAAGACAAGACCCGCCTCGAGGACTTGTACCTGCCGTACAAGCAGAAGCGCCGCACCAAGGCGCAGATCGCGATCGAAGCGGGGCTGGCGCCGCTGGCCGAGGCACTGCTGGGCGACCCGATGCGCAATCCCGACGACGCCGCTAGCGCCTATCTGCGCGACGCCTTCACCAATGCGGACGGCGGCGCCAACCCGGGGGTGCCCGATGCCAAGGCGGCCCTCGACGGCGCGCGCCAGATCCTGATGGAGCGCTTCGCCGAAGACGCGACGCTGCTGCAGTCGCTGCGCGACTACGTGCGCGAGCATGGCGTGGTCGAATCGAAAGTCGTGCCCGGCAAGCAGGACGAAGGCGAGAAATTCGCCGACTATTTCGACTACTCCGAAACCCTCTCGACGATTCCGTCGCACCGCGCGCTGGCCCTGATGCGCGGCCGCCGCGAAGGCATGCTGGACGTGGTGTTGCGCCTCGATTCGGAAGCGGAAAAACCGAAATGGGATGCCCCCCACAATCCGTGCGAAGGCCGCATCTGCGCCGCCTTCGGTATCAAGGCGCTGGGCCGCCCGGCCGACAAGTGGCTGCTCGATACCGCGCGCTGGACCTGGCGCGTAAAGAGTTTCATGTATATCGAAACCGAGTTGATGGGCGCGCTGCGCGAGAAGGCCGAACTCGATGCCATCCAGGTTTTCGCACGCAACCTGAAGGCGTTGCTGCTGGCCGCGCCAGCTGGCCCACGCGCGACCATGGGGCTGGACCCGGGCCTGCGCACCGGCGTCAAGGTGGCGGTGGTCGATGCCACCGGCAAGGTGGTCGATACCGCCACGATTTATCCACACCAGCCGCGCAACGACTGGGACGGCGCGCTGCACACCATCGGCCAGCTGGCGGCAAAGCACAATGTCTCGCTCATCTCGATTGGCAACGGTACCGCCTCGCGCGAAACCGACAAGCTGGCGCAGGACCTGATCAAGCAAAGGCCGGAGCTGAAGCTGACCAAGATCGTGGTGTCTGAAGCCGGCGCCTCGGTCTACTCGGCATCGGAATTCGCCTCGCGTGAATTGCCCGACCTGGACGTGTCGATCCGCGGTGCGGTCTCGATCGCGCGCCGCCTGCAGGACCCACTTGCCGAACTGGTGAAGATCGACCCGAAGTCGATCGGCGTGGGCCAGTACCAGCACGACGTGTCGCAGACCCAGCTCGCGCGCTCGCTCGATGCCGTGGTCGAGGATTGCGTCAACGCGGTGGGGGTGGACGTGAACACCGCGTCGGCGCCGCTGCTGGCGCGCGTGTCGGGCCTGTCGTCGAGCGTGGCGCAGAGCATCGTGTCCTACCGCGACATGAAGGGCGCGTTCGCCTCGCGCGCAGCGCTCAAGGCCGTGCCGCGACTGGGCGAGAAGACCTTCGAGCAGGCAGCGGGTTTCTTGCGTGTGATGAACGGCGAGAATCCGCTCGATGCGTCGGCGGTCCACCCGGAATCCTATCCGCTGGTGCAGAAAATCCTGCACGACCTCAAGCGCGACATGAAAGCGGTGATCGGCGACAGCGCGCTGGTCAAGTCGCTCAATCCGGCGCGGTACGCGGACGAGCGGTTCGGCGTGCCAACCGTGACCGACATCCTGAAGGAGCTGGAAAAGCCGGGCCGCGACCCGCGTCCGGAATTTACCACCGCCACCTTTAAAGAAGGCGTGGAAGCGATCTCGGACCTGCGTGCGGACATGATCCTGGAAGGCGTGGTCACCAACGTGGCCGCGTTCGGCGCATTCGTCGACATCGGCGTGCACCAGGACGGGCTGGTACACATCTCGGCGCTGTCGAATACGTTCGTGAAAGACCCGCACACGGTGGTCAAAGCCGGCCAGGTAGTGAAAGTAAAAGTGCTGGAAGTGGACCCCAAGCGCAAGCGCATTGCGCTCACCATGCGCCTGACCGACGCAGCGCCGCAGGCTGGCAGCAAGCCGGAACAGCGCGGCGACCGCAACGACAGCAAGCGCCTGGCGCAGCACCAGCGCCAGGAAAGGCCGGCACCGGCTGCCAGCGGCGCGATGGCGGACGCCTTCGCCAAGCTGCGCAAATAGGGCGCAGCCCTGGTCGTCAGCGGTATTTGATGAAGGTGCCGACCAGGTAGACGGCAAGGCAGGCGAAGCCGATCTTGAACATGCGCGCCTGCGGCATGCTCGGCTTGCCGGATTTACTCAGGCTGATGGCGTCGGCAAGCAACACCAGCCCGTAGGCCAGTGCGGCGAGGCCGCAGATGATGTCGCCAGCGGTGCCGCGCTTGACGCCGCCGACCAGGTTGAACACGCCCGGAACGGCCAGGACGAGGGCGAGAAGAAAGTTGGCGCTGGCGCTAGGACCGCGTCGGGGTGGCTGTTGCATGGCTGGGATGAGAGAGTCGATACAATCCGGGCGATCATATCACCGGCCATGCGCGGGTGTGGATCAAGCAAAGAAAGCTGGGCGCGCTTGCCCTGGATACAAGAATTGCGGCCCCCGGACAGGCTGCCAATGTCTACCCGCCCGAATTCTTATAAAATGGCGCCATCTCACCCATTCTCACTGAAGGTAAAACACATGAGCGACGTTCAAACCTGGATCAAAGACACCGTGACGAGCACCCCGGTGGTGCTGTTCATGAAGGGTACCGCCCAGTTCCCACAATGCGGCTTTTCGGGCCGTGCCATCCAGATCCTGAAAGCCTGCGGTGTCGAGAACATCGCCACCGTCAATGTGCTCGACGATGCGCAGGTCCGCCAGGGCATCAAGGATTACTCGAACTGGCCAACCATTCCGCAACTGTACGTGCGCGGCGAATTCATCGGCGGGTCCGACATCATGAACGAGATGTACGAGTCGGGCGAACTGAAAACGCTGCTGAATAACGGCTGATTGTCCGGCTGACAATGACTGATTGTCCGCGCCGCGGTGTCAACCGGCGGATTATCGTCGCCATCACTGGCGCGACCGGCGCAACCTATGGGGTGCAGCTACTCAAGCGCTTGCACCCCATGCCTGGCGTCGAGAGCCACCTGGTGATTTCCGACGCCGCCACCCTCACCCTGCACCAGGAACTCGGCCTGCAACGACGCGATGTCGAAAGCCTGGCCGACGTTGTCCATCGTAACCGCGATATCGGCGCTTCGATTGCTAGTGGCTCGTTCCAGAGCGATGGCATGGTGGTCGCTCCCTGTTCCATGAAAACCCTGGCTGCCGTCGCGCATGGCCTGTCGGACAATCTGGTCACGCGCGCCGCCGATGTGATGCTGAAAGAACGTCGGAGGCTGGTGTTGATGGTGCGCGAAACACCGTTTAACCTGGCGCACCTGCGCAATATGACGGCGGTAACGGAAATGGGCGGTATCGTGTTTCCGCCGCTACCGAGCTTTTATCATCGCCCGGCGACCATCGAAGAGATGGTCGACCATACAGTCGACCGGGTGATCGACCTGCTCGGGCTCGAAAACGCCCTCGCCCCGCGCTGGGGCGGGATGAAAAGTGCGCCGGACGCGTAAGCGCCCAGCACTTAGCACTTAGCGCTTGTCGCTGTCGAACGGGTCGTCGGCCTTCTTCGCCTCGCGCGCTTCCTCGATCATCCGCCGCTTGGCATTGCGTTGTCGCATCACTTCGGCATGGCGCGCTGCCGTCATCGGCGGCGCAGTCATGAGTTCCTTGAGCTGGGCGGTGTTGGCGTAATTGTTTCGCATACGGCAGCTGCTCCTTGACGTGACCAGTGGCGGCGGATCCGCTCGCCACTTGACTGATTATGACCCAGTCCCGTCCGTTTGTGCGTTCTGGAGCTTACGATAAGTGCAGCCGCGAAACTATTTTTGCTCTGGCTTCGGGTGATTCATGCGCACCAGCATGCGGATGAACTCGCGTGCGAGCTGGCGATGGTGTTCATCCAGGCGCTGCAAATCTGCAATCAGCTTGACATCGGCAGATTCGAAACGGGCGCCAGCGCTGGCCTCGGTACCGCTAGCGGCAAGGTCGGCACCGCCAAAGCGTAGCCAGTCGGCCGGCACGCCGAGCCATTGGGCAATCATGCGCAATTTTTCCTGGGTGGGAATGGCTTCGCCTACCAGCCACTTGCGCGCAGCATGGACAGTAATGGGACGGCCCTCGAAACGGATGTTGAATTCCCGGGCGAGGCGGGTCGGACTATCGGGTGAGTAATGCGCATTCTTGAGGGCCTGCTGCAGGCGCTCGCTGAAGCTCTCGCGTTCATTGGATGAATTCATGGTGATACTTAGGTTCGTGTGAAGATAGCCGCAAACACGGCCGGGTGCTTATTGCTGAGATGCCTCGCGAATGATGATACGCCCAAAAATTAACAAATCTGTGATTATTCAATAGAATTTGTCTTTGAGACAATATAATTATTTCCTAAAAACCACACAATCACGCAATAAAGTTACCCTAGGGGAAATTTTAACGGCATGTTACACCATTTTGGCCGAAAAACCCGCATGGCGGCTTTGTTCCCCAAGGCAATTGTTACAAAATCTGGAACCGAATCAGCCCCTGCGCATCGGTCGTGCGTCGCAGTACACCGTCGCGCCACAGTTTGTGCAGGTGGGCTAGTGCTTCGCCTAGTGCAAAGCTGAGCTGGTGAGCATCGAGCGTGCGCCGGAACATGATCGGTACGATCTCGGCGGCTGTTCGTGGCACGGCGCAGGCCGCCACCACCTCGGCCAGGCGTTCTACATGGTGCGCGCGCAATTGGGCGATGCGCGTATGCAGGCCGCGAAAAGGCTTGCCGTGCGATGGCAAGACCAAGGTATCGGCAGGTAGGTTGGCGAACTTGTCGAGCGAGTCGAGATACCATTGCAGCGGATTGCCTTCCGGCTCGATCGCAAACACCGATACATTGGTCGAAATACGCGGCAGCACCATGTCGCCGGATATCAGGACGTTCAATTGTTCTGAATACAAAGACGCGTGCTCGGGCGAATGGCCGAAACCCGTGATCACGCGCCAGCCAGTGCCGCCGATGGCGACCTGCTGGCCATCTTGCAAACGCGTATAGGCATGCGGCACGGCCGGCACCAGCGACGGATAGTAATTCTTGCGGCTACGCATTTGCTCGAGCATGGACGGAGCATTCAGGCCATGGCGTTCGAAATGCGGGATGGCCGACGGGCCATCGACGCCGGGCAAGGCTGCCGCCATCATGCGCGCAAAGGCGAACTCCCCGGTGGTGGTCCAGAACGGGGCGTCGAAGCGGGTGCTGAGCCAGCCGGACAAGCCAACGTGGTCGGGGTGGCAATGGGTGGCGAACACGCGCAGCAGCGGTGCGCCGTCGAGGCCCTCGGCAAGTACTTGCTCCCAGGCGGCGCGGGTAGCATCGGTGCCGGCACCGCAATCGACCACGCTCCAGCCGCTGCGGCCCTCTTGCTCATCTCGCAACAGCCATAAATTGATGTGATCCAGCGCAAACGGCAAGGGCATGCGGATCCACATCAGATCGGGGACGATCGGCTGCAGGCTGCCGGGCGCCGGGATGGTGTCGCCAAAAGGATAGGCCAGCTGGGCTTCGAGCGCGTTCATGGAAATCTTTCGTATTCGTGGGAGGACGGGCGCGCTACAATGTGTTTAACGTTAACGTAAACGGAAGTTCGCCGCACCATGATTTTAGGCGATTCCGTGCCTTGCTTCCCTTGCCCCCACCATGGTCACCTATACCATCGCCGAACTGGCGCGTGAATTCGACATCACTGCCCGCGCCATCCGCTTCTATGAAGACCAGGGGCTATTGAGCCCCTTGCGCGAAGGCGTCGGCGGGCGCAACCGCGTATACACCCCGCGCGACCGCACCCGCCTCAAGCTGACCTTGCGTGGCAAGCGCCTGGGCCTGACCCTGTCGGAAATCAAGAGCATCGTCGACATGTATGAGTCGCCGCGCGACACCGTGGCCCAGATCGACCGCTTCCTCGGCGTGCTGGCGCACCAGCGCGTCACGCTGGAACAGCAGCGTGCCGACATCGAGATGGCGCTGGAAGAAATCGCCGCGCACGAAGAAGAATGCCGCCGCCTGCTGCAGGACAATACCAACCGCCAGGACGCGGCCTGAACCACCGAGGGGGCTGGCAATGCCCTTTTTTCGCGTCTATTGGTTGACGTTTACGTTAACGTAAGAGGCGAGTATGATTCACGCTTGAATCGCTTGATAACACCTGAGGCAAGACGATGTAACGCGGCCATCAGGGCATTGCCAGGCGCCCAACCACCGTTCACGAGGACGACATGCTGCAACTCCCAGGCTTGACCTTTGACCATGGCGAAGACATCGCCGCGCTGCGCGAAGCAGTCCAACAGTTCGCCGCGGCCGAAATCGCGCCGCGCGCCGCGGAGATCGACCGTAGCGACCAGTTTCCGATGGATTTGTGGAAGAAAATGGGCGAGCTCGGCCTGCTGGGCATCACCGTTGGCGAGGAATACGGTGGCGCCAACATGGGCTATCTGGCGCACATCATCGCGATGGAAGAAATTTCGCGCGCTTCGGCCTCGGTCGGCCTGTCGTATGGCGCCCACTCGAACCTGTGCGTGAACCAGATCAAGCGCAACGGCACCGAAGAACAAAAGCAGAAATACCTGCCGAAGCTGATCTCGGGCGAGCACATTGGCGCACTGGCCATGTCCGAGCCGAACGCCGGTTCCGACGTCGTCAGCATGAAGCTGCGCGCCGAACTCAAGGGCGACCGCTATGTGCTCAACGGCACCAAGATGTGGATTACCAACGGTCCCGATGCCGACACCCTGGTAGTGTACGCCAAGACCGATATCGAGGCTGGTGCGCGCGGCATGACCGCCTTCCTGATCGAAAAAGGTTTCAAAGGTTTCTCGATCGCGCAAAAGCTCGACAAACTGGGCATGCGCGGCTCGCACACGGGCGAACTGGTGTTCCAGGACTGCGAAGTGCCGGTCGAGAACGTGCTCGGTGGCCTGGGCAAGGGCGTCAATGTGCTGATGTCGGGCCTGGACTTCGAGCGCACCGTGCTGTCGGGCGGTCCGCTGGGTATCATGTCGGCCTGCATGGATTCGGTCGTGCCGTACATCCACGAACGCAAGCAGTTCGGCCAGGCGATCGGCGAATTCCAGCTCATGCAAGGCAAGGTTGCCGACATGTATTCGACCATGATGGCTTGCCGCGCCTATGTCTACGCAGTGGGCCAGGCCTGCGACCGCGCAGCCAACCCTGCCGCCGTGCGCGCGCTGCGCAAGGACGCCGCCGGCGCGATCCTGTACTCGGCCGAGAAAGCAACCTGGATGGCGGGCGAAGCCATCCAGACCCTGGGCGGCAACGGCTACATCAACGAGTATCCGGTCGGTCGCCTGTGGCGCGATGCCAAGCTCTACGAAATCGGCGCGGGCACCAGCGAAATTCGCCGCATGCTGATCGGGCGTGAGTTGTTTGGCGAAACGATGTAAGACTGCGGTGCTCGCCCAGGCTTGAAGCAATCCGGCCCTCAGCCTGGAAACCGTCAATGCCCCCCATTCGGGGCATTGACGGGCGTGGTGTCCGCTCCCCCTGCCTGCGCGCGAGACAAACAATGACCGAGCAAGCCTTCCCCAAACTGCTGTCTTCCCAGATCGCCTTCGACATCGCGCGCACCATGCTCGATGGCTTCGACAAGCATTACCGCCTGTTTCGCCAGGCCAGCCAGCAGGCCAAGCGCTATTTCGAGACCGCCGACTGGCGCGCCGCGCAGCAGGCAGCGCGCGAGCGCATCGATTATTACGACCGGCGCGTGCAGGAATGCGTGCAGGTACTGGAAGCCGCGTACAGCCCCGAGCAACTGACCGATTTGGTGTGGCGCGAGACCAAGCTGCACTACATTGGCCTGCTGGCGGGCCACAAGCAGCCGGAACTGGCCGAAACGTTTTTCAACTCGGTCAGCTGCGTGATCTTGCATCGCAGCTATTACCATAACGATTATATTTTCGTGCGCCCGGTAATCTCTACCGAGTACATCGAGACCGACGACTCGCAGCCAACTTACCACGTGTACTATCCGGCGGCCGATGGGCTGCGCCTGGCGCTCAAGCGCGCCGTCGACAATGTCGGGCTGGCCGTGCCGTTCGCCGACCTCGAGCGCGACATCGAACAGGTCGAGGCACGCATGGTCGATGCCTTCGGGCTGAACCCGGCCGAGCCGAACCTGCAGCTGCATGTGCTGTCGAGCCCGTTCTTTCGCAACAAGGCTGCCTATCTCGTGGGGCGCGCAATCAATGGGCCGCGCGACTACCCCTTCGTGATTCCGGTGCTGCACGACTGCCAGGGCCACCTGGTACTCGATACGGTGCTGACCGAGGTCTATCACATTACCCTGCTGTTTAGCTTCACGCGGGCCTATTTTTTGGTAGACATGGAAGTGCCATCGGCGTTCGTGGGTTTCTTGCGCAGCCTGATGCCGCGCAAGCCGCGCAGTGAAATCTATACCGTACTGGGCCTGCAAAAGCAGGGCAAGACCCTGTTCTACCGCGACTACCTGCAACACCTGAAACACAGCTCGGACCGCTTCCAGATCGCGCCCGGCATCCGCGGGCTGGTGATGCTGGTGTTCGAGCTGCCTTCCTTCCCCTACGTGTTCAAGGTAATCAAGGATTTTTTTCCGCCCCCGAAAGACACCACGCGCGCGCAGGTCCAGCAAAAATACCTGCTGGTGAAGCACCATGACCGGGTCGGGCGCATGGCCGATACGCTCGAATATTCCGACGTTGCCTTTCCGCTGGCGCGCTTCTCGGAAGAGCTGCTGGCCGAGCTCAAGCAGTTCGCGCATTCGCTGGTCGAGATCGAGGGCGAGCGCATTATCGTGCGCCACCTATATATCGAGCGCCGCATGGTGCCGCTCAATATTTATCTCGGCAATGCGCAAGAACAAGAAAACGAAGAACGCCTCGAGCATGGCGTGAGCGAATATGGCAATGCGATCAAGGAGCTGGTGGCGGCAAATATCTTCCCGGGCGATATGCTGTACAAGAATTTCGGCGTGACCCGTCACGGCCGCGTCGTGTTTTATGATTACGATGAAATCGACTATCTCACCGACTGCCAGTTCCGCGATATTCCGCAGGCGCGCAACGAAGAAGACGAGATGTCGGCCGAGCCCTGGTATCCGATCGGCAAGCACGACGTGTTCCCGGAACAATTTGGTCGTTTCCTCCTTGGAAATCCGAGGATTCGTCACTACTTCATGAAACACCACGCCGATTTGCTCACTCGCACATACTGGCAATCCCAGAAAGACCGCATCCTGGCCGGCGTCGTCGACGACGTCTTCCCGTATCCCCAACAGATTCGATTCTGCAACCAGACAACCCCCATCCCGGCAATGCACAACCCAGCTGCGGCGCCACCCATTTTGGAGAACACACACCATGAATGATCCAGTCGTTATCGTTGGCGCCGCCCGTACCCCGATGGGGGCCTTCCAGGGCGATTTTGCGTCGCAATCGGCGAGCGACCTTGGCGCGGTGGCGATCAAGGCCGCGGTCGAGCGCGCTGGCGTCGCCCCTGACTCCGTCGAGCACGTCTATTTCGGCAACTGCCTGATGGCCGGCCAGGGCCAGGCCCCGGCGCGCCAGGCGCTGCTCAAGGCCGGCCTGCCCATGTCGGTCGGCGCCGTGACGCTCTCCAAGATGTGCGGCTCGGCCATGCAGGCCGCGATCTTCGCGCACGACCAGCTGCTGGCCGGCAGCGCCGACATCGTGGTGGCCGGCGGCATGGAGTCGATGACCAATGCCCCTTACCTGATCCCGAAAGCGCGCGGCGGCTATCGCATTGGCCATGCGCCGATGTTCGACCACATGATGCTCGACGGCCTGGAAGACGCCTATTCGCGCAACGAGAAGACCGGCGAAGGCCGTTCGATGGGCACCTTCGCCGAAGAGTGCGTGGCCACTTACCAGTTCTCGCGCGAAGAGCAGGACGCGTTTGCGATCGCATCGGTCAAGCGCGCCCAGGCCGCCAGCACTGAAGGCTGGTTCGACTGGGAAGTCGCGCCGGTGACGGTAACGACCCGCGCCGGCGAACTGGTGGTCGGAAAGGACGAAGGCCCGCTCAAGGCCAAGATCGACAAGATTCCATCGCTCAAACCCGCCTTCAAAAAGGACGGCACCGTGACCGCCGCCTCGTCGTCGTCGATCAACGATGGCGCCGCGGCCCTGGTGATGATGCGCGAATCGACCGCGAAAGAACTGGGCTTGAGCCCGATCGCCCGCGTGCTTGGCCACGCTACGCACGCGCAGGAACCAAACCTGTTTACCACCGCCCCGATCGGCGCGATGCACAAGCTGTTCAAGAAGACCGGCTGGGCAGCCAGCGACGTCGACCTGTTCGAGATCAACGAAGCGTTTGCCGCCGTGCCGATGGCCGCCATGCGCGAGCTGAACATCCCGCACGAGAAGGTCAATGTCCATGGCGGCGCCTGCGCCCTGGGACACCCGATCGGCGCCTCGGGCGCGCGCATCGTGGTCACGCTGCTGGGCGCACTCAAGCGCACCGGCGGCAAGCGCGGCGTGGCCGCGCTGTGCATCGGCGGCGGTGAAGCAACTGCTATGGCAATCGAGCTGGTCTGATTTACACAACGTGGTTAATGCGGCGCTTTTTGGTCGCATTAACCACGAATTGGAACGAATCGACAAAGGAAGGAAGTCATCATGCCTACTGCCCTGATCCTCGGCGCCTCGCGCGGCATCGGCCACGAAATGGTGCGCCAGTACCGCCTGGATGGCTGGCGCGTGATCGCCACCGCCCGCAAGCAAGAAGATTGCGACGAACTGGCGCAGCTGGGCGCTGTTGCGCATCGACTCGATGTGACCAGCGCCGACTCGATCGCCGCGCTGGCCTGGCGGCTCGACGACGAACAAGTCGACCTGGCCTGGCTGGTGGCCGGCGTCTACGGCCCATCGGGCTCGGGCTTTCCGACCGGCCCTGAATTCGACACCGTCATGCATACCAACGTGCTGGGGCCGATGCGCCTGATTCCGGTGCTTGGTCCGCTGCTGGCCGATACCCGCGGCAAGCTGGCGGTGCTGTCCTCGAAAATGGGCTCGATCGGCGCGCGCCACAGCACCGAAGGCACGCTCTACCGCGCCAGCAAGGCTGCGCTCAATTCGGTGCTGGCCGACGCCGCCATTACCTATGGCGCGCAAGGCGTGACCTGCATTGCTTTCCACCCGGGCTGGGTGCAGACCGACATGGGCGGCAGCAGCGCCCCCCTCACGGCCGAACACAGCGTGCGCGACCTGCGCGCCACCCTGGCCAGGCTCGATGCCTCAAGCAACGGCAGCTTCCTGAACCACGACGGCGAACCGATTCCCTGGTAAGCCCGCACACCACACAACAAGACAACGAGACACGATGATACTGAGCGAAGAACACCAGATGATCCGCGACGCCCTGCGCAGTTTTTCGCAGGAGCGCCTGGCCCCCGGCGCGGCGCAGCGCGACAAGGAGCACAGCTTTCCGACAGAAGAGCTCAAGGAGCTGGCCGCACTGGGCGCCTTTGGCGTGGCAGTGCCGGAACAGTATGGCGGCGCGGGTCTCGACTACGTGGCGCTGGCGCTGGTGCTCGAAGAAATCGCGGCCGGCGACGGTGGTACCTCGACCATCATCTCGGTCAATAACTGCCCGGTGTGCTCGATTGCCATGATGTATGCGAGCGAAGAGCAAAAGCAGCGATTCCTGGTTCCGCTGGCGCGAGGCGAGATGCTGGGCGCCTTTGCCCTGACCGAGCCGCATACCGGCAGCGACGCGTCGGCGCTGCGCACCACCGCCACGCGCGTCGGTGACGATTACGTCATCAACGGCACCAAGCAGTTCATCACCAGCGGCAAGTATGGCGACGTCGCCATCGTGCTGGCGGTTACCGACAAGGCAGCCGGCAAGAAGGGCATCAGCGCCTTCTGGGTACCGACCGCGACGCCCGGCTATATCGTCGCCGGCATCGAAGACAAGATGGGCCAGCACTCGTCGGACACCGCGCAGATCGTGTTCGACAACTGCCGCGTCCCAAGCGCGAACCTGATCGGCACCGAGGGCATGGGTTATAAAATCGCCCTGTCGGGCCTCGAGGGCGGCCGCATCGGCATCGCCTCGCAATCGGTGGGCATGGCGCGCGCCGCCTACGAGGCGGCCCTTGGCTATGCCAAAGAGCGCGAGAGCTTTGGCAAGGCCATCTTCGAACACCAGGCGGTGCAGTTCCGCCTGGCCGAAATGGCGATGCAGATCGAAGCGGCGCGCCAGCTGATCCTGCATGCGGCGGCGATGAAAGATGCCGGCCTGCCCTGCCTGAAAGAGGCCGCCATGGCCAAGCTGTTCGCTTCCGAGATGGCCGAGCGCGTGGTGTCCAATGCCATGCAGGTGTTCGGCGGCTACGGCTATGTGTCGGACTTCCCGGTCGAGCGCATCTACCGCGACGTGCGCGTGTGCCAGATCTACGAAGGCACCAGCGACATCCAGAAGATCCTGATCGCGCGCGCGCTGTGAGCATCGCGATCCGGGTCGCCGTGCCGGCAGACCTGCCGGCGCTGTTTGCCTATCTGGGCGAGCAGCTGGCCGAGAACGGCCGCGACGGCGCGCCGCTGTTCCAGGCCATGGAGCGCACCGATGCCGGCGTGCCGCCCGCGATGCGCGAACGTTTCGCCAGCGGCATGGCGACGCTGCCCGGCCAGCCGCTCTGGCGCCAGGTCTGGATCGCGCTCGACGAACTGGGCACCATCGCCGGCCACGTCGACCTGCGCGGCAGGACCGAACCGGCGGCGCGCCACCGCACGCTGCTGGGCATGGGCGTGCGCCACGATGCGCGCCGCGCGGGTGTGGGCACGCAGCTGGTGCAGACGGCGCTGGCATGGGCCCGCAGCACGGGCTTCGACTGGGTCGACCTCGAGGTCTTGTCTCAGAATCAGCAGGCGCGCGCCCTGTATGCGCGCACCGGTTTTCGCGTCACCGGCGAAGTAGCAGACCTGTACCGCATCGGCGGCGTGCAGATCGGCGCGGTGCAGATGAGCTTTCGGCTGGCCTGAATCGCCCCGGCTCAGGAAACCGCCGCCTCCAGCAGCGTTACGGTCTGCGCCGTGGTATCGAGCCGGGCCTGTATGCCCATCGGCAGCGTGAACTGGTGGCGGATATGGCCAATCGAATAGCCGCTCACCGCCGGAATCACCAAGGGTTTCAGATGCAGGCCAAGGGTGTCGTCGAGCGTGAGCGAGCGCTCTCCCGGTTCGGGCGCACAATTTTCGCAGATGCCGACCATGACCCCGGCGGCCCTGGCCAGGCCGACCGACAAATCGAGCTGGGTCATCCAGCGGTCGATCCGGTACGGTGCTTCGTCGATCTCTTCCAGGAACAGCAGGCTGTCGCGGAAGTCGGCCGCATAGGGCGTGCCGGCCAGCGCGGCGACCATCGACAGGTTGCCACCCATGAGCGCACCAGTGGCCACGCCCGCCGTCACCGTGCGAATCGCGTAGTGCGGCGCGACCAGCGCGCGCCGCGCGTTCTCCTGCGCCATCGAAATGGTGTAGGCCGGCTGTGGATCGGTCAGCACGGCCATCATGTGCGTGCGTGAATACTCCGATAGCGTCGACGCGGCCAGCGGGCCATGGAAACTCACCAGGCCGACCTTGCTGTAGATGGCCAGGTGCAACGCCGTGATGTCCGAGTAGCCAAGCAAGATCTTCGGATTGCGCCGGATTAGTCCATAGTCCAGGCCCGCCAACAGCGAGATGCAGCCCGAGCCGCCGCGGATCGGCCAGATCATTTTCACTTCCGGATCGGCAAACATCGCATGCAGGTCGGCCAGGCGCTGCTGTACCGAACCGGCATAGTTACCGTGCACGGCGCGCAAGTAAGTGCCCACTTTTACACGCAGCCCGAGTGCTTCGATGTTACCGACGGCCTTCTCGATGGCGCGCTCGGTGGTGTAGCCGCCGGGGGCAACCAGGCCGACCAGGTCGCCGGAGCGCAGGCGTGGGGGTTTGATGCGTTGCCGGGTGGCGTAGCGTGGCGCGCCGCTGGCCAGGCCCGGGAGCGCGCCAGCGATACCGGCGGCGCCTACCATGCCAAAGCTGCGGCGGCTCAGTGTCATGCGAAACGACGCGGTTGGTTGCGATGGGCCGTGTCGGTCACTGAAACGACAACGGCCCGCGCCGCGCAGGCATTCGCCTGCGTCGGCAGCGGGCCGCTGATGGCGATCAACTTAGAAGAACTTGTAAGTCGCCATCAGGGTGAACGAGCGGCCACGCGGGTCGGCCACGCGTGGCTCCCACGAGCTGCCGGCGCCGGTGTTGCTGTCGTAGGTGATCGCGAACGGTGGATCTTCGTCGAGCATGTTCTTGATACCTGCGGTCAGCGACACGTTCTTGAAGCCGACATAGGTCGCCGTCAGGTTGAAGATCGAATACGCATCGACTTTCGGGTTGTAGTTCGACGGCTTGACCAGGCCATTGGCCACGCCCGGCAGCACCTGGTCGGTGTAGCCCGCACGGTAGATGTTCTGCAGCATGCCGCTCCAGTTACCGTACTTGTAGGTCGCGTAGGCGCTGTGCTTCCATTTCAGGCCCAGGTCACCGGTGAAGATGAAGCGGCCCACTTCGCTCGCGCCGAACGGCGAGTTGGTGGTGGCGCGCGATTTCTTCTCCAGCAGGCGCGAACCGTCCATGCCCAGGCCCCACTGCGAACCGGTGCTGAACTTGCCGTTCAGGCGCGCACCCACTTCCAGGCCGCGCGTGATGCGCTCGCCGGCATTGACCCAGCGCTGGTCGATGCTGGTGATCTTGCCCGAGGCGTCGCGGATGAACTGTTCTTCGAACAGATTGTAGTTCGCCACCATCGTCGAGACCGGGAACGAGAAGATGGTGTTTTCCTTGCGCACTTCCCACAGGTCGGCGTTGGCCGAGAAGCCGCTGAAGGGCTCGATCACGATGCCGACCGTGCCCTGCTTCGCAGTCTCGGGGCCCAGGTTGGACTTGCCACCGGTGAGGATGGTCGGGGTGATCGATTCGCAGCCCGGCTTGGCAGCATCGACCAGACCGCCCGGGCACCTGGCCGGGTCGACCAGGTCCTTGCCCGCGTACGGCGACTCGGTCACACCATTGAAGAGTTGATTGAACGACGGTGCGCGGAAGCCTTCGTTGTACGAGCCACGGAACAGCATTTGCGGGATCGGCTGGTAGCGGAACGAGACTTTCGGGTTGGTGGTCGCGCCAATGCCACTGTAGTGGTCGCGCCGCACGGCCAGCGTGATGTCCAGGTCCTTGATGATCGGAACCAGCAATTCGGCATACACCGCCTTGATATCGCGGTGTACGTCATTGAGCGAATTGGCGTCGTCGAACGGCGCATTCAGAATTGCCGGACGGGCAGCAGCGGCGCGCTGATCGCCGTTGAATTTGTACTCTTCGCGGCGCAGGTCGGTGCCGATGGCGCCCATCACCATGCCGGCCGGTAGCGCGAACAGCTCGCCCGACAGTGCGGCATCGACCTGGCTCAGGATAGTCTTGCCGCCGTACAGCGTGACGCCGGCCGCCGAGGTACTCTTGATCAGGTCGATTGCTTCCTGCGACTGGGTCTGGCCTGGCAGCAGGAAGGGATTGATCTTGCCAGTGCCCAGCGCGTTAGCCAGCGCCACGGTGTAGTTGTAGCCGGTGCCCAGGCGCGATTCCGATTCGCTGTAGGCGCGCGAAGCGCCGACGCGGTAGTCGAAACGCTTGCCGAACAGGGCCAGCGGACCGTCGGCGCCGACCAGCAGGCGTGCTGCCTTGGTCTCGGTGACGATTTCACGGTTACCGCAGTCGATACAACGCCAGCGGTAGGCGATCGGCAGGCCGTAGTTGGCCGCCACGCTCGGGAATACCTTCACCAGCGCGTTATACACGGTGTCGTAGGCGGCGCCGGTGCGCGGATAGAACGAGCTCGGACCGAAGGTCGCGCCCGATGGCGAGATCTGGTTGGGCGAGAAGCGCTTGGCCACTTCGACGTTCGAGCCGACGCCTTCAATGTACATCTGGTGCTCGCCCGACTGGAAGGTGGCGCGCGCCAGCGCATTGCTGTTCTTGACCGGTTGCTGCAGCACGGCGGCGCGACCGGTGTCCCAGGCGCAGCCGAAAGCGGCGCTGGCGCTGCTCCACAGCTTCTCGTCGTAGGGGCCCATGCCGTCGATGCTGGCACAGCCGGCGCCGCCCGGCAGGTCGAGAATGCTGATACCGCTGTAGGCGGTGGTGCCGCCGCCGGGAATGGTCGGGCCGGTGCTGGTGCGCGACAGCAGGGTCGGGGCCAGGCCGGTGGCGAACACGTTGGCATGCGGGGCGCCGCGGGTATCGACCGACACGCCACGGTTCGGCTGGAAGGTGTTGACGAAGTCGCGCTGGTCGCCGCGCAGGGCCTTGTTCTGGCTGTGCGACACGGTGGCCAGCACGTTCCAGCCATTGGTATCGAGGTCGCCCCAGCCGCCGGTAAGCGATGCGCGGCCGATTTCGCCGCCGCTTTCCTGGGCGATGTCGGTAAACGCCTGGGCTTCCAGGCCCTTGTAGTTCTTGCGCAGGATGAAGTTGATCACGCCGCCGATGGCGTCGGTGCCGTAGATCGCGGATGCGCCGTCCTTGAGTATCTCGACGCGTTCCACCGCTGCCATCGGGATCGAGTTCAGGTCGACTGCCGAGCCCTTCATGCCATGGGTCGCCACCCGGCGGCCATTGAGCAGCACCAGGGTCGAATCCGCGCCCTGGCCGCGCAGGTTGGCCGACGAGGCGCCGTTGTTGCCGCGCTGGGCGCCAGAAGTGACGTCGGCGTTCGAGGCCAGGTTGTCCGAACCGTTGCCGTTGACGTTGAGGGTGGCGATCAGCTGCTCGGCGGTGACGATGCCCTGGTCTTCGAGCTGCTTGCGCGAGATGATCTCGACCGGCAGCGCGCCTTCCTTGGCGATGCGCTTGATGCTACTGCCGGTGATCTCGACACGCTCGATCTTGCCGTTGATGGGCAGGTCCTGGGCCATTGCGGGGCTGACAACACCGATGACGGCGATCAAATGGGCAAGCTTCTTTAACTTCACGCGTTTCTCCTTACGTTTTCCCTGGGCGGCCGCGGCAAGACCCCGGCACGTGGTGTGTAATGTCTTGGCATTACGTTATTTTTCTATTTCAGAGTACGCCTGCTTCGTCGGCGCTATCCAATGAAATATCTGGCGGCCAGTATAACTAACAGGAATGTTTTATTTAGGAAAAACTCACCAATTCTAGCGCCCAGCCCCGACAGAGCGTGCTCTTAGCGCAACATCGACATCGAGGTAACGCCACTGCGTCAATTCAACCGGATGACGTTTGTAGTTTTTCAACCACGGGTGACGCAGGTCGCCCGACAGCACGTGGGTCAAGGGTACCCAGGGATTCCACGCGTGGATCAGCTGGTTCATCTCGAAATACAGTTGCTGGCGCTGCGGGCCATGGCGCAGCAGGCGCGCCTGTTCGTAGCGCTGGTTGTAGGCCGGCAGGTCGAACCGTGCGTAATTGGCGCGGCCGGCATTCGGGCCATAGAGCAGCTGGTAGAAATTGTCACCGTCGGGAAAGTCGGCAATCCAGTTACTTTCGAACATCTGGACCGTGCCCAGGCGCGACGCCTTGATGATCTCGGTCTTCTTGTCCGATTTAAATACGATGCGCAGGCCGATCGCGGTCAGGCATTTGCGCCAGAACTCGTCGCGCAGGCGCCCGCCCACGGTCGCTTCGCTATGCATGGTGAGCGTCAGCGGGCGGTTATCCGGCGTGCGCCTGAATCCATCCGGGTCGCGCCGGGTATAGCCGTGACGGTCGAGCAGTGCGTTGGCAAGCAGGGGATCGTATGGCACCGGGCTGCGGTAATCCGGGTCGTAACCGAGCACGTTCGGCGGCAGCGGCGACTCGGCCTTGATCGCGAATCCCTTCTTGAGCAGCGCGATGTCCTCGGCATTGTTGTAGGCCAGCGCGATCGCACGGCGCAGCGCCAGCTTGTCCATGCCATAGCCGCCCACCACCGGGTCGGTCATGTTCATCCACATGTAATAGGTCTGCAGCACCGGGAAGCGCGACAGCACGATGCCGCGCGCCGCCAGCGCCGGTTTGAGCTGGCCATCGGCCACCACCATGCCGGTCATCGACTCGGGAATCTGCTCGAGGTAATCGTATTCGGCATTCAAAAAGCCCAGCATGCGGCCCTGGAATTCCTCGGCGATGCGCACCTCGACCCGGTCCACGCGCGGCAGGCGCTTGCCGTTCAAGGCCGCCGCGATGACCTGGTCCTCGGGGTTGGAACCTGGCGTGCCCTGGAACACGGCACTCGAATACGGATTGGCCAGCAAGGTGATACGGTCGCTGCGTTTCCACTGCTTGACCATGAACGGGCCGGTACCGACTGGATGGTTGCCGGCCTGGCCGGGATAGGCCTCGATCACTTCGCGCGCCACCACGCCGGTGGCCGGCGTAGCCAGATAGAACAAGAAATTGTTGTCCGGGGCGGTCAAGCGGATGCGCAGCAGGTAGCGCTGCGGCGCCTGCAGGCCGGCAATGGGCGTATCGATGTTGAAATTCTTGCGCAGCGCCTCGTCGCCGGCCAGCTTGCCCTCGAACATATAGGCCCAGGGCGACTTCAGCGCCGGGTCGTACAGGCGCTTGATGCTGTAGACGTAATCTTGCGCCGTCATCTCGCGTTTGCTCCCCTTGAAAGCCGGGTCGGGCGTGAAATAGATGCCAGGGCGCAGGCGGAAGGTGTAGGTCAAGCCATCGGCGCTGATCTCGGGCATGGCAAGCGCCGTGTTGGCGCGCAGCAGGGCCGGCCGCGCCAGGTAGTCGTAGCGCAGCAGCGGGTCGAACAGGTTTTCCAGCAGCGAGAGCGTCGCATTGTCGGATGCCGATGCCGGATCGAGGCCGGTTTCGCTGTTGGACAGGAACATGCGCAGGACTTTTTCCTGCGGCTGCGCGCTCACGCTGCCGGCGCACAGCAGGGACAACAGGAGGGCCGCGACGGCCAGGCGAAGTGTCATGACGGGGGAGGTAGGAGCAAAGCGTGACGATTATGCGCCGCATTTTATGCCACGTAAAAGAACAATCGCCACCGGCCTCATAACTTTTGAACATGGTGCCGACGCATTCTTTCATCTGTGCAGCTTGTTCCCGGCCTATACTCTCGCTGCACAATCGAACGGTATCTCAGCGGCAGCGAACTCATGGCACTCAATTACATCTGGTCCGGTTTTTTCCTCGTCGGCTTCATCGCGGCTCTCGCGCAGTGGCTGTTTTTGGGTGATAACGAAATCTTCAAGCGCGTCATCGACGGCACTTTTTCGTCGGCCAAGATGGCGGTGATGGACATCGCCCTGCCCCTGGCTGGCGTCATGACGCTGTGGCTGGGCATCATGAACGTGGGCGAAAAGGCCGGCGCCATCAACCTGTTTGCCCGCATCATCGGCCCCTTCTTTTCGCGCATCTTCCCTGAAGTACCCAAGGACCATCCGGCCAACGGCCACATGGTGATGAACTTCTCCGCCAACATGCTGGGCCTGGACAACGCGGCCACCCCCTTCGGCCTGAAGGCGATGGAAAGCCTGCAAACGCTCAACCCGCGCAAGGAAGAAGCCAGCAACGCCCAGATCATGTTCCTGGTGATCCAGACCTCGGGCCTGACCGTCATTCCGCTGGCGATCATGGCGCAGCGTGCGATCCTGGGCGCGGCCAACCCGGCCGACGTCTTCATCCCGACCCTGATCGCCACCTACTGCTCGACCATGACCGGCATCATCGCGGTGAGCCTGCGCCAGCGCATCAACCTGCTCCACCCGGTGGTGTTCGGCTGGATCGGCGGCATGACCGCGGCCATCGCCGCGCTGGTCTGGTATTTCACGGTATTCCTGGACAAGACCCAGATCGAACTGGTGTCGGTGGTCGCGGCCAACCTGATCCTGTTCTCGATCATCGCCGCCTTCATGGTCGCCGCGCTGGCGCAGAAAGTGAACGTGTACGAAGCCTTCATCGAAGGCGCCAAGGGCGGCATCGAGACCTCGATCAAGATCATTCCCTACCTGGTCGGCATGCTGGTCGCGATCAGCGTGGTACGCAATTCGGGCATCCTGGGCATCATCGTCAGCGGTTTTTCCTGGGTCTTCACCCAGCTCGGCATGCCGACCGACTTCGTCGGCGCGCTGCCGACGGCGCTCATGAAACCGCTGTCGGGCAGCGGCTCGCGCGCCATGATGATCGATGCCATGACCACCTATGGCGTCGATTCCTTCGTCGGCCGCCTGGCCAGCATCATGCAGGGCGCCGCCGATACCACCTTCTATATCGTGGCGCTGTATTTCGGCTCGGTTGGCATCCGCAAGACCCGCTATGCGATCGGCTACGGCCTGCTGGCCGACCTGGCCGGTGTCGTCGGCGCCATCTTTGTCGCCTACCTTTTCTTCGGTTAAAGGACCGCCATGTTCCGTCGGATCGCCCTCGCCACTGTCCTGGTTGCCGTCTTCGGCGGCGCCCATGCCCAGTTGCCGGCGCCGGTGGCGCAGGTGATGGCGCAGCAAGGTTTGCCGCAAGACGCACTCGGGGTACTGGTACTGAACGGCGACGCGGTGGTGCTGTCGCACCGGGCCGCCCAGCCGATGCAGCCGGCATCGACCATGAAGCTGGTGACCACGCTGGCCAGCCTGGAGCGCCTGGGCCCGGCCTTTCGCGGCCGCACCGAACTGCGCACCACGGGCGGCATCGACGGGGGCGTTTTGCGCGGCAACTTGATTCTGAAGGGCGGCGCCGATGCCGACCTGGCAGGCGACGACCTGGAGCACATGCTGCGCGCCCTGCACTACCAGGGCATCCGCCGCATCGAGGGCGACCTGGTGCTGGACCGCCAGCTGTTCCAGCCCGCGCGCATGGATGTCGGCGTCTCACCCTTCGACGAGTCGCCCGAGGCGTATTACAACGTGATTCCGGATGCGCTGCTGGTCAACAAGAACATGCTGCAGATCGACATGCGCTCGACCGGCAAGCGCTTGGCACTGGCAATGCAGCCGGCCCTGGACCGGGTGAGCATCGGCGCGGAGATGACGCTGGTCGATGCCGACTGCTCGGCATGGGAAGACGGCTGGAAGCTGCCGCAAGCGGTGCGCCAGAAAGATGGCCGCATCAAGGTCGTGCTGCACGGAACGTTCCCGAAAGACTGCGCCCGCAGCTACAGCATCAACGTGCTCGATCGCGACGATTACATCGACCGTCTGTTTCGCCAGAAATGGAAGGAACTGGGCGGCACATTCAGCGGCAAGGTGGTGGGCGGCGTAACCCCGCCAGGATCGACGCTGCTGGCCGAGCACACCTCGCGCATGCTGCCCGAACTGGTGCGCGACACCAACAAGCTCTCCGACAACCTGCTGGCACGCACCCTGTTTCTGAGCCTGGGCAGCCTGCTGCCGGATCCGGCGGCCGGTAGTTTTGCCATCCCCGCCAACGCCGCCAACGGCGAAACCACGGCGGCGCGCGCCGATGCCGCCGTGCGCGAATGGATGCGCGGCCACCGTGTCGACGATACCGGGTTCGTGATCGAGAATGGCTCGGGCCTGTCGCGCCTGGAGCGCATTACGGCGCAGCAGATGGCTACCCTGCTGCAGGCTGGCCTGCGCAGCACCTGGGCGCCCGAGTTCCAGGCCAGCATGCCGATCGCCGCCATCGACGGCACCTTGCGCCGCCGCCTGCACGGCAGCGCAGCCGCCGGCCGTGCACGCTTAAAGACCGGCACCCTGCGCAACGTCGTCGCGCTGGCCGGCTATGTACCCGATGCGAACGGGGTGCAGCACGTGTTCGTGGCGATGGTCAACAGCGAGCAGGCGGGCAACGGGCGCGGACGCGCGGTACTCGAAGCGCTGGTTGAATGGGTGGCAAGGTCGGGTATTGCGCCGGCGCTGGCGGCGCCGTGAAAAACGTTCAATGTGCGCCCTGGCTGCGCGTCGAACTTGGACGCCGGCCTTTGCCGCAGCGATGTCGATCATGCTTACTGGTGGCGATTCGGTAGCGATCTGCGCATAATCGATAAACACAGCTCCAGTTGCACCGTCAACGCGGCTTGAGGCGATGGCGGCGCACGCGCTCAAAGCACCCGGCGGTAGGTCGAGCGCACCAGCTCGCGGTCGCCGCAATCGAAATGCCACCACTCGGTGCGGATGCCGAGGAAGCCCGCCTGCAGCATCGCTGCGCGCAGCAGACGGCGGTTGGCCATCTGCTGCGCCGTCAGCCGGCCGGCGAGCACGAAACCTTCTTCGAGCGCCGGATGCGACAGTTCGGTCATGTCGTCGAAGCCGGTGCCCATGTCGAGCTCCAGGCCCGCTTCATCGAGCAGGGTGATGTCGAGCGCCATGCCATACGAATGGATCGAGCCGCGCACCGGGTCGGCCAGGTACATCTGCAGGCCGGTACCGGCCAGGGTGTCCCACAACTGTTGCTGCACCCGCTGCGGGCGCAGCGCGTCGAGCACCAGCGCGGTGGCGCCGGGACGTTCGCGCGCCAGCCAGGTCACGACCTGCTCGAGCGCGGCGGCGGCGTCGCGGTGCAGCCAGGCGCAATCAAAAGGCGAGTACAGGTCGCGCCCGACGAAATTGTTGGCGCTGGCATAGCGCAGGTCGACCGCGATCCCGGCGATGCTGGCCAGGTGGCGAAATTCGGGACTGCCGGCGACGTCTTCGCTGGCCACGCCCGGTTTTCCGTCGATGCTCATGCACCACCCTGGTCGAGGCAGGCGCGCGCGGTCGCGCCGATACAGTTGGCCAGCTCGCGCGCCCCGTGCGACAAGGGGGAATGGCTGGCGCTGAGCAGATACAGGTGCACCGGGATCGCCGGCGTCCATGCGCGGCACTGCACCTTGCCGGGCGTGGCCGAGGCCGCGGTGAACGGGTCGAGCACGGCCATGCCGGCGCCGGCTTCCACCAGCGAGCGGGCAATCTGGTAGGTCTGCACCACGGTGTGGTAGACCGGCTGCACGCCCTGCGCTTCGCAGGCCGCGACCACGATTTCGCCGAGCGGATCACCATCTTTGAGCCCGATGAGTTCACCGACCAGGCCTTCGGCCCCGAACGGCAGGGCCAGTTGTGCTTCGGTCCAGGTGCCGGCTGGCGCCATCACGGTGAGGTTGCCGTGAGCGATCGGTTCGGCCACGATGCCGGGGTGGCGCGGGTCTTGCAACGACAGCGCCAGATCGGCTTCGCCCAGGCGCAGCGCGTTGACGATCTCGCTGGTATGGTGGGTGGACAGCTCGCAGCGCGCACTCGGAAAGTCGCGGCGCCACGCCGACATCGCCTGCGGCAGCATGCTGATGGCAATGGTGGGCGTCGATACCAGGCGCACGGTTTCCACCGCACGGCCCTTGAGGCTGGCAGCCAGGCGGCGAATGCCCTGCAGGTCGCGGTTGAGCTTTTCGGTTTCCACGAACAGGCGGTGCGCCTCCGGCTTTGGATAGAGCTTGCCGCGCACGCGCTCGAACAGCGGCATCCCCAGCTGCAGCTCGGCGTGTTGCAGAACCTTGGTTACTGCAGGCTGCGAGATGTGGAGCACCTGGGCGGCGCCGCTGATGGTACCGACCTGCATGATGGCGTGGAAAACTTCGATATGACGCAGGCGCATCGCTTTATCCTTCAGTAGAGTCTCCGCGCGGCGGGCGCGGATCGGTCGAAGGATACAGGGAAATCCTGCTTGCGGCGACCGTCACGGGGTGACTGGCGCGACCGCTGCGGGAGCCGCCGGCATCGTTGTCGGGAGCGGCGGACTAACTGGCGTAGGCAGCGGCGGCGGCGGCAGCGCCGGGCTTGGCACTGGCGGTGGCGACGGTGGCGCAGCCGGCGGCAGCGGCGGCACCGGGTGCGTGATCACCGGCGGCGGCACCACCACCGGCAGCGGCGCATTGGCCGGCGTGGTCAGCACTTCCAGCAGCGTGGCGGTTTCGGCATCGGCGTTGCCGGCGATGTCCGTGGGCCGGTATTTCATCTGGAAGGCCGCCAGCACGGTGCGGGTCTGCTGGTCGAGCACGCCACTTTGCACAATGGCGTAGCCGTGGGTGGCCAGCTTGCGCTGGAACCAGGCGTAGTCTGGCAGCATCGCCTCGAACACCGGGCGCACGGCAGCCACGCGGTTGGCATCGGGCCACGCCACCAGGCCGGCCTGGGCCAGCTGCCGCCACGGGAACAGCGGCCCTGGATCCTGCTTGCGCTGCGGCGCGATGTCGCTGTGGCCGAGCACGTTTTCGGGAGCGATGCCATGGCGCTGGACGATGTCTTTTACCAGCGTGACAAGTGCATCTATCTGGGTTTGCGGAAACGGCGCGTATACCCTGCCGGCCGGCGTGTCTTTCCAGCCGGCGTTGACGATCTCGATGCCGATCGAACTGTTGTTCAGTTGCGTGAAGTTCTTCCAGCTCGAATGGCCGGCATGGTAAGCCGCGCGCGTCTCGTCGACCAGGCGGTAGATGACCGGCTGCGGCGCGTCGGTCAGCAGGTAATGGGAGCTGACCTGCTGCTCGGTCAGGATCTTGATCGAGGTCGGCGTATCGGCCACGGTGTAGTGCAGCACCAGGAAGCGCGCGCGGCTCGACTGGCCCTTGGCGGTCAAGCTGGTGTCGATCTGCGGGCCGATGGGTGCGATGGGACCGGTGGCGCAGCCTGCCAGCAGGGCGAGGATGACGGGGACGATCAGGGTTTTCATCTGGGACTATCCTGTACTGTTATCGGGTGGGTGTGGCCGCCAGCCTGGCCGCCGCGTAATGGGCGCGCAGACCGGTCTGGCTCAGCGTGGTATCAGGCGGCAGCGCCGCGCGCATGGTCTCGACGATGGCTGGGTGCAGCTCGGCGGCGCGGCCGGCCAGCGCCACCGGGCGCGGGCCGAAACGCCCGATCAATGCCAGCGCCAGGCGTGCCAGCTCGGTGCCGGCTTCGCGCAGGATAGCAGCGGCGGCCGGATCGCGCTCGGCGGTCGCGGCCACTGCGATCGCCAGCTTGCCGACCTCGCCACGTTCGCGGCCATAGATGAACTGGCGCGAGAACGACCAGTCCGCACCGCCCACGTGCTGGAACACGGCATGCGCCATGGGCGAGTCGCGCCAGGCGCCGGGGCGTTCGTCTTCCAGGCGCCAGATATGGCGCAGCGCTTCGCGCGCGATCCAGAAGCCGCCACCGCCGTCGTCGAGCACCACGCCGCGTCCGCCGGCGCGATGAAAGCCGCCCTGGTCGTCGATGAAGGCGCCGATCGAGCCGGTACCCGAATACACCAGATAGCCCTCGCCCGGCTTGAAGCTGGCGAGATAGGCGATGTCGATGTCGTTGCTGATGATGATCGCCGCCGGCGCCAGACCGAGCAGGCTGCCCAGCCACTGCCGGAGCTGTTCGCCGTCGCCGCCGAAGCCGGTCAGGCCGGCGCGCACCGCCAGCGGGCGGCCCTGGGCCAGTACCGCGCGCGCGATGCCGGCGAAGGCCGCGTGCACCGAATCGCGCCCTTCGGCGCTGCCCATCTGCAAGGCCGTCAGGCCGGGGGCGACGCCCTCGGCGACGATGCGTCCGCCCGGCGCCGCCAGCGCCCAGCGAGTTTGGGTGCCGCCGGCATCGATGCCGAGGCCGAGGCCATCGTGTTGCTGATCCGAGTTAGGCATGGTCCGCGAGTGTACGTTGTCGACCCGCCACCACGCGACACCATGCTGGCGGGGTTGGTATGAACAAGGCTGATAAGTCGTGCATGGTCAGTTCGGCGCGCGCCAGGCCTGTACCTGCGCGCCCTCGTTGCCAAGGCGGTCTACCGCGCTGACATAGACCAGGTTGGCCGTGCCCAGCTGGGCGTCGTCCGGCACGGTCCATTCCACGCGCGTGGCCGGAACCACCGCGAAGCGCCACTCGCCGCCGTGGCGCGCCCAGATCGCGTACAGCGCGGTCCCCTTGCCGGCCTTGAGTTTGAGCTTTACGCCATCCTGGCGCTGCATGGCCGCCACCTGCGGCGTGCCCGGGCGCTCGCTCAAGAGCCAGGGAGTGGCCGGCACCAGCGCCTGGCCGGTATACGTGGTGGCGCGCAAGCGGTCGCTGATGCCCTTGCGGTTCTGGCTCAAGGCGACCATGCTGAAGTGGACATGGCCGGTGGACAGCGGACGCGCGCGGGTGGCGGCAATCTGCTGCACGATTTCCTCCGGCTCGAACTGCTTGGTCGGCGCCGGCGCGCCGACGCGGCTGGTGAACAGGCCCGGCCACATGTGGCGTCCCTGGGTGTTCTGGCCGATCCAGTAATCGAGCAGCACCGGATAGGACTGGGCCGCCGGCGCGATCGACCAGTACAGCTGCGGCGTGAAATAGTCCACCCAGCCCTTCTGCAGCCACAGTTCGGCGTCGGCATACAGCTTGTCGTATTGCGAGAATCCCACGATGCCGGGCGGGCGGCGGTCCGGGCGGCCCAGGCCGAAGGGGCTGATGCCGAAGCGCACCCAGCTCTTTTCGCGGTGGATGCCCTGGTACATCGCCTCGATCAGGCGGTTGACGTTGTCGCGGCGCCAGGACGGGCGGTCGAGCTTGCCGCCGGCGAGCAGGTAGCGCTCCCAGGCCGGCGTATCGGGAAAATCGAGTTCCGTCCTGGGTCCGGCCTTTCCGTTGCCGGTGCCATCCAGGGCGGAAGCATTGCCGGCAACACCGGGCGCTTCGATCGGATATGGATAGAAATAGTCGTCGATGTGCACGCCGTCGATATCGTAGCGCCGCACCACGTCCAGGATCACGTCCATGGTCTGCTTCGATGCTGCCGCTTCTCCCGGGTCCATCCACATGAACTTGCCATAGCGCTTGACCGCCGACGGAATCGTGTTGGTGATGTGGTTGGGGGCTGCCGGCGAGCGCGCGTTGTCGTGGCGCGCCCGATAGGGATTGAACCAGGCGTGCAGTTCGAGTCCGCGTGCGTGGGCCTGGCTGACCCAGAATGCCAGCGGGTCGTAGAACGGCTGCGGCGGCTTGCCCTGGGCGCCGGTCAGGTATTCGGTCCACGGCTCGATGTTGGACGGGTAGATCGCATCGGCCGACGGGCGCACCTGCAGCACGATGGCATTGAGCCTGAGCGCGACGGCGCGATCGAGAATGGCGATGGCCTCGGCCTGTTGCTGCGCCGCGGGCAAGCCCGGCTTGCTCGGCCAATCGATATTGGCAACGGTCGAGACCCAGGCGGCGCGGAATTCGCGCGGGGCCGGCGGCGGAAGATCGGCCGCGGGCAAGCCGTCCGGCCTGGCCGGCTTGCCCGGCTGGGTGGTGCAGGCGGTCATCAAACCGCTCAGCGCCAGTGCGCCGGCAAGTCCTGCCAGCGTCAGCGCACGTTTTTTCACATCAGGTTTCAAGCTCACTCCACTATGTATTCAGACCTTGGCGCGCCCTTGCTCGCGCCTGCTGGCCAAGCAGCCGAACGCGGCCACGCTACGGGTTCGCGCCTATTTTTTACCGAACTCGGGATCGATCTTTACCAGCGCCGCCATGATAAAGGCCGGAATGGTCGACAGGCAGGCCCAGATGAAGAAGTTCTTGTAGCCGAGGTATTCCTGCAGGTCGCCGCTCCACATGCCTGGCACCATCATGCCCAGGGCCATCAGGCCAGTGCAGATCGCGTAATGCGCCGTCTTGTGCTCACCCTCGCAGACCATGATCATGTAGAGCATCATCGCGGTAAAGCCGAAGCCGTAGCCGAACTGCTCGACTGCGAGCGACGCGCACACCAGGGCGAAGCTGGTCGGCTGCACCTGCGACAGGTACACGAACACCAGGTCGGGCAGGTGCACGGCGAACACCATCAGCCACAGGCAGCGCTTGAGTCCAAGGCGCGAGATCAGGTAGCCGCCGGCCAGGCCGCCCATGGTCAGGAAGGCAATGCCGATGGTCCCGTAGGCGATGCCGTATTGCGCGGTGGTCAGTCCCAGTCCGCCTTCGACCAGCGGGTCTTTCAGGAACGGCGCCACGAGTTTGAGCAGCTGCGCTTCGCCGAGGCGGAAGGTCAGGATGAAGCCAAGGATCAGCCAGATGTCGCGCTTGCGGAAGAACAGGGCGAACGTGACGAAGAAGTCGCGCAGCGGGTTGTCGGTGCGGGCGACCTTGTGGTCGGCGTCCGGCCGCGGCAAGATAAAGCCATGCCACAGAAAGGCTGCCAGGAACAACCCGGCCAGTACGAAGAACACGATCGACCAGGCCTGGTGAACGTCGCCCAGGCGGGTGGCCAGGTAGCCAGCCAGTACCACCAGCGGGCCCTGCCCGGCCAGTGTCGCCAGCCGGTAGAAGGTGGAACGCACCCCGACGAACGCGGCCTGCTGCTTCTGGCGCAGGCCGAGCATGTAGAAGCCGTCGGCCGAAATGTCGTGGGTGGCCGAACTGAAGGCCATCAACCACATCACGGCCAGGCTGGCGACAAAGAAGTTCGGCAGGTGCAGCGACAGGCCTACCGCTACCAGCGCGGCCGCCACCGCGAGCTGCAGCAGCACCGTCCAGCCGCGCTTGGTGCCGAACATGTCGACCACGGGCGACCACAGGGGTTTGATCACCCACGGCAGGTAGAGCAGGCTGGTATAGAAGGCAATGTCGGAATTCGATATCCCCATGTCCTTGTACATGATCACCGACAGGCTCATGACCACCACATAGGGGATGGCCTGGGCGAAGTACAGCGACGGTATCCAGGCCCAGGGACTTGGCTGCGACGGGCTGGCGGGCGGGATGCTCTTGGCTTGCGAAGTCTGCATAGGTCTTTCGTGGTCGGCAGGTGCCGGCGCGGGTGTCGCGGTGTTACGCGATGGCTTCGCGCACGCTGCCGTGCGCCGACGCCAGCAGCGCCTGCGCCTGCTCGACGGTGGTTTGTTTGATCAAGGCCACGATCGCAGTCTTGACGTGGTAGCCGCATTCTTCCAGCACCGCCTGCGCGGACGCTTCGCCAACGCCGGTAGCGTACATGGTCAGGCGCACGGCGCGCCGCACCAGCTTGGCGTTGGTCGCCCGGAAGTCTACCATCAGGTTGCCGTAAACCTTGTTCAAACGCACCATCAGCGCGCTGGAAAAGGTGTTCAACGCGATCTTCTGCGAGGTGCCCGCCTTCAGGCGGGTGGAGCCGGAGATGACTTCCGGCCCGGTGTCGAGCGTGATGCCGATCTCGGCGCCATCCGCCACCGGGGCGTCGGCATTATTGGAAAAGCCAATGGTCAGCGCACCGGCTGCGCGCGCCGCGCGCAGGGCGCCCAGCACATATGGCGTATGGCCCGACGCGGCCAGCAGCAGCACCACGTCGTCCGGACCGACACCAACGCTCTCGAGGTCTGCCGCGCCCTGCTCCAGGTCGTCCTCGGCGCCCTCGACCGCGACGAACATCGCTTCGGCACCGCCTGCCAGCAGCGCCACCGCACGCCCATGCGGCCAGGAGAACGTCGGGTTCAGCTCCACGCTGTCGAGCAACCCAAGGCGGCCGGAGGTGCCGGCGCCGGCGTAGATCAGGCGCCCGCCCGCTTCCATCCGCGGCAGCGCCGCAGCGACGGCGGCGGCAATGCGCGGCGCCGCGGCGCGCACCGCATCGACCGCGCGGGTCTGGTCGTCGATGAACACGCTAACTAAGTCGAGCGTGGGGTATTGGTCGAGCCTCGCGTGGTCCTGGGCCGGGGTTTCGGTATTGAGCATGGACAGGTCTCTTGGTGCGCAGTGATCGATAAAACCAGTGTAATACCAATTAACCGGGGCATCCCATGAAAGCTCGGCCCGCGATCATGCCGAAAAGTTATGTTGGCCAGGCTAGGCCGGACGCCGCAGTTCGGCGACGAAATCGTAGTGCTCGCTCAGGCAGTAAGAATGCGTCAGCTCGACCGGTTCGCCCGACCCAAGGTAGCCGATGCGGGTAATGAACAGTACCGCGCGCCCCTCGGGCACGGCCAGACGCGCCGCCAGTTCGCTCGAGGCGTTCATCGCGCGCAGATGCTGCAGCGCGCGCACCGGCATGTGGCCGGTCTTGGCCAGATGGGCATACAGCGAGCCGCCAACTCCCTCGGGCCGCGGCAGCATGCTGGCCGGGATCACGCTGATCTCGTAGGCCATCACCACGTCATCGGCCAGGCGCAGCCGTTCAAGCCGGGCCACGCGGGTGTCGGGCAACAGCCCTAGCCAGCGCTGTTGGTCGGCATCGGCCAGCAGCACCTCGCGCCGCAGCCAGTGGCTGCCAGGCTTATAGCCGCGCTGTTGCAGCTGTTCTGAAAAGCTCGACAGGTCTGACAGCGGCTGCTCGATGCGCGGCGCGATGTAATTGCCCGAACCGCGCCGGCGCACCACCAGGCCCTGGTCGACCAGCTGGTCGATCGCCTTGCGCGCGGTCACGCGCGAGACGTCCAGCCGCTCGGACAGCGTGCGTTCGGACGGCAGCGCCTGCTCGGCCTGGTAGCGGCCATCGCGCACGTCCTGTGCGAGCTTGCGCGCCAGCTGCATGTACAGTGGCGAACTGTCGTTCAGGTCGATCTCGAAGGCGGGGCTGGTCGTGGTCATCGGCAGGTCGGAAGGTAGGCGCGAAGCGTCGGGACAACGGTCTGTCATATAACACCGCTTGCCGCATAAGCATACCACCTGGTACCGATATAAAACGGTTATGCCACCGTCACGGGTATTCATTAGGCAAGGCCCGTTGTCACTGCGTATGCTCATCGAACCACGCCACCATCAGCAGCCGCCAGGGCCAGAAGGAGACCGGATGAACGAGCACAGGCGATCCTTGCTGGGCATGATCCTGCCGGGCCCGGTCGAACCGCTGTTCCCGGCACCGGCGCGCCGCGCGCTCGATACCGAACTGGCCGCGCTGGTGAACGATCCGGCCATGCAGCTGGCCAGCCTGTCGGTGGTGGCGCTGCGCGCCGGCCAGCCGGTGTACGAACAATCTTTCGGCCGGCGTTTCATTGGCGGCGGCGCCCGGCCCGACCGTCCAGCCACGCCCGACACCCTGTACCGCGTCGCCTCGATTTCCAAATTGATGACCGCTCTGGGCCTGATGCGACTGGTGGAGGCAGGCCGCCTGCAGCTCGATGCCGACGTCTCCGGCTACCTGGGCTTTAGCCTGCGCAACCCGCATTTTCCCGGGCAGCCCATCACGCTGCGCGCGCTGCTGACCCATACCTCGTCATTGCGCGACGAGGGCGGCTATGCGTGGCCGCTGGCCACCACCCTGCAAGAGGTGCTGGTGCCGGGCGCGCCGCTCTACGGCGGCGGCCGGATGTGGTCGGGCGAGGCGGCGCCGGGCGCTTATTTCACTTATTGCAACCTCGGCTGGGGGGTGATCGGCACCGCCATGGAGCGCGTCTGCGGCGAACGCTTCGACCTGCTGATGGTGCGCCTGCTGCTGCAGCCGCTGGGCCTGGCTGCCGGCTACAACCCCTCGGCCTTGCCGCCGGCGGCGCTGGAACGGCTGGCAACGCTGTACCGCAAGCGCGCGACCGATACCGACACCTGGAACGCCGAGGGGCCCTGGATCGCGCAGGTGGACGACTACGACGCCGGCGCGCCGGCCGCGCCGGCGGGCATCGCCACCTATGTCCCCGGCACCAATGCGACGGCGTTCAGCCCGACCGGCGGCCTGCGCATCTCGGCGCGCGACCTGGGCGTGGTGATGCGCATGCTGCTCGGTGGCGGTATTCATGGAGGCGTGCAGGGCGCCAGCCGGCTGTTCGCGCGCGCCACGCTCGAACACATGTTCGCGCGCCACTGGAGCCTGGATGCCGCGGGCGGCAACGGCGACTCGATGCACGGCTTATTCCATGCCTGGGGCCTTGGCAACGCCCAGTTCCCCGACCGCGCCGGCATGGCGCTGGTCGATGGCGGCGGCTTCGATGCGGTCGGCCACCTTGGCGACGCCTACGGGCTGCGTTCGGTATTCGTGCTCGACCGCGCGCGCGGCAACGGCATGATCGTGCTGGCCGGCGGCAGCACGCACGACCCGGCCCGGCAGAAGGGCCGCTATTCGGCGCTGGCGCGCTTCGAGGAGCGCATTCTCACGGCGCTGTACCGCCACGCCATCGTCGGCCAACAGGCGCCGGCATGAGGCCAGGCTGGCGTTTATATACCCCGGTTATGGCGCCCGGCGCGAGTTTCATTGGCCCCGGTCCGGGCTAGCGCCTAAGCTCCATGCTCATGATTAACAATAAAAGTGCAGGATGCAGCAAATGAAGGAACACGTGCTGGTCATCGGTGGCGGCGTGGTTGGCCTGGCCTCGGCCTGGTGGCTGGCCGAAGCCGGCTATCGCGTCACCGTCCTCGAACGCGCGCCGGAAGTCGGCAGTGGCGCCAGCTACGGCAATGGCGGCCAGCTCAGCTATCGCTACGTCTCGCCGCTGGCCGACGAGGGGGTGCCGCTCAAAGCGTTGCAATGGATGTTCCAGGACACCGGTCCGCTGCATTTCCGGCCAGAAGCCGACCTGCGCCAGTACCGCTGGCTGGCAAGCTTCCTGGCCCACTGCCGCGCCGACGTCAACCGCAAGACCACGGCCAAGCTGCTGGCCCTGGGCGAACTGTCGCGCCAGGGCATGAAGCAGCTCGAAACGACGATCCCGTTCGATCAATTCGCATGGCGCGACGCCGGCAAGCTGGTGGTGTTCCGATCGCGCGACCAGTTCGTGAAAGCCGCCGGCAAGGCCGGCGCCGGAGAAGTCTGGTCACCTGCCGAATGCGCCGCGCGCGAACCGTCGCTGGCCGCAGCCGAGCCGCTGCTGGCCGGCGGCATCTTCAACAGCGGCGAAGCGGTGGCCGACTGCCATGCCTTTTGCCTGGCGCTGGCCGCACGCCTGCGCGCCCATCCGCACTTTCAGGGTTTCGTGGGCGGCGAGGCGCGGCGCCTGCTGGCCGACCGGGGCCGCATCACCGGCGTCGACATCGAGACCGGCACGGGGGTGCACACCATCGCCGCCGACAGCTATGTGCTGGCGGCCGGCATGCAGAGCCGCACCCTGTCCGATACGGTCGGCATTGCCCTGCCCTTGTACCCGCTCAAGGGCTATAGCCTGACTGCACCGATCCGGGCGGATGACGTGGCGCCCGAAATCAGCGTCACCGATTTCGAGCGCAAGGTGCTGTACGCGCGCATTGGCAGCAAGCTGCGCGTCGCGGCCATGGTCGACATGGTGGGCGAAGACCTGCGCCACAACCGCAAACGGGTGGACAGCCTGATCCGCCAGGTGCGCGAGACCATGCCGCGCGCGGCCGACTACTCGCAACTGTCGGTCTGGGCCGGCCTGCGCCCCGCCACCCCGAGCAGCGCCCCGATCATCGGTGCCACGCCGTATGCCAACCTGTGGCTGAACGTGGGCCACGGCCCGCTCGGCTTTACCTTCGCCTGCGGCAGCGCCAGCCTGCTGGCCGGCGCGATGCAGGGCGAGGCGCCGCCGTTCGCGCTCGACGGGCTGACCCTGCGAACTTGACGCTGCCAGGCAGGGCCGGGGGCGCCAGCCTGCGCCTGGCCCGCCTGTCTTGCTGGCTTACTGGCCTTCGATCGCGAACGAGAACTGCCCGGTTTCCGGATCCTTCGTCACCACCACGTCGGCCACGGGAACCGGACTATCGTTGCCGCTGCTGCCGCGCGCCGCCGGCAAGGCTTTGGTGAAGGTCCGTTCTTCGCTGGACGTCTTGACCGTGACCTTGGCCGTTTCACCACCCGATCCCGCATAGTAATTGACGCCGATGCGGTAGCGCCCGACCGCGCCGGCACGCTCGCGCAGCGCGCTACAGCTGAGCACATAGTGCTCCGGTCCGAACGACGAGGTGTCATCCAGGTCGAGTTCGCCGAACTGGCCGACCAGGGAGCGGTAAAAGACGTGGTAGTTGGTCGGTTCGTACACGTGCAGATCGACGTCCGGTTGCGCGCCCCAGGTCAGGGTCACGGTCACCGCGCCGGCGGCGGTATTGGACTGTGGCTGCTGCAAGCCCTCCGAGGTCTGGATTGCTCCGCTGACGATAAAATTCCTGGCCGATCCGTCTGCCAGGTAGGCCTCGACGAAGCCATGGGCAAGGGAATCGCTGCTGGCATCCACGCTGTCGTTGGCAGACATCGGCGGGGATAGGCCCGCCAGGCGCTTGGCCAGCTCGACCCCGCCGATTACGAGGTCTTGCGAGAAGCGCACATGGCCCACCAGGGACTTGCGGGAAGTGGACTCGGGGCTGGCCACCGGCACCATGGCGAAATAGGGCTGGTAGCGGCTGGCGTCGAGCCGTTGGTAGGCCAGGTTGGCGTAGATGTTGCCCTGCGAATGGCTGACCAGCACGACCTTCTTGCCTTCGTCGATGTCGGAGGAATACGACGCCACATGGGTGCCCACGTCGGCATTGCCCGCCGCTGTCCCCATCAGCTCCTGGATCGACTGGTTGGTCAGGAAGTCGTTGAAAGTGCGTACCACTTCAGGGGGCAGCAACGACAACAGGCGGGTATCGCGCAGCAGGAAGGCGGCCAGCAGGGTTGGCCACTCGTTGCTTAAGGTCTGGCGCGCCGCTTCGGTAATGTCGCCAAGGCGCCCGGCCGAGCTGTTGAATGCCAGCTTGGTCGAATACCGGTCGCGGTCGGGCTCGGACAGGGCCTGGTTGACGAGGAAGGCAATGCGCCGCTTGCCGTCTTCCGCATCGCCATGGGTCGGCTCGCCGCGGCCGACGCCGTTGCCGTAGTAGACCACCGTGCCCTGCGCAGTACAGACGTCCTGCGCCTGGAGCGACATGCTCACGCCCAGGCCCAGGGACAACAGAATGACATTCGCTAGTTTCATGGTCGTCCTCACCTTAGTTGGGCAGCGAATCGGGGGCGAAGCTGCAGCTGTTGCGCCACTGCGAAACAGGCCGTCCCGGGAAGACCTGCCCTGACAGGCGCCGGTCATGCGCGCGCCAAGCCGTGAAGCGTTCCGGCGTATTGGTGGTGATGGCGATGACGCTCTTCCACGCGTTGTCTTCCATGTCGATATAGCCCAGGCATTCCATGGCGCGGCTGAAGGCGCTGGCAGCACTCATCGACGCCCCCTGGTCGGTCGCCAGGATCCCGCGCTGTAGCGCAGCAGCGACATCGAGCAGTCCCAGCACCCGCTTTTCCGAATCGCCGAAGTTGGTGGCGATATAGATTTCGACGTCGTCGCGGATGCCGTTGCGGTTGCTATCCACGCCGGCCAGGCCGGCATTGCCTTCCGAACCTGGGTCGGGCGGCAACGCCGGGCCGGTATAGGCCAGCACCCGAAAGGTCGGGGTGAATTTGACCTGGGTCGGGTTATGGAAACGGATAACAAAATTTCCCGTTGCGGCGCCCGGGTTGACAGTGGCCGCAGCGGTGGGCAGCCTGACCATGGGTTTGCCGGCGGGAGACAGATTGCTGGCGTTATTGACGGAGACGGTGGCCGGCAAGCCGGTAATCTCGACGAAGACCGGAGTCGACATCGCACTGCTGCCGTTGTTGCGCACCGAGATGACGCTGTCAAAGGTGCCGGTCGCCCGGTTCAGCACCAGGGCGCTGCGCTGTACCGTGGCTTGTGCGCTCACGTCGTTGATGGCGGCCTGCGCGGAAGCGCCGGCAACCAGCAGGCACGCAAACACGGCACTGCGGCGCCGGCTCAACAGCACCGCGACCAGGCCTGCGCCCAGCAGCAGCAGGCTTGCCGGCTCGGGCACTGCCGTCGCTCCTTCCGGCGTGACCACGATCGACAGCTGGGCTGGTGCGTAATTCTCAGTCAAGCCGTTGCTCAATACGAACAGGGCGTTGGCGCCGCGTGGATCGCCAGTCTGGAACAGCGAAGTACCGGTGGCGTCGATGAAGGACAGCGAGAAGGAGTCGGGGAAGCCTCCCGCGCCTGAGGCGAGCAAGGTGGCGTCCAGGGTGAAGGCAAAGCCGCCGAAAATATTCGGCAGGTCGAACACCAGCGAGGAAATCAGGAAATTGTCAGTGATGGTGTACTGCCCGGCCGACTGGATCACCGCCCCTTCTACGGCGGTTGGGGCAGTCGACAGGTTGCGTATGAGGACACTGCTCCCATCGAGGCCATCGCCATCGATGAGGTCGAGGTAAAGCTTGCCTGCGAGAGGCGCGGGTGTCCCGTTTGCCTGGAGCTGGATGTTGATCGGCGCGGCCTGCACGCCACCGCTAAGCAAGACAAGTATCGAGAGACACCATAACAAGCGCTGCATCGTATTTCTCCATCAGATTGATCAAGGAACTGCTGAGCTGGCGCTAGCATTTTTTATGCCAAAACGTATTTACGTTTAAAAACAACTGGTTACATATTCCCACATAAACGTGGTGTAAATAAAACCGACAGTAACAAAATTTTCACGAAAAAAATTGAATGATGTACATCAAAGTTTGTTAAGGATCGGGCTGCCTTTGGCAAAAAGGCGTGGTACGGGCCAACGCCAGCAGCGACGTAATTTATGGGCTGGAAGGAAATCGCGGATAATCTGCCTTATGCCGAAACCAACCATCGCCCTGCCTTGTCCCTGCGGCGGCCCCTCCTTGCAGACATGTTGTGGCCCTTTTCTCTCGGGAACAGCGTTGCCGCCGACGGCCGAGGCCCTGATGCGCTCGCGCTACACCGCCTACGCCCAGAAGAACGAGGCATATTTAGTTGACACATGGCATCGAAGCACCCGGCCGGGCGAACCTGTCATCGACGAGAAAGAACCGATCCGCTGGCTCGGCCTCGAAATAAAATCTGCTTTACGTTTACGTCAACGTAAAGTAAATTCGACGGACGATCCAGACAGTGACACGGTCGAATTCGTCGCCCGCTTCAAGGTAGGGGGACGTGCGCACCGTCTGCACGAAGTGAGCCGTTTCCTGCGCGAGCCTGACCCTGACACCGGGGCGCCGCGCTGGTATTACGTGGACGGCAGTTTTCCCACATAAGCAAAACAAGATAGAGACAGAGGACGGTATGCCCCAGATCGAGAGCAAACTCAACCCGCGTGGCGAAGACTTCAAGTCCAACGCCGCCGCCATGCAGCTGATCGTCGACGACCTGCGCGCGAAAGTCGCGAAGATCGCGCTGGGCGGCGGCGAAGCGGCCAGCGCCAAGCACGTCGCGCGCGGCAAGCTGCTGCCGCGCGACCGCGTGCAGATGCTGCTCGACCCAGG
This sequence comes from Massilia sp. H6, assembly GCF_024802625.1. Taxonomy (NCBI): domain Bacteria; kingdom Pseudomonadati; phylum Pseudomonadota; class Betaproteobacteria; order Burkholderiales; family Oxalobacteraceae; genus Massilia; species Massilia sp. H6. The sequence goes on from NZ_CP103371.1 coordinate 165,038, forward strand.
CACGCCCTTCCTCGAATTTTCCCAGCTGGCCGCCTACGAGATGTACAAGGATAAGGATGGCGTCGGCGCAGCCCCGGCGGCCGGCATCATCACCGGCATCGGCCGGGTCAGCGGCCAGGAATGCGTGATCGTCTGTAACGACGCCACCGTCAAGGGCGGCACCTATTACCCGATGACGGTGAAAAAACACCTGCGCGCCCAGGAGATCGCCGAGCAGAACAACTTGCCCTGCATCTACCTGGTCGACTCGGGCGGCGCCAACCTGCCGAACCAGGACGATGTGTTCCCGGACCGCGACCATTTCGGCCGCATCTTCTATAACCAGGCCAATTTGTCGGCCAAGGGCATCCCGCAGATCGCGGTCGTGATGGGCTCGTGCACCGCCGGCGGCGCCTACGTGCCGGCCATGAGCGACGAGTCGATCATCGTCAAGGACCAGGGCACCATCTTCCTGGGCGGTCCGCCGCTGGTGAAGGCGGCGACCGGCGAAGTAGTGACGGCCGAAGACCTGGGCGGCGGCGACGTCCACACCCGCCTGTCGGGCGTGGTCGACCATCTGGCGCAAAACGACCTGCATGCACTGTCGCTGGCGCGCACCATCGTGGCGAACCTGAACCGCACCAAGCCGGTACAAGGCGCGCTGCGCGAGAGCTGCGAGCCGAAATTTTCGCCGCAAGAACTGTACGGCGTGATCCCGGTCGACACCCGCAAGCCCTTCGACGTGCGCGAAGTGATCGCCCGCGTGGTCGACGGCAGCGAATTCGACGAGTTCAAGGCGCGCTACGGCACCACGCTGGTGTGCGGCTTCGCCCATATTTTCGGCATGAAGGTCGGCATCATCGCCAACAACGGCATCCTGTTCTCGGAATCGGCGCTGAAAGGCACCCATTTCATCGAACTGTGCTGCCAGCGCAAGATCCCATTGGTCTTCTTGCAGAACATCACCGGCTTCATGGTCGGCCGCAAGTACGAAAACGAAGGCATCGCCCGCAACGGCGCCAAGATGGTCACTGCGGTCGCTACCGCCGCGGTGCCGAAGTTTACGGTCATCATCGGCGGCTCTTTCGGCGCCGGTAACTACGGCATGTGCGGCCGCGCCTTTTCTCCACGCTTCTTGTGGATGTGGCCGAACGCGCGCATCTCGGTGATGGGCGGCGACCAGGCCGCATCCGTGCTCGCTACCGTGAAACGCGACGGCATCGAGGGCAAGGGCGGCCAGTGGTCGCCAGACGAAGAAGCCGCCTTCAAGCAGCCGATCAAGGAGCAATACGAGCACCAGGGCCACCCGTACTACGCGTCGGCGCGCCTGTGGGACGACGGCATCATCGATCCGGCCGATACCCGCACCGTGCTGGGCCTGGGCTTATCAAGCGCGCTCAATGCGCCGATCGAAGACACGAAGTTCGGCGTGTTCCGGATGTAAGGACAACAACAATATGGAATACCAGACTCTCACCATCGCCATCGACGACAAGGTGGCCGCCGTTACCCTGAACCGTCCGGAGCTGCGCAACGCCTTCAATGAACACGCCATCGCCGAGCTGGCGCTGGCCTTCGACGAACTTGGCCGGAACGAAGCCGTGCGCGCCATCGTCTTGGGGGCGAACGGCCCGGCCTTCTGCGCCGGCGCGGACCTGAACTGGATGAAGAAGATGGCCGGCTACTCGCACAGCGAGAACCAGGAAGATGCTGCCCGCCTGGCCGACATGCTGCGCACCATCTACCTGTGCCCCAAGCCGACCGTGGCGAAGGTGCAGGGCGACTGCTACGCCGGCGGCATGGGCCTGGTCGCGGCCTGCGACATCGTGGTGACCAGCGACGTGGCCAATTTCTGCCTGTCTGAAGTGAAACTCGGCCTGATTCCGGCCACCATTTCGCCGTATGTCATCAAGGCCATGGGCGAACAGGCTGCGCGCCGCTACTTCCTGACCGCCGAGCGTTTCGATGCGAAAGAGGCCCATCGGATCGGCTTCGCGCACGAAGTGGTGGCGGCTGACGCGCTGGATGCGACGGTTGCCGGCATCGTCAAGTCGCTGGTGACCAACAGTCCGAACGCCGTCGCAGAGGCGAAAAAGCTGGTGCGCGACATCGTGGCCCAGCCGGTCAACGATGCGCTGCTGCAGGAAACCGCTAACCGCATCGCCGTCATCCGCGCCTCCATGGAAGGCCGCGAGGGCGTGGCGTCCTTCCTCGAGAAGCGCAAGCCGACCTGGCTGACCTAATCAACTAACAAGAAGTAGAGAACCAACGTGAAGCCGCACACCTCTTCCGACTGGATCGCCCGCAGCCTGCGCAGCGTGTGGCACCCGTGCACCCAGATGCAGCACCACGAAGAGGTGCCGTTGATCGCGGTCAGCCACGGCAAGGGCCCCTGGCTGTACGACCACGAAGGCCGGCGCTACCTGGACGCCATCAGCTCGTGGTGGGTTAACCTGTTTGGCCACGCCAATCCGCGCATCAACGCGGCCCTGAAAGACCAGCTCGACAAGCTCGAGCACGCGATGCTGGCCGGCTTCACGCACGAGCCGGTGGTCGAATTGTCAGAGCAGCTCGCTGCCCTCACCGGGCATGCGCTGGGCCATGCCTTCTATGCGTCCGACGGCGCCTCGGCGGTGGAAATCGCCATGAAGATGAGCTTTCATTCGTGGCGCAATGCCGGCCGCACCGACAAGCAGGAATTCGTCTGCCTGCAGGGCAGCTACCATGGCGAGACCATCGGTGCGCTGAGCGTCACCGACGTGGCGTTGTTCAAGGATGCCTACGGCCCGCTGCTGCGCGCCTCGCACGTGGTGCCCAGCCCGGACGAGCGCAACGCGCGCGATGGCGAATCGGCCCAGGACGTGGCGCGCCGCGCCATCGAAGACGTGCGCACCCTGTTCGAAGCGCGCGCCGAGCGCATCGCGGCCATCATCGTCGAGCCGCTGGTGCAATGCGCGACCGGCATGGCAATGTACGACCCGCTCTACCTGGAACTGTTGCGCGAGCTGTGCGACCAGTACCAGGTACACCTGATCGCCGACGAAATCGCGGTCGGCTGCGGGCGCACCGGTACCTTCTTCGCTTGCGAGCAAGCCGCCATCTGGCCCGACTTTCTATGCCTGTCGAAAGGCATCAGCGGCGGCTACCTGCCGCTGTCGCTGGTGCTCACCAGCGACGCCGTCTACCAGTCGTTCTACAGCCAGGACATCACGCGCGGCTTCTTGCACTCGCACTCCTACACCGGCAACCCGCTGGCATGCCGCGCGGCGCTGGCAACGCTGCAGATCTTCAAAGACGACGACGTCCTGGTGCGCAACCGCGAACTGGCCACCAGGCTGACCGTGGCGCTGGCGCCGTTGGCCGAGCACGACCGCGCACGCCATTTCCGCCGGCGCGGCATGATCTTCGCATTCGACGCGGTGGAACCAGACCCGAGCCGGGCCGCGAGCTTCGCGCGCCGCTTCTTCACCACCGCTACCGAAAACGAACTGCTGCTGCGCCCGATCGGCCGCACCGTTTACCTGATGCCGCCGTATATCCTGGACGACGAAGAAATCGCCGGCCTGGCCGAGCGCACCCAGCGGGTCTTCGAATCGGTGATCGCGACCTAGCATGGACGCATTTCCAGACATCGTCGCCGCCATCGACCGCAAGCTCGACCTGCTCGCCGCGCACAGCCTCACGCGCCGACTGCGCGTTGCCGACAGCGCCTGCGCGCCGCGCCAGCTCGTCGATGGCCGTTCCATGCTGGCCTTTTGCAGCAACGATTACCTCGGCCTGGCGGCGCACCCCGTGGTGATCGAGGCGCTGCGCGAAGGCGCCAGCCGCTACGGCGCCGGCAGCGGTGCCTCGCACCTGGTCAGTGGCCACAGCCGCGCGCATGCGCTGCTCGAAGGGCGCCTGGCCGACTGGCTAACACCGCACATCGAGAACGCCCGTGCGCTCTACCTGTGCACCGGCTACATGGCCAACCTGGCCATCCTCACCGCGCTTGGCGCGGATGCCGATTCCATGATCTTCTCGGAAGCGCTGAACCACGCCTCGCTGATCGACGGTGCGCGGCTGGCGAAAGCCGGCGTCACGGTCTATCCGCACGGCGACGTCGCCGCCCTCGAGCAGCAATTGCAACAAAGTACCGCAGGCACGAAGATCGTCGTCACCGACAGCGTGTTCAGCATGGACGGCGACCTGGCACCCCTGCCTGCACTGCTGGCGCTGTGCGAGCGCCACGGCGCCTGGCTGGTGGTGGACGATGCCCACGGCTTTGGCGTGCTGGGACAAAACGGCCGCGGCGCGCTCGAACATTTCGGTCTGCGCTCGCCCAACCTGGTCTACATGGGCACGCTGGGCAAGGCGGCCGGCGTGGGCGGCGCTTTTATCGCGGCGCATGCGAGCGTGATCGAACTGCTGGTGCAGCGTTCGCGCCCTTATATTTATACGACCGCCGCCCCGCCGGCGTTGGCGCATGCGCTGCAGGCCAGCCTGGACATCATCGGCGGCACCGAAGGCGCCCAGCGGCGCGCCCACCTGGCGGCGCTGGTGGCGCGCTTGCAGGGCGCGCTGCGCCTGGAACGCTGGCAGCTGGCGGCTTCAAGCACCGCAATCCAGCCAATCATCATCGGCAGCAACGACGACGCATTGCGCGCCGCAGCAAGCCTGCACCAGCAGGGCCTGTGGGTGCCGGCGATCCGTCCGCCGACCGTGGCGCCGGGCACCGCGCGCCTGCGCGTGACCCTGTCGGCTGCGCACACCTTCGACGAGGTGGCGCTGCTGGCGCAGGCGTTGAACCAACTGGAAAGGGCTACTGCATGAACACGCCAAACAACCTGAACGAGCCGATGGCACTGACCCCGGAAGTGATCGCCCCAGGACACGCGCAAGGCGTCGTGGTAACGACCGCCCCGGACCTCGAGACCGAGCCGGACACATTGGCGCTGGACGCCATTCCATCGCGCTTTTGCTGTTTCGTCACCGGCACCGATACCGAGATCGGCAAGACCCTGGTGTCGAGCGCCATCTTGTACAAGCTGGCCCACAGCGGCCGCCGTGCCTGCGGCATGAAGCCGGTCGCTGCCGGCGCCAGCATGGTCGACGGCGAACTGCGCAACGAAGATGCCGACATGCTGCGCGCCGCCGGCAACGTGCACCTTCCAAGCAGCATCACGACCCCGTTCATGCTCAGAGAAGCGGCCGCGCCCCACATCGCGGCCGCCCTCGAGGGCGTGACCATCGAAGCGGTGCCGATCCTGGCCGCCTATACCGAGATCCAGGCGGCGTCCGATGCCGTCGTGGTCGAGGGCGTAGGTGGCTTCCGGGTACCCTTCAACGACGACTTCGATAGCGCCGACCTGGCCGCGCAACTGAACTTGCCGGTGGTGCTGGTAGTGGGCATGCGCCTGGGCTGCATCAGCCACGCGCTGCTGACGGTCGAAGCGATCGTCGCGCGCGGGCTGGTGCTGGCCGGCTGGGTCGCCAACACCGTCGACCCGGACATGCGCTTCGCGCGCGAGAATATCGACGCCCTCGAACAGCGCATTCCGGCCCCCCTGTTGGGCCACCTGCCCCGCCTCGACCACCCGACGGCTGCGGCCGCCGCCGAATTCATCGACCTTGCGGGATTGCCGGGCTGGCATTCCCCGCGTGTCTAGCTAGAGAAGGAACCACCATGTCCCAATTCAATACCGTCGCCCTGCACCGTCCCGCCGCCGCCATCAAGCAGGCCGATAACGCCACCTGGCCGCTGCCTGACGTGCTGGCGCTGTTCGAGCTCCCGTTCACCGAACTGATGCACCGCGCCCAGACCGTGCACCGCGCCCACTTCCCGGACGGCGACGTCGAACTGGCCACGCTGCTGTCGATCAAGACCGGCGGTTGCGAGGAAGACTGCGGCTACTGCCCGCAGGCCGCACGCTACGACACCGGTGTCGAGGCCAAGAAGATCCTCGACCTCGACACCGTGCTCGATGCCGCGCGCCAGGCCAAGGCCAGCGGCGCCACGCGCTTTTGCATGGGCGCGGCCTGGCGCAGCCCGAAAGAGCGCGACATGGAAAAGGTCGAGACGATGGTGCGTGAAGTCAAGGCGCTCGGCATGGAAACCTGCGCCACGCTCGGCATGCTGGAAGCAGGCCAGGCCGAACAGCTCAAGCGCGCCGGCCTGGACTACTACAACCACAACATCGACACCGCGCCGGACTTCTACGACAACGTGATCTCGACCCGCGAGTACCAGGACCGCCTGGACACGCTGGGCCGTGTGCGCAGCGCCGGCCTGAAGGTCTGCTGCGGTGGCATCGTCGGCATGGGCGAGACGCGCGAGCAGCGCGCCGGCCTGCTCGCCCAGCTGGCCAACCTGAACCCGTATCCGGAGTCGGTGCCGGTCAATCACCTGGTGCAGGTCGAAGGCACGCCGCTGCACGGCATCGACAAGCTCGACCCGATCGAATTCGTGCGCACCATCGCGGTGGCGCGCATCACCATGCCGGAGGCGCGCGTGCGCCTGTCGGCCGGCCGCCGCGAGATGGGCGAGGCCGTGCAGGCGATGTGCTTCATGGCCGGCGCCAACTCGATCTTCTATGGCGACAAGCTGCTCACCACCGGTAACCCAGAGGCAGACGACGACCGCGTGCTGCTCGACAAGCTGGGCCTGAAGACACGCGCCGCCACGCTGGAATCGGCGCCGAAAGCGGCCTGCGCCTGCTGATCACACCCGCGGCCGGGGAGACACGGCTGCGATTGAACGAATAACCAGAAGCGAAAGACAACGCATGTTCACCAAAATCCTCATCGCCAACCGTGGCGAAATCGCCTGCCGTGTCGCCGCCACCGCGCGCCGCATGGGTATCCGTACCGTCGCCGTGTATTCGGAAGCCGACGCGGGCTCGAAGCATGTAGCGGTCTGCGATGAGGCAGTGCTGATCGGCCCGGCCGCGGCCAAGGAAAGCTACCTGGTCGGCCAGAAGATCATCGACGTGGCCAAGGCCACCGGCGCGCAGGCGATCCACCCGGGCTATGGCTTCCTGTCGGAGAACGCAGAATTCGCCGAAGCCGTGCATGCGGCTGGCATGGTGTTCATTGGTCCGCCAGGTTCGTCGATGCGCGCGATGGGGTCGAAGTCGGCCGCCAAGCAGCTGATGGAAGGGGCCAATGTTCCCCTGGTGCCGGGCTATCATGGCGACAACCAGGGTCCGGCATTTCTGCGCGAGCAGGCCGACAGCATCGGCTATCCGGTGCTGCTCAAAGCCAGCGCCGGCGGCGGCGGCAAGGGCATGCGCGTGGTCGAGCGTTCGGAAGACTTCGAAGCGGCGCTGGCCTCGTGCAAACGCGAGGCGATCAGCTCGTTTGGCGACGACAAGGTGCTGGTCGAGAAATACCTGATTCGCCCACGCCACATCGAGATCCAGGTCTTTGCCGACACTTTCGGCAACTGTGTCTATCTGCACGAGCGCGACTGCTCGGTGCAGCGCCGCCACCAGAAAGTGCTGGAAGAAGCCCCGGCACCGAACATGCCGCCAGAGCGCCGCGCCGCGATGGGCGAAGCGGCCGTGAATGCGGCGCGCGCCGTCGGTTATGTCGGTGCCGGTACCGTGGAATTCATCGCCAACCAGGACGGCTCGTTCTATTTCATGGAAATGAACACCCGCCTGCAGGTGGAGCACCCGGTTACCGAGATGATCACCGGGACCGACCTGGTCGAATGGCAGCTGCGCGTGGCCGCCGGCCAGCCGCTGCCAAAGAAGCAAAGTGAACTGGCCATTCACGGCCATTCGATCGAAGCGCGGATCTACGCCGAAAACCCCGAAAAAGGCTTTTTGCCGTCGATCGGCACCCTGCGCCACATGGACACCCCGGCCGCGGTCGAATTCGAGCTGGGTGGCTCAAGCCTGGTTCCAGCCGCCGTGCGCGTCGATTCGGGAGTGCGCGAGGGCGACGCCATTTCGCCCTTCTACGACCCGATGATCGCCAAGCTGATCGTCTGGGGCGCGGACCGCAACCAGGCGCTGGCCCGGCTGTCGCAGGCCCTGGCCGAGTTTCAGATCGTGGGCCTGGCCACCAATATCGCCTTCCTCAAGCGGCTGGTCGAGGGCGAGGCCTTCTCGGGGGCGGACCTGGACACCGGCCTGATCGAGCGTCACGGCGAAACGCTGTTTCCGGCGCCTGCCGCGGCCCCGCTGGGCGCGCTGGCCCTGGCCGCACTCGCCCTTGGTACCAGTGAAACCCAGCGCGGTTCGGCAAATCCCGCCGAGCCGTGGGCGCAGGCCAGCGGCTGGCGCCTGAACAGCGCCTATCGCCGCGTGCTGTCCTTTACCGACGAGTTCACGGGCAAGGAAGGCAGCTACCAGGTGGGTCTCACCTACACATCTCATGGCTGGGAGATCGATGCCAATGGCGAGCGCCAGCCGCTCGCGCTGGTGCGCCAGAGCGGGGCAGAATTGAGCATCCGCCTGGGCGACAGCTCCTTGCACGGCAGCGTGCGCCGCGACGGCGAGCAGTTCCACGTGTTCACGGGCGGCCGTCATTACACGCTGGCGTACAATGATCCGATGGCCCATGCCGGCGAACAGGAAGCCGCCGGCGGACGCCTGACCGCGCCGATGCCGGGCAAGGTAGTCGCGGTGCTGGTCGAGGCCGGCCAGCAAGTAAAAAAGGGCGATGCGCTGGTGATCATGGAAGCCATGAAGATGGAGCACACGATTGCCGCCCCAAGCGACGGCCTGGTCGAAGAAGTGCTGTACCAGGTCGGCGACCAGGTCGCCGATGGCGCGTCGCTGCTGGCGTTCAAGGCAGCCTGAACAACCACTAGAGAAGGGAGTCGTCATGCGCATACTCCTGTTTCGCGAAGACGGCGTGATCGAGCCCTGGGCGCGCGAATTTGCCGCCGTGATGCCACAGGCGCAAACCGTCGCGTGGTGCGAAGGCCAGGCCCTGCCGCCCTGCGACTATGCGGTGCTGTGGAGCCCGACCCCGGCCCTGCTGGACCAGCTCGCGCACGTGCGGGCGATCTTCTTGATGGGCGCCGGGGTCGATGCCCTGCTCAAGCTGGGCGACGCGCTGCCCCCGGTGCCGATCGTCCGCCTGGGCGACGCCGGCATGGGCGTGCAGATGGCCGAATACGTGGCGCATGCCGTGCTGCGTTATTTTCGCCGTTTCGATGAGTACGAACAGCAGGCCCGCCACGGCGCCTGGAACCCGCTGCCGCAGATCCCGAAACCGGACTTCTCGATCGGGATCATGGGGCTGGGCAAGCTGGGCCTGCCGGTAGTGGAGGCGATGCGCCTGTTCGGCTTTCCGGTGCGCGGCTGGAGCCGCACCCCCAAGGAAATTCCCGGCGTCGACTGCTTCCATGGTGCCGATGGGCTCGATGCTTTCTTGCGCGGCACCCGGGTATTGGTGTGCATGCTGCCGCTCACGCCCGACACCGCGAACCTGCTCGACCGCCACAACCTGGGTAAGCTGCTGCCCGGCGCTTACCTGATCAATGTCGCGCGCGGCCCGATTTTGGCCGAACCCGACCTGATGACCCTGATTCGCTCGGGCCATATCGCGGGCGCCACGCTCGACGTGTTCCGCCACGAGCCGCTGCCGGCGCCGCACCCGTTCTGGAACGAGCCGCGCATCGCCATCACACCCCATATCTCGGCGCTGACCGTGCGCCATGACGCCGTGCGCCAGATTGCCGACAAGATCGCGGCCCTGGAACTGGGCCAACCGGTCGACGACCTGGTCGACCGCCAATTAGGATACTGAACAGCATGAACCAAGCAACTGACTTGCCCAACAAGGTCAAGATTGTCGAAGTCGGCCCGCGCGACGGCCTGCAGAACGAAAAAGAGGCGCTGTCGGCCGCGGTAAAGATCGAGCTGGTGAACCGCCTCGCGCGCGCCGGCATCTCCAATGTCGAGGCGGCGTCGTTCGTGTCGCCGAAATGGGTGCCGCAGATGGCCACGAGTCTGGATGTCATGGCCGGCATCGAACGCCGGCCCGGCACCATCTACTCGGCGCTGACGCCGAACATGCAGGGCTTCGAGGCGGCGCTGCAAGCCAGGGCCGACGAGGTCGTGATCTTCGGTTCGGCCTCGGAAGCTTTCTCGCAAAAGAACATCAACTGCTCGATCGCGGAATCGATCGCGCGCTTCGAGCCGGTGGCCAAGGCCGCCAAGGCGCACAAGCTGCGCCTGCGCGCCTCGATCAGCACGGCGTTCGGTTGCCCCTACCAGGGTGAGGTCTCGCTCGATGCGGTGGCCGATGTGGTGCGCCGCATGCGCGACCTTGGCGCTGACGAGATCGACATCGCCGACACCATCGGCGTGGGCACCGCGCGCCAGACCCAGGCAGTCATGCTGGCGGCCAGCCGCGAATTCCCGCTGGCGCAGCTATCGGGCCACTTCCACGATACCTACGGCCAGGCATTGGCGAACATCTACGCGGCGCTGGAAGTCGGCGTGGCGATCTTCCACTCGTCGGTGTCGGGACTGGGCGGCTGTCCGTATGCCAAGGGTGCCACCGGCAACGTGGCCACCGAAGACGTGCTCTACCTGCTGCACGGGCTGGGAATCGAGACCGGTATCGACCTCGACCAGGTGGTCGATGCCGGCCAGTTCATTTCGCAGCAGCTGGGCCGCAAGGGCGCCAGCCGCGCGGGCAACGCGATCGCCGCCAAGCGGGCAGGATAAACGCGCTCACCGCCGGCCCTGGCTGGCGGTGATTCACGCTCATCGGACCGTTAACGAAAAAAGCCGACAGTATGTACTGTCGGCTTTTTTCTCAATGCTGGTCGGAGTACAAGGATTCGAACCTTGGACCCCCTGGTCCCAAACCAGGTGCGCTACCGGGCTGCGCTACACTCCGAAGACCAAGATCATAGCGGCTCGGCATGCTTCGGTCAAGGTTTAAGGGCAAAATAAGCCATTCACCGTATTCTCTGCAACATTATTCATCATGACATGTGGGCAATATTGTGATTCCGGCAGCGCAGGGCCACGTGGATGAGCGTAGAACGCCTGGCAACTTGCGCCTGTTTGCCGGTGTCGGCGTGTCGATCGCGCTGCATGCGCTCTTGATTGTCGCCTACCGCCATACCGGCACGGGCGTGCCCCCCGACGTGCCGGATGCGCAGCCACTCGTCGTGTTTATCCGGCCGGCGCCTGATCTTGCTGATCCTGCGCCAGCGCTGCCGCCACCGGTGCAAGCGGCGCCACCGAAACAAGCCGGGGCGCTGGCGCGGCGCAGTGCCCGCCAGGCTGCGCCAGCGCGCGTGCTTGCCCTACCGGCGCCGCCGCAACAAGCGCCTGCCGACCCGTTCATGGTGCAGCAATCCGAGGCCGCGCCAGCCGAGGGCGAGCGCACCTTCGACCTGGATGCGGCCAAGCAGACGGCGCGCCAGCTGGCGGGTCAGACCAGGCTCGGCCGGGAAGGCACGGCGCTGGCGCAGTTTCCGGACCCGCCACTGGAGACCGAGTCGAAGTATGCCAAGGCGATCAGCAAGGCCAAGCGGCCCAATTGCAAGGATGGGCTACCCGGTGGCTTGCTGGCGCCGCTGTTTCTCATGATGGACAAAAAGGATAGCGGGTGCAAATGGTGAGCCTGATAGGCCCTGAACGGGCTAGGCCTGCGCTTCCTTGATTTGCAGGGCGCGGTCATACAGCGCATTCTTCTTGCGCCCGGTAATCTGCGCGGCCAGGTTGGCTGCCTGCTTGACCGAACACTCCGCCAGCAGGATCTGCAAGATGCGTTCGGCTTCGGCATCTTGCGCGTCCGTTTCCAGCACCGCGCCCTCCATTAGCACGACGAATTCGCCGCGTTCGCGGTGCTGGTCGGCCTTGACCCAGGCCAGCGCTTCGCCCAAGGAGCAGCGGTGGATTTCTTCGAACATCTTGCTTAGCTCGCGAGCGAACACCACCTGGCGCGCCGGCTCGAATGCCGCTGCCAATGCTTCGACGCATTCGACGATCCGGTGCGGCGCTTCGTAGAAGACCAGGGTCGCACTTTCGCGGGCCAGCAGCGCCAGCGCCGACTCGCGCTGCTTCGGCTTGGCCGGCAGAAAGCCGACAAAGTAAAAGCGATCGTTCACCAGTCCGCTGGCCGACAGCGCCGTGATCGCCGCCGATGGTCCCGGCAGCGGCACCACGTTCAGCCCGGCCGCGCGGACCGCATCGACAATGCGCGCGCCGGGGTCGGACACGGCCGGGGTGCCGGCATCCGACACCAGCGCCACCCGCTGCCCGCCGCGCAGGCGCTCGACGATCTTGTCGGCCACTTCGCGCTCGTTATGCTGGTGCGCGGCGATGGTCTGCTTGGTCAAGCCGAAGCGCTGCAGCAGCGCGCCGGTCTTGCGGGTGTCTTCGCAGGCGACGACATCGCTCAGGGCCAGCAGGTGCAGCGCGCGCAGCGTAATATCGGTGACGTTGCCGATCGGTGTAGCCACGATATACAGCGTTGCGGTAGGATAGGACTGCTGGGCCGCCTCGCCCATGACGGGTAGCCGGGCGATGTCGATGGTCTGCTGTTCTGTCATAAGGGATTCCGATGCTGAAGAAAAATATCAAGGCGCTGCTTGCGACTACCGCATTCAGTTCACTGGCTGCATTACTGGCGGGATGCGGCAGTACGCCGCTACCACCCGATACCGGCTGTGGCGTACCGGGCGGATTGTGCGCGCCCGCCGCGCCAAGTGCAAGCCCGCCACTGGGCGAACCCGGCTATACGCCGCTTCCACCGCTGGAGCCTGCCCGTACCAGCCCGGTCGAGCTACCGCCCTCGCGCGACGCCCGCCCGCTCGCCGCCCAGGCAATGCCGGCAGCCGGCACCCGCATCGCCCTGCTGCTGCCACTGCAATCGGGTTCGCTGCGCGAGCCCGCCGAGGCGGTGCGTGCCGGCTTCATGGCCGGCTACGAGCGTGACCGCAGCGGCATCACGGTCGACGTGATTCCCACTGGCGACTCGGCCCAGGCCACGCTCGACGCCTATGCGATGGCCGCCGCCCGCCACGACATCGTGGTCGGGCCACTGGCGCGCCCGGCCGTGGCTGCGCTGGCCACCAGCGGCGCGGTCAGCAAGCCGACCATTGCACTGAACCATCCACAAATCGACGGTCCGCTGCCGCGCCAGATGCTGGTGGTCGGCCTGTCGCTCGAAGACGAAGCACGCCAGGTGGCTGACTGGGCCGCCGCCGAGCAGCCGGGCGGCCGCGCCCTGATACTGACCGGCCGCACTGCCTGGCAGCAGCGCCTGGCCGGCGCGTTTACCGCGCGCTGGTCGCAACTGGGCCTGAACAACTCCGTGGTCGAGCTGCCCAGTGCCGATGGCTATGTCGATGGCAACGCGCTGGCCGAACTGCGCGCGCGCATGCAGAACGATCCGCCACAGCTGGTCTTCGCGGCGCTCGACGCAGTGCAACTGCGCCAGGTACGCAGTGCCATCGGCACCTCGCTGCCGACCTATGGCACCGCCTCGGTCAACCCGGGACGCGATCCGGGCATGTCCACGCCCGAACTGGCCGGCGTGCGCATCCTCGACCTGCCCTGGACCGTGCAACCCGACCACCCGCTGGTAGCGAGCTATCCGCGCTGGGACGGCGCCACTGGCGGCTTCGACATGCAGCGCCTGTATGCGCTCGGCATCGACGCCTATCGCATTGCGCGCGAGCTGGCCCTGCGCCCGGACGGCACCTTCGAGCTCGATGGCGTGACCGGCCGCCTGTCGGTCGACATGAATCTCGGTAATGGCTCTGGTGCGCCGTCGTTCCGCCGCGTGGAGACCGGCACGGTCTACCGCGACGGCGGCACCTTCGACGCGGCCGACGTCCGGCGCTGACATGTGGCCGCTGCGCCTGTCATTACGGCAGGCCCAGGGCCGCAACTGGGAGCAGGCTGCCCTGCTCCACCTGAAGCGCCAGGGGTTGACGGCGGTCGAAGAGAATTTTCGCTGCAAGGGCGGCGAAATCGACCTGGTCATGCGCGACGGCGCCACCCTGGTGTTCGTCGAGGTACGCCAGCGCGCCGATACCGTCCACGGCGGCGCCGCCGCCAGCATTACCCCCGCCAAGATCCGGCGCCTGGTGCGGGCGGCGCAGGTCTACCTGCTGCGCTTTCCCGTCACCCCGCCCTGCCGCTTCGACGTGGTGGCCATCGACGGCAGCCATATTGAATGGCTGCGCGACGTCATCAATTGACTTCAACTGCGGGCAAAGACTGTTTTAATGTAAGCAATTTTTACCGTGCTTGCACGCCTATGGTTGCTACTACACTATAATCCCCGGCTATGAATACTCAACGCATCCTCGCTCACTTCCAGGAGAGCGCCGACCTGAAAATGCAGTCGGCTGCCGCCCTTGCCCAACCTATTTCGCAGGCGATCGAACTGATGTTCGGTGCCCTGTCCAACGGCAACAAGATCCTGGCCTGCGGCAATGGCGGTTCCGCCGCCGACTGCCAGCACTTTGCTGCCGAGCTCGTAGGCCGCTTCGAGCGCGAGCGCTTTCCCTTGCCGGCGATTGCGCTCACCTGCGATACCTCGATCCTGACGGCCGTGGGCAACGACTACAGCTTCCGCGAGATCTTCTCGAAACAGGTGCAGGCCTTCGGCCAGGCTGGCGACGTGCTGCTGGCGATTTCGACCTCGGGTAATTCGGCCAACGTCCTGGCCGCCGTCGAGGCGGCGCTGGAACGCGAAATGCGTATCGTGGCCTTCACCGGCAAGGATGGCGGCGCGCTGGCCAAGCTGCTCACCGATGCCGATGTCCATATCAACGTGCCGCATGCACGTACCGCTCGCATCCAGGAAGTCCATCTGGTTGCGATTCACTGCATTTGCGACGGCATCGATGTCGCATTGTTCGGAGGAGATGAGAATGAATAACAAGCGCCCGCTGGCCGGCCTGGTATCAAAAATCGTACTGGGCACCGCGCTGGCTGCCTCGCTGTCGGGCTGTATCGGCCTGGCCGTAGGTGGCGCTGTGATGACCGCTGTCTCTGCCAATGACCGCCGTACCATCGGCATGCAGACCGAAGACAAGTCGATCAACGTCAAGGCCGAGATCAAGATGCAGCAGCTCACCGGTGAGAACGGCCACGTCAACGTGACCAGCTATAACCGCAAGGTGCTGCTGACCGGCGAAGTCCGCGACGCAGCCATGAAGCAGGCCGCCGAGCGCGAAGTGCGCGACATCGCGAACGTGGTCTCGGTGATCAACGAACTCGACATCGCCGGTCCGTCGAGCTATACCTCGCGTTCGAGCGATGCCCTGATCACCACCAAGGTCAAGGCCAGCCTGGTCGACATGAAGACCATCTCGGCAAGCTCGGTGAAAGTCACCACCGAGCGCGGCGTGGTCTACCTGATGGGCCTCGTGACCCCGCGTGAAGGCAATATCGCAGCCAATGTCGCCAAGGGCGTCGCCGGCGTCACCCGCGTCGTCAAGATCTTCGAATACATCAGCGAAGAAGACGTCAAGACGCTCACCCCGTAAGCCATAGCGGCAGGACTTCGGTCCTGCCGTTTTTCCATCTGCTTTCACCATGACCGCTTCCCACTCTCCCCGCTCCTGGATCAAACCCGCCGCCATCGGCGCGCTCGTACTGGCGCTGGCCGGCATCGGCTACGCCTCGTTCGACACCGCCGCGCCCGACGTCACCTTCATCAGTATCAAAGGAGACAAGATCAGCACGCAGTCCATGCGTGGCAAGGTCGTGATGGTCAATTTCTGGGCCACTTCTTGCGTCACCTGCGTCAAGGAGATGCCGCAGATGGTCGAGACCTACGAGAAGTACAAGGGACAGGGGCTGGAATTCGTGGCAGTGGCGATGCAGTACGACCCGCCCAACTACGTGCTGAACTTTACCGAGACCCGCAAGCTGCCGTTCATCGTGGCGATCGATGCCGCCGGCGACATTGCCAAGCAGTTCGGCGACGTCACCCTGACACCGACCACCTTCCTGATCGACAAGGACGGCAAGATCATCAAGCGCTATGTCGGCGAGCCGGAATTCCCGGCCCTGCACAAGTTGATCGAAAAAGAGCTCGCCGGCTGAACCTTACTTCGGGTAGAGGATCATCTGGGTGCAGCGAAACAGCGCGATCGTCTTCGAGCTCGCCTGGTCAGTGACGACCGCATCCCACACCTGCGTGGTGCGGCCCAGGTGCACGCTGGTTGCCACCACGGCGATCGTGCCCGCGCGCGCGGTGCCCAGATGGTTCGATTTCAATTCAATGGTGGTGAAGCTGTGTGCGCCTTCCGGCAGGTTGGCGATGCAGGCATAGCCGGCCGCGGTATCGGCCAACGTGACCACGCTGCCGGCATGCAGGTAGCCGTTCGGGGCCAGCAGCTGCGGCGTGACCGGCAGTTCGGCGCAGACGCGGCCCGGGGCGACTTCGGTAATGCGGATGCCGAGATGGCCCGGCAAGAAGGATTTGCCGAACTCGTTAAAGGATTCTGGGGTGTATTTCGGGTTCACGATGGTCGCTCTGGGGTAAAAGGCGGGATCGTACACCGGGTCGGGATATCCTGCTTAATAGACTAAACGCCACATTGCCTAGCGCCTGCGCTTGCCCTGCCTGGGTCCCCCGCCCTTCTGCCTTGCTGCCGTATTTTGCTGCTGCAGCAGCGCATCCACCCGTTCCGATGCCTGGCGCGCCAGTTGCTGCGCCAGATCGATGCTCGGGAAGAATTCGGGTTCGCGATAGCCCAGCCAGGCATAGGCCGAATACAGGCGGCAGGTGTCCTCGACCTGTTGCAGGTTCATGTAGAACAGGTCTTGCGTGGGCGGGGCCAGCTTGAAGACCTTCTTTTTCGCCAGCGACAGCGCCCAGTGTTCCCAGGCGCTTTGCAGGGTCGGCACCCGGCTGGAGATCGGTACCAGCGAGAGCATGAACTTGTCGGCCACGCTCAGGGGCAGCGTATCGAGCCATTCGGCGCGCGCGTTCTGCTCTTCGGTGATGCGCGGATAGAAGAAGCCGTCCGGCACGTCGATGTTGTGCACGAAGCGGCGCAGCAGTTTGACCAGCGAGGTCTCGCCAGTCACCGACGAGATGCGGTGCAGCTGTTCCAGCGACGGCGCGACCGCGAATCCATTAGCCGCCAGCGGCGGGATTTTCTCTTTCATCAGCGAGCGCATGACCGAGTGCGTCTCGTCGTCGTAGCCGGCCACGAAACCTTCTTCGTGCACGCCGTAGCGCCCTGCCCGGCCGGCGATCTGCCTGGCCAGGGCCGCCGAGATTTCTTCTTCCTCGACGCCGTTGTACTTCACCGCCGTGGTCATGACGATGCGGGCGATCGGCATGTTCAGGCCCATTGCCAGCGCGTCGGTGCCGACCACGATGTCGGCCTGGCCTTCGCGGAAGCGCTCGGCCTGCGCGCGCCGCACTTCCGGCGACAGGTTGCCGTATACGGTGGCCACCGACAGGCCCTTCTCGGTGATCATGTCGCGCCACATCAGGACCTCGCGCCGCGAAAAGGCAATCACCGCATCGCCGCGCCGCAGGTTGCCCAGCTTGCGCACCGGCCCCGGCTCCATCGCGAGCGGCGCCATGCGTTTGAGCACGTGTACCTCCAGCGGTACCTCGAGCCGCTCGGCCAGCGCTTCGATCGCGCGCCGCGCTTCCGGAGCGCCAACCAGGAACACGGTCGCTGCCGGCGCGCCGCACACGGCGGCGGTCCAGGCGGCCCCGCGGTCGCGGTCGGCCAGCATCTGGATCTCGTCGATCACTGCCACTTCGACCGGCTCCTGGATATTCAACATCTCGACGGTGCTGGCGACGTGGGTCGCGCCGTCGGCCAGGCGCCGTTCCTCGCCGGTGACCAGGCTCACCTTGATCGGCTTGCCGTGCGGGCGGGCAGCTTGCAGGCGCTCGTAGTTTTCCAGCGCCAGCAGGCGCAGCGGCGCCAGATATACGCCGCTGGCGGCCTTGGCCAGCGCCTCCATCGCACGGTGGGTCTTGCCCGAGTTGGTCGGGCCGAGCAGGGCAATGAACTTGCGCTGCATGCGGCTGGCCACATCGAAAGACGCGGGGTACTCGGCCAGGTTGATGCTTTCCTTGGTGCGCGCGGCGTGGCGTTCTTCTTGCTCGCGCTCGACCGCGTGGGACAGGCGCTGCCGGATACGGTCGAACACGTAGCCGGCAGGCTCCGAGGTCTCCTGCTCGCTCAGGGCACCAAGGAAGACCCGGGGATCGAACCCGGCCTCGTCGGCTTGTTCGGCAATGTCGCGAACAAATTCTTCCGCCTCGAACTGCAGCTCAGCCAGGGCCGAGTCGGTGGTGCGTGCGGCAATCAGGTCACGGCGCGCGCCAGGATCGAGCTTGCGCCATTTGCTCGGCTTGGCCAGCACGCCCTGGGCCGGCACCAGGGTATAGGGCACGCGCAGCCCTTCGTAGCTGACCTCTCCGGAAAAGCGCAGGAATACCCGTCCTTCCATCTTGACCAGTTCGATATTGCGCGCAGTGAGCAGTGCATCCAGTTCGAGCACCGCGTCGTCAGGGTCAGGTCCGGGCAGCTCGTCACGGAAAGATGGCATATGCATTCATTGTTTGATCGGTTCGTCAACACTATAGCGTGGAGACCGGCAAGCACCGCTCCAGACCCATGGCAATTGTGACAAACCTGTGTTGCATTGCCTACATAAAAGCAAATTCATTGCATGCCTGGCTGAATGTTATTTTCCAGAAAGAAATTTTCACTTATAGTGACCTGTTTGCGAGATCCCGCATGTCGACTACCACCGCGCCTGAAAGACTGCCCACATGAAGAACAACCGGATCGGCCTGATTCTTGTCGTCTCGTCACTGGCGATCATCGCGCTGGTGGTGGCCCTGCTGCTGCAGCGCCAGCAGGCGGCGCAGGCCGACCAGGTCCGGATCCAGGGCCTGGGCATGGTGCGTTCGCTGGCTGCGCTGCCGGCCGCGATGCTGGTGCCAGGCGACGGCCCGGGCGTGCTCGATTCCGTGCTGGCCCACCGCGACAATCCCGATTTCGCCTACGCGGCGGTCAGCACTGACGAGGGCCGCAACCTGGCCGAATTTGCCAGCCCGGGCGCGCTGATTCCGGCTGCCGTGTCGCTGGCGCTGACGGGCTTTGACGAGCGCCGCATCGATGCCAGCGCCCGCCAGCGCGCGATCCGGGAGTTCCGCGGGCCGGTGGCCAATGCCGAAAACAGGCTGCAGGTCAGGATCGGCTACTTCGAGCCGGACACTTCGCTGAACATGAAGGATGTCTCCTTTTACGCCATCATCGCCCTGGCGATGTTTCTCTTGGTGCCGCTGATTTACTTTGTCATCAAGCGCGAGATGGCGCCATTGACCGCCCTGAGCGAACAGCTGCGCGCCATCGTGCCCAGCCAGGCGCTGGCGCCGGTTACTGTCAATGCCGACCAGGACGTGCGCGGCCTGGTCCAGAAGCTCAATGGTTACATCGACCAGGCCGGTTCGCGGATCCGGGCCCTGGAACAGGACAGCATGGCCAGCATGGCCAGCAGCCGCCTGCTTGAATATGGCAGCAACAAGATGCAGTCGGTGTTGCATTGCCTGCCCGATGGCCTGCTGGTGCTGGACCCGGCCGGCGAAGTCACTTTCGCCAATGGCAAGATCGAACCGCTGCTGGGCGTGCCCGTTCCCGACGTGCTGTCGCAGCCGGTCGATGTCTGGTGCCGCGATCCGGACCTGCGCGCCATGCTCGCGCGCTACCGCGGCACCGGGGCCGATACCCGCAGCCAGGCGACGATCGAATTCAGCCCGCTCGGGGTGCCTGGCAAGCGCCTGTGGGGAACGGCCCAGGCGCTGGTCGGCCATTCGATGGCCTACGGCACGCTGGTGGTCTTGCGGGACGCCACCCGCGAACACCTGGCGCGCCAGGCAGGCAACGATTTCGTCGCGCACGTGGCACACGAACTGAAGTCGCCGCTGAACGTGATCGGCATGTACGGCGAAATGCTGGGCGACGCCGGCGCCACCGACCCGGAAATCCGGGTCGAAGCGGTCAATGTGATCCAGGACGAGGTCGAGCGCATGAGCTCACTGGTAAACAACCTGCTCAATGTCAGCAAGCTCGAAACGGGCAGCATGCGTCCCGAGCGCCACCGTGTCAGGCTCGACGACCTGCTCAACGACGCCTGGACCCAGGCCATGTCGCGCGCCAGCAGCAAGGGCATCAAGCTCGACTTGCAGGTGCCACGCGAGATCAGCGCGGTATCGATCGACAAGGACCTGTTCCGCATCGCCCTGAACAACCTGCTCAACAACGCCATCAAATACAACCGTCCCGGCGGTAGCGTCGTACTGTCGGCCGAAGAAGGCGATAGCGATGTCGTGCTGTCGGTGCGCGACAGCGGCATCGGCATGTCGCCCGAAGACCGCCAGCGCGTGACCGAGAAGTTCTACCGCGCCCGCGAGACCAGCGCCGACCACGCCGGCGGGCACGGCCTGGGCCTGTACCTGGCCAACCAGATCATTGAACTGCACCACGCGCGCCTGACCATCGACAGCGAACTGGGACAGGGCAGTGTGTTCTCGATCCACCTGAAAAAGATGCCGGCACTCGTTGCTGGTGCCCAAGTATTATGAACAAACACATTTTGCTGGTCGACGACGAGCCCCACGTGACCCGCGTACTGCGCATGACGCTCGAGCGCGAAGGCTATCTGGTCACTTGTGCCTCGGACGGGGGCGAAGCGCTCGAGAAGATGGCCGCACGGCGTCCCGACGTCATGGTGAGCGACATCCAGATGGCCGGCATGGATGGACGCGAGCTGTGCCGTACGACGCGCGCGCGCTACCCCGACGAATCCTTCCTGATCATGGTCATGACTTCCATGACCGCCGCGAGCGAGCGGGAATGGGTGCGCGAACTGGCCAATATCGAATTCCTTGAAAAACCCCTGAGCCCGCGCCAGCTGGTAGCGCGCCTGGCGGCTCACTTTACGCAGTAAGAACCAGGCTGGAGAACGAGCATGCAAGCTGACCTCACGAGCGACATCGAATTTGCGCGGTATGCGCGCTGGCTGCGCCGCACCACGGGCAGCGACCACGATTTTGCGGTATGTAACCGCGCCGGTGCCGTCATCTGGGCCGCCGTGCCGGAAAACGGCATTGCCGACTGGCTGGCCGGGTTGCAGGCCGCCGGCTTCGGCTGGCCTTGCGTGGGCGAAGGCATGCAGCGCCACGATGACGAGGCCGATGCGCTGCTGTACCAGCCAATCCAGATCAAGGGGAGCACGGCCGGCTACCTGGCCGTGCGTACCGCCGCCAGCGCGCAGCCGCCGACGGCCTGGGATGCGCTGGCCGAAACGCTCGAGGACGTCGCCGCCGGCATCGCCGACGAATGCCGCCTCAAGAAAGAGCTCGACCAAATGGCGCTGGAGCTGTCCGAGCGCTACGAGGAATTGCACCTGGTGTATGCGATCGACCGTCAGGTGCAGCAGCTCGATCCCGGCGCGGACCTGTTCCAGCGCCTGCTCAAAAGCTGGGCCGAGCAAATGGATGCCGACGTTGCCGCTTTCGTCAAGCCGGGCGAGAACCTGTGCGTGCATGCGACCAACCTGTCGGCACCGATCCATAACCTGGATCTGGTGCTGGTCGAGATGCGGGGCGACCTGTACCGTTTTGCGCATTCGTCGCGCGCGCCGATCGTGATCAACGAGGTCGACGACCCGCGCCGCGCCTACATCTTTACCGACCTGCCCTACAAGCTGCTGTGCTGCCCGGTCGTGCACGAGCGCAGCGTGGTGGCGATCCTGGTGCTGGCCAATCACCTGGCCAAACCCGATTTCTCCAACAGCGACCGCAAGCTTGGCGAATTGCTGGCCAACCAGCTCTCGGGCCTGTCGCGCATGTACGGCATGCTGGCCGAAACCCAGAAGTTCAACGAACAGATGGCCGATGCCCTGATCGAGGCGGTCGAAGCCAAGGACCCATACACCCGCGGCCACTCCGAGCGGGTACACCATATCTCGATGCAGATCGGCGCAGCCATGAACCTGGGCACGCGCGAGACCGAAGACCTGTTCTGGGGTTCGCTCCTGCATGACGTGGGCAAGATCGGCATTCCCGATGCGGTGCTGTGCAAGCCCGGACGCCTGACGCGCGACGAGTACACCTTCATTATGGTGCATCCGGAACGCAGCTACGAGATCCTGCGCCACATCGAACGCCTCAAGGGCGCGGTACCGGGCGCCCGCCACCACCAGGAAAAATTCGACGGCACCGGCTATCCGCATGCGCTCAAGGGCGCCGATATTCCACTCAATGCGCGCATCATCGCGGTGGCCGATACCTACGACTCGATCACCAGTTCGCGCGCCTACCGCGCCGGTCGCAGCCACGAAGTGGCGATGGCCGAGATCGTACGCGTGGCGGGCAGTCAGCTCGATCCGGCCATCGTGCGCGTACTCGAAGAAGTCTGCGCGCTGGAGCCGGAATGGATTGCGCGCTTTAACATCCAGCGTGATCCGGTCGCCGCAGTCGCGTAATGAGTAACGCCGTCACCCGCAGCCGTATCGGCTCCATGACCTACCTGGCGCCCACCATGGCGCTGGTGGCGGCCGACGCCATCGAGACGCTGGAGACGGCGCTGGCCGAGTGCATCGCCCAGCACCAGGTCACGATCGTGCTCGACCTTGGCAAGGTGCCACTGCTGTCGGGGCGTGCGCTCGAACTGATGATGCGCAGCAGCGCGCGCCTGGGCGCGCTGGGCGGCTGGCTCAAGCTGGCCTATCCCAATCCGCTGCTGCTCGATGTGCTGACAGTAACCGGGGTGGCGGACCAGGTCGCGCTGTATGACGCGCCGCCCACGCCACCCAAGCCCGCGCTGGCGCCCGGCCAGTCCAAGCTGGGCGACATCCTGATCGCGCGTGGCCTGGTCACCGCGGCCCAGGTAACCGAAGCGGCGCGCCTGCAAGACCAGACCGGCAAGCGCATGGGCTTCATCATGGTCGAAAAGAAGTGGCTGTCGGAGACGGCGCTGTTCCAGACGCTGGCCGAGCAGCTCGACCTGCCCTTTGTCAGCCTGCGCGCCGGCCTGTACGATCCTACCGCCGTCAGCCTGCTCGAGCGCGACGTGGCGCGGCGCCTGAACGTGATTCCGCTGTTCATGGTCGACAATACGCTGACGGTCGCCACCGGCGAGCCGCAGGCAGTGCATGTCATCGATGAAATCCGCGCCCGTACCGGCTGCCGCGTGCGCGTGGCCATGGCCGCGCCCGAAGCGATCAAGCGGGTACGCGAGGACGCCTATGGCGGCACGATGCCATCGTTCATCCATAGCGAAGCCAATGATCTGGAACTGGTCGAGAACCAGATTCCGGACGACTATACCCAGATCGATGAAATGGCCGGCGCCAGCCCGGTCATCAACATGGTCAACGCCGTGATCCAGCGCGCGATCCATGACAACGCCAGCGATATCCACATCGAGGTCTCGCGCAACAAGGCGCGCATCCGCCTGCGCATCGATGGCATCCTGTACGAAATCATGACGCCCGCCGTTGAAACCCATCCGGCGATCGTGTCGCGCCTGAAGGTCATGGCCCACCTCGACATTGCCGAGCGCCGCCTGCCCCAGGATGGCCGCATCCAGGTCATGACCCAGGGCCGCACGATCGACCTGCGTTTTTCCTCGCTGCCGGGCATCTATGGCGAAAAGGTCGTGCTGCGCGTGCTCGACAAGAACCAGTCGATTCTCGATGTCGACAAACTCGGGATGAACACCGGAGCGGTCGAGAGCTTCAAGCGCCTGCTTGGGCGCAGCCACGGCCTGATCCTGGTCACCGGCCCAACCGGTAGCGGCAAGACCACCAGCCTGTATGCGGCGATTAACTACCTCAAGAGCATCGAGAAGAACATCGTCACCATCGAGGATCCGGTCGAATACCAGCTCGACATCATCAACCAGAACCAGGTGAACGACGCGGTCGGCCTGAGCTTTCCCAAGATCCTGAAACACGTGTTGCGCCAGGATCCGGACATCATCATGGTCGGCGAAGTACGCGATCGCCAGACCGCGGAAATCGCGGTGCAGGCCGCGCTGACCGGCCACCTGGTGCTGACCACGCTGCACACCAACGACACGCTCGGTGCGGTCGCGCGCCTGGTCGAGATGGGGGTCGAGCCCTACCTGCTGTCATCGGCCCTGATCGGCGTGATGGCCCAGCGCCTGGTGCGCCGCGTCTGCCCCGGATGCAAGACCGGCTACCTGGTCCCGCCCGAAGCCGCCCGTGCCTATGGCTGGAAGGGTGAAGGCAACCTCAAGCTGCTCAAGGGCCGCGGTTGCCCATCCTGCTACGACTCCGGCTACAAGGGGCGCCTGGGAATCTACGAGCTGCTTGAAATCGGTTCGGACCTGCAGCGCATGATCGTCAGCAATGCCAGCAAGGACGAGATGGCGCGCCAGGTTGCCAGTCTCGGCCACCGCGACCTGTATATCGACGGCATGGCGCGCGCCTTCGCCGGCGATACGACGCCCGAGGAAATCGCGCGTGTGGTGCACTCGCAGTAATGACAAGGAATCGCAATGGCGCTTGAATGGGATGAGGTACCGGCCGCCGGCGCCGCGAAAAAAGCGGCAGCGCCCGCATTTTCGCTGCAATGGCGCAGCAGCCAGGCGCGCATCGGTGGCGCCGACCGGGTCCAGTTTACCGAACGCCTGGCCCTGCTGCTGGAAACGGGTGTGGCCCTGCACGACGCACTGAGCACGCTGCGCCAGCAAACCGACAAGGCGCGCCTGGCGCAGATCATTGGACAGATGGCCGACGATATCGTCTCCGGCCTGCGCTTTTCTGACGCCCTGGCACGCCACCCCGAGTTGTTCCCGTCTACCTATGTGAATCTGGTGGGCGCCAGCGAAGCCGGCGGATTCCTGCCGCAGGTGCTGGAACAGCTTGTCGACATGGATGAAAAAGAACAACGCCTGCGCAGCACGATCGTCTCGTCGCTGTCCTATCCCGGCTTTTTAGTAGTCTTTTCGGTACTGGTGGTGGTATTCATCCTGGTGGTGGTATTTCCGAAGTTCTCGGTCATGTTTGGTGCGATCTACGACCAGTTGCCGGTAACTACGCGTTTTTTCATCTGGGCCAGCGACTTGCTGGTCAAGCACGGGATGGTGCTCGGCATTGGTGTGCTGGCCCTGGCCGGCGCTGGCATGGTGGCATTGCGCCAGCCCGCCATGCGCGAACGGCTCGATGCCCTGAAACTGCGCATCCCCGGCGTCAAGGGCATTTTTATCAAGATTTACCTGACCCGCCTGCTACGCGTGATGGGCATCTCGCTCGAGCGCGGCGTGACCATCCTGGCCACCCTCAGCGCTTGCCGCAACGTCATTCCCAATGCCGAGTTCCAGCGCTTTATCGCCACGCTCGAAGTTCAGGTGACCGAGGGACGCGGCATCGCGGCGGGTTTTCGCGACAGCCACTTGATTCCGGCCAGCGTCAAGCAGATGATCGAAACCGGTGAAGAAACCGGCGCATTGGGGCGGGTCATGGGCCGGGTTGCCGATTTTTACGAGCGCGACCTTACCCGCCAGCTGAGCCAACTCGCCAAGCTGGCCGAGCCAGTGATGCTGCTGGTAATGGGTGTGCTGGTTGGAACCATCGTGACCTCGATTATTCTGCCTATCTTCAAGATGTCGCGCGCCGTCCACTGATTCTCACGATTTTGTAACAAATATCAAACTGCATTGTCATCGAACGGAAACTTCCGTGCTAACCTTCTATTGCCTACGGTAAATTCTTATTCCGTCAATTTCTTCTACCCCAACGCCATAATGAAAACTACTTTCTTCCAGCGCGCCGCCGCCAAGGGCTTTACCCTGATCGAACTGTTGATCGTCGTGATCATCATTGCGATCCTGGCCGCGATCGCGATTCCACAATTTTCCAATACCTCGGGCGACGCACAGGAAGCTGCACTCGACGCCAATCTGAACACCGTGCGCTCGGCCATTGAACTGTACCGCGTGCAACACCGCAATTCCTATCCGACGGTGACGTCCGCCGCGCCGGTTGCTGCCTCGGCGTCCGCGTGCACTACCGCTGGCGGCGTCGCCGGCACGGGGGCAAAAGACAGTGCATTGGCATTTAAAGAACAATTGACCATGTTCTCGGACGCCAGTGGCGGCACCTGCACCGTCGCCGCACCAACAGCGGGCATCACGCTTGGGCCTTACCTGCGCGCGATCCCACAAGAGCAGCTGTCGAATCCGCCAACCGATGCGGTGGCTATCGTGATTACCGGCGTGCAGAATCCAGTTCCGGCAAATAGCACCACCGGCGGCTACCAGTTCGACAACCGCGGCGGCCAGTTCGTCAAGAACAGCAATGCCATGGGTCGCCGTGGCCAGGAATACTACAAGTACTGATCCGGTTTAGGCCGAGCCCATGTATCGTCCTGCTGCGCCGCACGCTGGCGGGACCTTGCTTGAGATGGTCATTGTCATTGCCGTGCTGGCCATTGTCATGACCATCGCCCGTCCCCGGGCCGAAGCGATCAGTCCGGCAGTTGCCGAGGCGGCCGCTTCCGAAGTCGCCTCGGCCATGCGCTTTGCCCGGCACGAGGCCATGCGCACGCGGGCCTACCACGCCGTCAGTTTCGATACGCAGCAACATAGCCTGCGCATCTATCGCCTGACCACCCTCCTACTTGCTGTCGAAGACACCAGTCAGCCCGTCATGTACCCCGTGGACAAGCGTGCCTACCGAATTGCATTCGGCGACAATCCGAATGCGCGGGTCACCATTATGGGCGCCTCGTTCCGGTACAAGGATGGCGCAACCAGGAAATACGCGTGTTTCGGTCCGGACGGCCGGCCGGCCGACGTGCATGGCCTGTTGCTCAAGGATGCAGAACCGCTGGAGCAGGACGGGCAGGTCACCATCAAGCATGGCAATCTCGAGCGTACCGTGCGGCTTGATTTCGTGACCGGCCGGGTGAGCCTGTGACCGCCCGGCGCTTGCAACGCGGCTTTTCTTACGTTGAACTGCTAGTGGCCGCCGTGGTGCTGGGATTGTGCGCGGCCCCGCTGATGGGCGCGATACAGACCGGCGTCAAGGCGTCCGAGATTGGCAGTGCCAAGGCAAACGAGCTGCGCTGCATCAAGAATGTCATGGAAACTGTCTTGGCCGAACCGTATCAGCACTTGTGGAACGCGGCGCGCGGTACCGCCATCGCATCAAGCTATTCGCGCCCGCAAGATGCCGCCTGTGTCGCGCGCGAGGTCTATATCGCGCTGTACGAACATGAATGGGGCAAGACGCCGCTGTTTCTCGACGCCACGGCCAGCGCCGCGCGCCGCGAAACTGCCATGCTCTACATTACCGTGTCCTCGCCCGCCAGCGGCTACGCCTTTACCACCCTGGTGGCCCGATGATGCGTCGATCGCACCGCCATGCACAGGGACTGAGCCTGATCGAGCTGCTGCTCGGGCTGGCTGTCGTGGCGCTGGTCATGGCGCCGCTGCTGCCGATGCTTGAAACCGCGCATGCCAGCGCGCGCATCAGCGCCGAGCGGCGCGACCTGGAGCGCGATGCCCAGTTCGCACTGGCCCGGATCAGCGCACGGGTACGCGCTGCCACCCCGTCTCCGACCCTGGCGTCGCAACTCCAGGGAGACTGGTTCGACCCGTATTCGTATCTCGTTGTGAATGGCAAGCTGGTCGAACGTGAAGATGACAAAGAATCCAGCGACCGGATCCTGGCCGAGTCGGTTACCGATTTCCGGCTCAATGCGCCGGCTGTCGATGCCGGCGCGCCCATGGTCGAGATCAGCCTGACGCTGGCGCGCGGCGACGCTGCGACCACCGTGAACGCCGCGGTGCGCATGGGGAGCGTGCAATGACGCCGGCCAAGCAGCGCGGCATCCTGCTGTTACCGGTGGCGCTGACGCTGGCCATCGCCGGTGCGCTGGCCTATACCATGACCCACAGCGCCAGCATGGAAATCGCCGCGTTCGATGCCCAGCACGATACCGATACCGCGCGCTACCTGGCCGAGGCTGGCGTGCAGTTGGCCAAGTGGCAGAACGAGCGCATCCTGTGCGGCAGCCAGCTCGGCTTCGGTACGGTCACGCTGCCGGGCGGGCAGATCGTCTCGAATAATGTGAAAGAAGGCAGTGGAAAGATCAAGGTGTCGCTGACCGCCACTACCACACGCGGCGCCGTCAACGTGCTGGTGGAGCGCGAAGTCAGGATGCACCGCACGATCCCGGTGTCACTGAGCATCAAGTTATCGGACATGAAAGACACGTATATCCAGGTTGGCAGTCCGCAACAGGGTAACAGCCTTTACCTGGAAATGACCGATGCCAATGCGCATGGATTGATGAGCTTTTCCTTCCCCGGTGCGCTGGACGACGCGGCCGTGCTCAGCGCCGAGCTGTCCCTGGTGCAGACCGACAGCAAGTCGACCATGCCAAACCGGTCGCTGGCTCTGCACCGGGTGCTGCGTGACTGGTCCGAGACTGGCGCGACCTGGACTTCGCCATGGAGCACCCCGGGCGGCGACTATGTCGCCACGCCTGCAGCAACTGTTGCCATCGATGGCAACGCCAGGTACGCCTGGCGCATCGATGCCCTGGTCGAAGGATGGGCAAACAAGACCTTGCCCAACAATGGCTTGCTGCTCAAGCCGAGCGGACTGCTCGAAGCGCGTTTTCACACCCGCGGAAGCCCGACCAATCAGCCCAAGCTGGATATACGCTACCTGCCGCGCTGCTAAGACAGGCATCACTGACACTCCATGAAAATTACCGCCTCGCTTGTTACCGAATTGTCCAGTACCTGGTCGTCGTCCGCCTTCGACGAGCCGGCCCTGCGCGCCTATGCAGCGCCCTTGATCACCGACGAAACCCGCAATGGCGTCGCCCTGCTCAGCCTGATGGCACTGCTGTTTTTGACAATGGCATCGGCGATCTCGGCCTGGTTCGAACTAGGCGCCTTGTACACCTACACCTATTGCCTGCTCAGTGCGCTGGCGCTGCATATCCGCCTGTCGAGCATGAAGGTGGGGCAGTTGCGCGAGCTGTACCTGCTCGCGGCGCTGCTGCTGGTTGCATGCGCGTCGTCGCTGGTGCTGCTGGCGCAGCACACAAGACAGCTCGACACCATGCTATTGCTCAGCGTGGCCGTGCTGATCATGCTGGTGCCGGTGGTGCCGTGGGGCCTGCGTGAAGCGGCACTGACCACCGGCGCCATCTATCTGGTCTTCACGGTTTCGACCTTCCTTGGCCGGCACCGTTTCGCCGCGCTCGACCTGTGGATCCTGCAATGCCTGATGCTGGTCGCGGCCACCATCTCGATGGCGCTGGTGGCGCGTGCACTGGCCCTGCGCAAGCATGACCTGACGCTGCGTTTCGACCTGGAACAGGCCAAGCGCGACCTGACCGAACTGGCCGAGCGCGATCCCCTGACCGGCTGCTGGAACCGGCGCCGGATCGAGCGCGACTTCGAGCACACCGTGGCGCGCCACCACCAGGCCGGCCAGGCCTGCTATTTCGGGCTGTTCGACATCGACCGTTTCAAGTCAGTCAACGACACGTTCGGCCACGACTGCGGCGACGCGGTGCTGCGCGCCGTGCACACAGCCTTTGGCCAGCTCGACGACGAGAATGACTACCTGGTGCGTCTTGGCGGCGACGAGTTCGCCGTGCTCATGTGCGGTGCCGATACGCCGCAGCGCGTGGGGCGCGCACTGCGCACGTTTGCCCTGGCCTCGGGCGCGCCGCTGCCGGCGGGCGGCATGCCCACCCTGAGCATGGGCCTGGTGCACATACCTGCCCCTTGCGCCCCCGGTTTCGGCCAGGCTTACCGGCTGGCCGACGAGTTGCTGTACGAGGCCAAGCGCGACGGTGGCGATACGCTGCGCCAGCGGGTCTTGCCGCAGGTGGCTGCATGAACATGCTGCGCACCCTGCTGACCCGAACGCCGGCCAGGCCGGCACCGATCGGGGTCGATTTTGCCGCTCAGCGCCTGAACATGCTGCAGGTAACGGCTTCGCCCGACGGCCCGCTGCTGCGCGCCGCGGTCTCCCGGCCTTATCCGGTCGAGCGCGGCCAGCTGCTGGCCGACCCGCGCATGCTGCGCAGTTTCGTGCGCGACGCGCTCGCCAGCGCGCCCTTTGCGGGACGCCGCATGGTATCGGCACTGGCACCGGGCGACGTGCGCATTTTGCCACTGACCGTGCATGTCCCGAGCGGGCAGAGCGAGCAAGGGGCGGTGGCAAAAGCGGTGCGCGACCAGCTTGGCGCCGCCGCCGCCGATTCGGTCGTCGACTATTACCAGGTACGCAGTGTCGATTCTTCCGGCCCGGAACGCCAGGTGCTGGCGGCCGTTGCTTCCACCGCCGGAGTGCTGGCCTACCTCGATGCGATGCGCGGCGCGGGCTTCGATCCGGTCGCGCTCGATATCGGACCGGCCGCGATCGCACGCCTGCTGGCCGCGATGCAAGAGGACGTCGACCAGGCAGTACTATTGATTAACTTTGGCGTCAGAAAAAGCTTTCTGACGGTGATCTGGGGCCGTCGCCTGATGCTCGACCGCGAGATCGACTTTGGCGAGGCCCAATTGGTCGAGCGCCTGTCGCGGGTGCTCGGACTCGATGCGGACGCGGCGCTTGGCCTGCTGCACGAACATGGCATCGGCATCCCGGCTGCCGCGCTGCATGTGCGCGGCCAGGACCAGCAGGGCATTGGCCGCACGATCCGCGAAATCCTGTACCAGGAGTTTGCCGCCATGGCCGAGGAACTGGTGCGCACCCAGGTCTATGTCGCTTCACGCACGCGCGGCAGTGCCCTGAGCCGGGTCTACCTCAACGGCAGCGTGGCGCGCTATGCGAACGTTTGCGAACGGATCGAGGAACTGGTCAACCTGCCGGTGGAAGTACTCGACCCGCTGCGTGCCTTCCGTCCGGCCGCCGGCTTTACCATCAATACCGACATGCAGGGCATTGCGCTGGCAGCCGGCCTGGCCCTGCGGAGAGACGTTCATGGCTGATATCGACATGATCCCGCGCAGCTACCGCGAATCGGTACGGGTGCGCCGCACGCTCACGGCCTACGGCGCGGCGCTGGCGCTGCTGGTGCTCGCTGGTGGCGGCACTGCAGCAGTGCTGCGCTGGCGCCTGGCGGTCGAGACCCCGCGCCTGGAACAGGCCCGCGCCAGTTCGGCGCAGCTCGCGGCGCTACGCGCGCAGCTGGACCTGGCCCAGCAGCGCAAGGACGCCCTGCTCGCCGATGTTGGCGTCCTGGCGGCCATGCGTGGCACCAAAGAGATTGCCACCCTCGCGCGCGTGCTGGAAGAAGCCCGCGACGACGACGTCTGGTTCGGGCGCATGCGGTTTTCGCGCACGCGCGAGCAACTGCCAGCGCTGCCCGGCGCCCCGGCACCCGATATCGTGCTGGCGCGCTCACCGGCCCAGGCTGGCGTTCCAGATACGCAGCAGGCCTGGCGCCTGGGCAGCCATATCGAGATCGACGGCGAAGCGCTGGACCATCCGGCGATGACGGCTTTCCTGGCCCGCGTCACGGCCAAGCCGGCGCTGCAGAACGTACGGTTCTTAAGCAGCAGTAGCGCCGCCACTGACACCGAGAGCAAGGTCGTGGCGTTCGGGATTGCCGCTTCGCTCGAGAAAGGAAAGCTCCATGAATGACGCTCTGATGCGCCGCGCCGCAGCCTTGCCCGCGCGGCAGTTGCACATGCTCGGTAGCGGCGTACTGCTGATTGTTTGCGCCGCCTTGTGGGCTTACGGCATGCGCGCGCCGCTGGCGGCGCTGCATACAGTGCGCGCCGAGCAGACGCGCCTGGATGGGCTTGGCGGCGATACGCGCGCGCCGGCAGCGCAACTGGCAGTGCTCGCCGCCGACACCGAGACCCTGGCGGCGCAACTCGGCGCGGCCAATACCCTTACCCCGTCGCAGCAACTGGTCGAACTGATCGGAGACCTTGGCAAACTGGCGCAAGTGCATGGCGTGAACCTGCGCACGGCGACCCCGGCGCCGCAGGAACCGGTAATGACGCTGGTCCAGGGCGGCGTCGATGCCGACGTCAGCGGCAGTTACGCGGCATTGATCGGATGGATGTCGGCCGTCGAGAATGCGCGCCCTCACCTGGGCATCGCCAGCTTCGAGATGACCCCTGCGAAGACGGCTGGAAAAGTCGAGATGAAGATCCGTATCGCGGCATATCGTCCGCAGGAGACAGCACCATGAGACAACAGGTTTTGGGCGCGCTGGCGCTACTGGCCCTGGCCTGCGCCGGGAGCGCGCAGGCACAGCTGCTGCGCGATCCGTTCGCCCGCCCTGCCCCGCCAGCGGACATCGAGGCTGGCGCAGCGCCGGAGCCGGAAGTCGCGCCACAATTGCGCGCGATCGTCTATGCGCCCGGCCGGTCGCTGGCCAATATCGGTGGCCGCATCCTGGCGGCCGGCGACTGGTTCGGCGACTACCGGCTGCTCGATATTCAGGAACGTAGCGTCACGCTGGTACGGCGTGGCGTCAAACAGGTACTTCGATTAGATCAGGCAAGCGTGAAATGACCCACCCCGTGATGAAAAAGATTGTTCTGGCGGCGCTATGCGCTGCAGCCTGCGGCAGCATCAGCGCGAGCACACCGGCGCAAGAAGCTGCACCGGCCGCTGCGGCGGCGGGCTCGCCGGTTCCTTCGTTCGTGTTTCGCGACACACCGATCGCCGAGCTGTTCGAGATGATTTCGCGGCATGAACGGGTCAACATCATGCTCGGCAAAGGCGTGACCGGCACCGTGGCGGTGAGCTTGTATGACATGACGCCGCACCAGGCCATCCATGCGATCGCGCATGCAGGGGGTTACGAAGTGATCACCCGCGACAATGGCTACCTGATTGTCAATCCGGCCCAGGCCGCGGCGGAAGTGCCGCCGCCAGCGCAGCTAGAAGTGCGCGCGCTCAAGGTTTTGTATTCAGACCCGCAGCTGGTCGGCGAGATTCTGGGCAAGCATGTCGGCCGCGGGGGCAAGGTTACCGTCATGGCCGCAAGGCGCATGGTAGTGGTAGAAGACTCGCCGGCAGGCGTGCGGCGCATCGAGCAACTGCTGCGCGAGATCGACTCGCAGCCGCAGCAGGTCATGATCGAAGCGAAAATCCTGGAAATCACGCTGGACGACAACGAGCAGTTCGGCATCGACTGGACCAAGGTGTTCAGCGCCAATGGCACCAACCGCATTGGCGTCGGTGGACTGGCCCAGCGTACCGGTTCAGGCCTGTTCTTCAACTATGTCAACCGCAACGTCGACATCTACCTTAATGCGCTGTCGACCAAGGGCCGGGTGCGTACCTTGGCCACGCCCAAGCTGATGACGCTGGAAAATCAGGAAGCGAGCACCAACATCGGCGACAAGCTGGGCTTTCGGCTGACCACCACCATCAATAACGTCACCAGCGAATCGATCCAGTTCCTGGAAACCGGCGTCATCCTGCGGGTGACGCCATCGGTCGACAACCAGGGACGCATCTCGCTGCGCATCAGGCCAGAAGTGAGCTCGGGCTCGGTACTGGGTGGAATTCCGTCGAAGAAGACCACCGAGGTAACGACCCAACTGGTGGCCGAAGACGGCCAATCGATCCTGATCGCGGGCCTGATCAAGACCAGTGCCGGCCAGCGCCGCCTTGGCGTACCGATCCTGGCCGACGTGCCGGTGATCGGCAAGCTGTTTTCCAACAATGAAGACACCGGCAGCTCGACCGAGACCATTGTATTGATCACGCCGCGCATCGTGCCGACCCGAGCGGCCGGGCCCGATGCCCAGGTGGTCGAGCGGGTCAACCAGGCCGAGTACGAGCTGCAGCAGAAATTCGCGCCCGCACCGAAGCCCTGAACGGGCGGCGCTCGGGGCTTCGGTTAACTTTCAGCAGTCAATGAAAGAACACAACCATTCGCCCTTGTTTGGGCAAGACTCAATGCGACTACAGTGAGCGGTTCCTCGAGAACACCCGTCATATCGAGGAAATCAGCTTGGCACCGCAAGCGGTGAGATCGTTATTGTAGGCATAAGGCCGACCGTCGCGTTTTGCACCGGTAGCGTCCGGCATGATGGAAAACTTCCCTTTGCATTGGGGACAAAACGTCAGATCGTCTGCAAGCGCAGCTTCTACACCCATTGCAACCGTCCCGGACGAGACCGAAATGACCTGGCCACCGTGGTCCGTCTTGTCATGCATGCGAATGACACCGCGCCCCTCGTGCTGCATCTGCAAATCCTCCAGCTGCTGATTGATGGGCCAAGCGCTGCGGTACGATGTCGGCGCGCGTGACGTTTCGCATTGCTAGCGTGTGCTACTTCTCGACTGGTGTTTTTGGCTCCAGCAAATGCCACTTCACGTCGGCACTCTCCAGCGGAAGCATCCAGTCGCGTTTCGGATCGGAAAATGCTTGGCCGGCAGTCAACCAGCGCTGCCGCCACGCCTGGTTGACCTCTTGTTCTAGTGGGTGCCCCGGCGCAAGCCATGGCTGCCAGGTGCCGGTGATCGGACAGACCTCGTTACCAGCGCACTCGACCGGCGGCGTCAGGCGTGGAACTTGCCGGGACAGCCTGAGCGCCGTCCGCGGCGCGACTGCGCCACCGTCGTTGTGCACGGTGAGCACACGCTGCCAGACGATACCGGCGATGGCTTTCGAGCCCATGCTGTCCGGGAAACGCGGCTGCTCGAACGCTTCTCCTTTGCCATAAAGGCCGGGGGCGATGCCAGCCACGAAGTCGCGCACCTCGGCCGCTTCGTGTGGCGCTGTCGCTTGCCAGTAGCCGGCAACCGGCGCCTGCAGGGCATTGGTCGTTTCCTTGGTCGGCCGAAACACGTAGGCGCTGTCGAGGAAGTAGCGGCCCTTTCTGAGCGAGGCTTCGGTCGGCGTTGGTGTTTCGGACGCGGGCACGACGGCCATGGCTGCGGCGAGCAGGCTTGCGCGTGTCCCGTCCCATGGCGGCAGCGGCGCCGGCGGCAATGGCAGGATTTTATCGAGGTTGGGGAAGCGGCGATCGGGATTGAAGCTCAGTGCGTTGCCAAGCATGTTGTAACGTTGGCCGCGTGCCTTGTCGATGAAAGGCACGAACGTGCTTGCCAAATCGTCAGGGTCATCGAACTCGAGGAACAATCTGTCCGCGCAATACCTGCAGCCACCCTTGACACCTTCGTGCAGCGCGCGCAGCACCCGGTCACGGGTTTCCGGGGTTTCCATACCGAGTTCCGTGCCGTCCGGCGCCCGGGGGACCTCATACATGGGTTTCATTTCCACCGCAGCCGGGCCGTAACCCTGTGCCAACGCACATTCAAACATCTTGATCGCAATCGGGATGTTGCCCCAGTAGCCGGGCTTGAGGTCGTCCCCGCCCGCATCCATTTTCTCTCCAAGAAAGGCCATGGCTTGCGGGTTGCCCATATGGGCTGCTTTCTGAAAATAAGCATAGGCGCGGTCGGGATCGCCACGCACGCCGGTACCGTTGAGGTAATAGGTGCCCATCCTGTCGTAGGCGCCGGGCACCCCAAGGTCAATGGCCGCTGACACCAACGCCACCGCCTCGTTCTCGCCATTGGGGGGATCGCGCCTTTCCACATACAGGCTGGCCAGGTTCAGCATAGCCTTCCAGTGATGCCGTTCGGCGGCCTGGCGGGTCAACTGGACGATTTTCTTGTAGTCGCGGTCTTCATAAAAGGTCGTACGATCTTCCAGCGCGCGCGCTTCAAGGAACCAGTCGTCGGCCTGGGCGTCGATTGGCGGCACCTTGCTCGCCTCGGTCTGGCAGTCGAACGAAGCGATGTGCGGATCGAAGGTCGGCAGTTCTTGCATGTATCCGGGAGGCTTGGTTTTGTCCATGTGGCAGGCCGTCAGAAAAGCAAGCGTGATCAGGAAAGTTGCCATATTGCGGCAACGCGGCGGGGCAGATGCGGCAAGACCATCCATGGTTCAACCAAAACGTATGGTCGAGCTTCGGCCATCATCCAGCGGGACGATGAAGCCTTCCATCTGTTTTTTCTTTGGATCGGCTGATGACGATTTCTGTCTATCCTTGTTTTCGTTCATGAGCTTTACCCATTCCTTGAGCGTTTTCTCGATTTCCTGCCGCGTAGCGTTGCCGCCATTATTCTTTTCAGTGGCGAGCTGCGTCCAAACGCGCTTGCGCAGGTCGGTCGCATGACGCGGATCATTTGTCGCCAGGTTGATCTCGCTATCTACCGCCATGCTGCGCTGGTTCAGGTTGGCACTGCCGAGCGTGAAGAAACCGTCGTCGACCAACAGCAGCTTGGAGTGAATGTAGATTTCGCGGTAGCGCCACTGGCGCCGCGCCTGGTTGAACTCGCAGGCGTTGAGCACGGCCACGCAGACCCGCAGGCCGTACATATCTTCGAGAATCAAGGTGGAAGGCTTCTCGATCCTGTTTGCTGCCGAGATCACATCTGGCAAGCTTTCCTGCGTCGCCCGCATGCCCGTCACACCCCTGAAAGCGTACTGCCTGGACGTTGCCTCGTCGCGCCTGGCCCTCTCATTTGCCTCGTCAATCATCTTGACCTGTCCGGTCATGCCGTCCTGCTGGCCCAGTGTGGCCAGGGTGTCGTAGGTGCGTGGAACCATCTGCGCCTTTTCGGGCGCCGGAATGACGACGAAGACATGCATTACCGGCAGGTCTTCGTTGGTTTTTCCGATCTTGGCGCAGTTGCGGTTCCAGCCGGCGATCACCTTTTTTCGAATTGCCAGCAAGTGCTCGGCCCAATCCTGATATTGGAAATACTGGTTTTCCATGTACAGGTAGCCCGTTCCCGCAGCGGCGACGCGGGTGGCATTGAAGTAGATGTCCCTGATCGTAAAGTCGTCTTCCTCCGGCTGCGTTCTGACGATCTGTACCGTCGAGTCGCCGGGAACGGCCTTACGCAGCAAGGCGGAAGGCGGCGCGCTGCATACGTAGGGCTTGGCTGAAGCAGCGTCACCCGCACGTTGCCAGGCGCGCTCGAAATTTTCGTGGACCGGGATCAAGGCCCGGCCGCCCTCGATGCGACAGGCGTAATCGCGGTAGGGCTTCAAGGTGTCGAAATCGAAGAAGTTCTTTACGCCCTCCGCGCGCTCCTGCTTTGTCTTGGCACCGCCTTGTTCGCGTAGAGAATTCTCAACGCAATGCTCCGGGGTATCCCAATAGTCGGTCAGCGAGTTCAGTCCCATGACGTAAGCCACCGCCTTCTGGCCATCTTTGTAGGCGAAATCGATCAGAATCGGCTTTTGATGATGGGTGCCGCCCAAGGTGAAGAGTTTGCGCTCTACCGCGTCGGGACTTCTCGCTTCCTGCTCAAGCGCCTCGCCAATGCTGCCGGAATCGCCATCGCGCTTGCGAATGCTGATGCCCTGCAGCCTTCTTGAAAATGCCGCCTTATACCAGCTACAGCAATACTCTTCCCTGGCCATCGCCGCCAATTTGTCGCCGGGAATATTCCACTCTTTCTTATGGCGGTTTTCCTGGGCATGTTCACGGATCAGTTGAAGGCTCCGTGCCGCGTTGAGTTGTTGGACTGCGATATCGCCATTCTGAATAGTCCAGGGATTCGTCCCATGGGTATGTCCCGGCATGTGCTTTTGCACTTTGCCGCCGCTGTAGCTGTACCAGACCAGCAGGCGCACTCGTACGCCGCGTCTGCCCGCTGCAATCAACAGGTCGCCATAGGTCTCGGCGCGCGGCCAGTTGTAGCCGTTACGCTCCAATTCCATGCCCGGATCGAAACCCCAGCACACCAGGTCGATGCTTTCCCTGGCTGCCGCGATGTCCCTGGCGATGGCCGCGAAACCGTCCTTCCCGCAGATAAGGACGCTGAGCTTGTTGTTGTGGGTAATGGGATGGGTGACGTTTCCCTTTTTGTTATTGTCTTCCACAAACCATTGGATGGTGGATGTCGCCTTGCAGCTGACTTCGTCGATATGAACCTGTTCGGTTCGCAGATATTTTTCAAAGCTCATGATGGTCCCTGTTCTGTTCACCGCTATCAGGAATAGGTGCGGCCTTGCGCCGATCCGTCGAGCGCGCGCGCGCCCTCGCTCGAGAGAAGCTGCTCGCTGTACAAGGTTTTGTCCGCGGAATCAAACTTCTCCCACGCTTTCAGGTCGAACTTGTCGCCATTCGCCAGCTCAACCGTGTATCCCTGGGTACCGCTCGCATGGTCGATGGCGATACGGCCAAGGTCATCCGAGATGCCCTCCTCCACTGGACTGCCGTTCTTGTAGAGGGTGTAAGCAACGTTCGCGAACGGACGTCCGCTTCCAGAATGCATTTGCAGCATGAAGAGCAGCTGCTTCGGATCCTCCGGCGTCTTCGGCTCCGCGATCGTGATCTTGTGTTCCGCTGACGGCTGGGGCCGGTTCTGAGGAGCGAGGGTCTCCAGGTTGCCGTGAAATAGCGCCGGCTTGGGCGCAAATACCTGCATGCGGTCGGTGATTTCAACCATGGCCCCGGGGCCATGCAGCCGCACCCCTTTCTTTCCCCTGATATCGACCCAGTCGGACTGGCTGATCAGGCACAAGACCTTGTTGGCGATGAGCTCGATATCGTCGTCATGCGTCCGCACGGTGATCTTGCCGGACGCCGCAATCAGCTTCATGCCAGCTTTGTGGACGAACAGGCGGAAGGTCTGCTTGATGCTTGCGAACAGACTCTCGCCCGCTGCGATCGAGAGACTGCGCCCAGCTGTCAGCGCCGTGTGCTCGGCGCTGGCGATGTGGGTCGACTGTGCGGACGTCGTTGCGATGCCAACTGGGCTGGCCAAAACCAGATGGGGTTGGGATAGCTCAGAAAAGGGTTCGCCAGCACCGCGCACGTCGTCATTCTGCGCTTTGAGCACATCGGCAACGTCGTGCTGCTGCCCACTTTCCTGGGCCAGGCCCTGCAGTGCGGCTGTGGATTGGTCATCGTGGAGCTTGTGCGCGGCGTCCAGGCGCTTCACCGTTTCGCCCATGTCCTTCATCGGGCCACGTGCTGCCTGCCGTGCCTCTGTTGTAATCAATAGGCCCTTGGCGGCGCGCGCTATACCGTGTCCATCGGTGCGCAACTCCCAGCCTTCGCCGCGTGCATCCTGGCGCCCGCTGGTGTTTTCGATCCGAGTAATGTGCCCGAGCGACAGCTGGCTGCACTGATGATCGCTTTTCAGCTGTGCCTGAAGCTTTTCCTTCGTGTCGTCGAGAACAAGGTGATTGCCCCGACTTCCGCCCCCAAGTTCCCGGCTGCGCAGGCCAGCCAGGCACTGCTGCTCTGGCAGCGACCACGGCGGCATGTGTGCCTGGTTGTAGAGCGCGCCGAGTACGAGCGGATGATCAATATTCCCGTTCGGGTAGACGACGGCGACTTCTTCGCCGACTCGGGGCAACCGGATCTGCCCGAATTCGCTGCCGGCCGCCGGGCTCAATACCCGGATCCAGGGTGAACTCCTTTCGTCGTAGTTGCCCAACCGGTCCCAGTGGAACTGCAGCTTGACGCGTCCGTAGCCGTCGGTGTGGATATCTGCGCCGGCCGGGCCAACGACGATGGCGGTGTGTAGTCCCGTATAGTTGACCGGCTCGCTGTTGAAGTTGCGGCCAGGACGCCAGCGGATGTCCTGGCGGATGCACGTAAAGCGGTTTTCGTAATGCGAGGCTGCGCCAGGACCGGCCTGGTAATTATTCGA
Organism: Massilia sp. H6; assembly: GCF_024802625.1. Classification (NCBI taxonomy): domain Bacteria; kingdom Pseudomonadati; phylum Pseudomonadota; class Betaproteobacteria; order Burkholderiales; family Oxalobacteraceae; genus Massilia; species Massilia sp. H6. The sequence continues at coordinate 204,643 of NZ_CP103371.1, forward strand.
TACCTCATGGTCGGCCGACAGGATCAGGTAGTAGCGGTCCTTGATGCTGCTGCGTGATCTGGCATCGTATCGACGCGAACGCGGCGCGGCGCTGAAGTGGCCGCTGAGCTTGAATGTACGACCGGGCAGCACGCACCGTTCGTTGCCTGCCGCCTCGAAATATTGCGTGTCTTTTTCCGCCTCGTCCATGCGCCGCGCCGCCAGCTGCTCGCCGTCGCGGTGCAGGCGAAAGCCATAGGCACCAGTGTCTTCGTAGATTTCGTAAGGAAAGAAGTCGCCCTGCTGGTTGACTGAAGGGGCTTCAGCGCGTCGCGCTCTAGGATTCTTGTAATCGAACGAAGCGAGCGTGGTTCGGCCAGAGCCGAGCCGCCGGATGGCGGTCCACTCGTGAATGCCGTCGTCTTCGCGCGAGCCGCCCTTGTCGCGGAACGAAATCCAGTACGCTTTCTCGTCGATAGGCTTGGCCAGGAAGCTGATATCCGAGATCATGAGCTTGTGGCCGTCGAACCTGTGTTCGTACCAGTAATGCAATCCGAGCGCTTCCCAGCGCCGGTGCAGGTGGTTGTAGTCGGTCTCGTTGTACTGGTTCGCGACGGAAAGCTGCGGGTCGTCGCCCGTGAGTCTTATGTCCCAATCGGCCTGGAGATAATGCTTGAGGCTTAGCTCGGTAATCTCGCGCACGCTTTTATTGTGGAACGACCTGCTGTCCTTGCGTAGGCGGGCAAACGCGAGCCAGGGTTCGAGCAGCATCTGGTAAAACGCGAAGCCGCCGTCGCTACGCAGGAAGCGAAATTCAGTGATATGACCATTGAAGTAGCGCAGCGATCCGTCTTCGCGCACCAGGGAGATGGTCACCATCCGGCCCATCATTGTTTTTAGCGGAATACGCGGGTCGTCCGACAGTACCTCGACATCGAAGCGGAAACTGCGCGAGACTTCCTCATGAGCGACCAGCTTGTTCGGCAGGAGAATCGAGACTGGCCCATCCTTGAACGGGAAATCGAGCCGCATCAGCCGATTGTGCTGAGATGCGCCGCTGAACGCTGACAACGCGGCACCCATTGCGATTTCCTCGCTTTCGCCCATTGACACCCTCCAGATGGCCGCGTGGCCGTAGCGCGCAGAAAAGTTCAGCGGTCACCTTACTCTGGTGCTAGCAAGCAGAATTTGAACCGTATCAACACGTTTCTCTATGCCATGTCTCAGGTGTACTCACAGTGATCTTATGAATTTCAGTTGTTCCATTTGCATGTGCCAAATGTCTACGCACGGAGAGCGGATACAAAAAAGCCATCGAATTTCACCTCGATGGCTGATGCTGCCTGCACATAAATTTCGACATAACTCGTCGAACTATCTCGCTAGGTTATTTCCTGGATAGTCTTCATGTCTGTTATTCGTTTACAGCCAAACCCGCATTGTGCGCCTGCACGTCTGCGTGATACGAAGAACGCACCATCGCGCCCACTGCGGCGTGCACGAAGCCCATCTCGTAGGCGGCTTGCTCGAACTTCTTGAACTGGTCCGGGTGCACATAGCGGCGCACCGGCAGGTGCGAGTTCGACGGCGCCAGGTATTGGCCGATGGTCAGCATCTCGACGTTGTGTTCGCGCATGTCGCGCATGACTTGCAAAATTTCCTCGTCGGTCTCGCCCAGGCCGACCATGATGCCGGACTTGGTCACCGCGTTCGGGTACAGTGCCTTGAAGTCGCGCAGCAGTTCGAGCGAGTGCTTGTAGTCGGCGCCGGGACGGGCTTCCTTGTACAGGCGCGGCACGGTCTCCAGGTTGTGGTTCATGACGTCGGGCAGGCCGTCGGCGAAGATCGCCAGCGCCTTGGCCAGGCGGCCGCGGAAGTCGGGCACCAGCACTTCGATCTTGGTGCCTGGTGACTGGGCACGGGTCTTCTGGATGCACTCGACGAAATGCCCGGCGCCGCCATCGCGCAAATCGTCGCGGTCGACCGAGGTGATCACGACGTACGTCAGGCGCAGGTCGGCGATGGTCTTGGCCAGGTTGCCCGGCTCGTTGACGTCGAGCGGATCCGGGCGGCCGTGGCCGACGTCGCAGAACGGGCAGCGACGGGTGCACTTGTCACCCATGATCATGAAGGTCGCGGTACCCTTGCCGAAGCATTCGCCGATGTTCGGGCAACTGGCTTCTTCGCACACCGTCACCAGGTTGTTGGCGCGCAGGATGTCCTTGATCTCGTAGAAGCGCGACGACGCGGTTGCAGCCTTCACGCGGATCCAGTCAGGCTTTTTCAGGCGCTCGGCATCGGCGATCGGCACGATCTTGATCGGGATGCGCGACGTCTTGCTGGCGCCTTTCTGCTTGTCGGTGGCGTTGTAGACAGGGGCAGCGACGTTGCTGGTTTCGGTAGTCATAGGCTAGTGCCCTGGCGGGCTTCCATTAGAGGTTGTTCGTTGCCGGTTCGACCGCTTCGGTCGTTACCAGTTGGCGCGCCAACTCGCGCGCCAGCGCCTGCTGGACATCCTCCAGCGGGGCTTGCACTCCCATCGTGCGCATGTCGACCGTGGTCAGGCCAGAGTAACCGCACGGGTTGATCCAGGTGAACGGGGCCAGGTCCATCGCCACGTTCAGCGAGACCCCATGATAGGTGCAGCCGTTGCCGCGTACCTTGAGGCCGAGGGCGGCGATCTTCGCGCCCTTGCGCGGGCCCCCTGCCATGTAGATGCCCGGGGCCCCGGCAACGCGTTCTCCCGCAAGATTATACGCCGCCAGCACGTCGATGACCGCCTGTTCGATTTTCTGCACAAACTGGCGCGCATACAGCTTGCCGCCAGGTTTATTGCGGCGCAGGTCCATCAAAAGGTAGATCACGACCTGGCCGGGGCCGTGGTAGGTTACTTCGCCGCCGCGGTCGGTCTGGACCACCGGCACCCCCGATGTTTGCGCCTGTGCCAGCACGTGGCCCGGGTCGGCGCCGAGACCCAGCGTGAACACGGGCGGATGCTCGACGATCCACAGCTCGTCCCGCGATTCCGGGGTGCGCGCGTCGGTAAAGGCGCGCATCGCGGCGAAAGTGGGTTCGTAGTCGGCGCGGCCGAGCTCGCGGACGAGCGGCGTGGCAGAACGGGTCGGGAGCATAGGTAGGAAGCGCAAGAATGGACAGCCCTGCCATTATAAGTCAGCGCGATGTCCTGCGCCTGCCGGGCCTTCCCGCAGTGTGGGTTTACAGCACCATCTTGACCATGGGATGGGTCGACAGGGCGCGGTAGACGTCGTCGAGCATTTCACGGCTGGTGACCCAGACAGTAACGGTCAGGCCGGTGTAGTTGCCCTTCGACGAAGGCCGGGTCTCCAGCTTGCCGACATGGAAAGTCGGATCGAAACCGGTAACCACGTCGATGATCGTTGGCGCGAAGTCGATATGCGTCGGTCCCATCACCTTGATCGGGAAGTCGCTCGGGTAGTCGATGAGGGAGTCTTTCGGGTCCATGGCTTTTTCTTCCTGTGCAAAGCAGCATTGTATCTGCTTCAATATTGGGCTGCACAAGCGGAAAAAAAGAGGCCGGCGCTGGAGCCGGCCTGAACTATTTCTAATACCGGAAGAAATAGCGGGATATTCGGGCCGCTCGGAGCAGCGCTGCTGCCTCGAGCGAGTAAGGCCACTTTACCAGGACGCTGCCGGTGCCGCGAGCGCAGTGCGACAAACTGCAGTTTGCCGCGACAGGCGGCGTACACCATGCGATGGGTGGCGCCGCTTTGCCCGTCCGCGCTATTCCTCGCGCATGCCACGCTGCTCGGCTGGCGAGCGCGCTTCCGGCCTGCCACGTTCGGGCAGTGGCCGCGGCGGCGGCGCTTCCGGCATGGCGCGGGGCTGCGGCTGCGGCTGCGCTTGCATCTGTGGCTGTGGCTGCGCTTGCGCTTGCATCTGCGGCTGCGGCTGCGGTTGCGCTTGCATCTGTGGCTGCGCTTGCACCGGCATTGGGCGCTGCGCCGGCATGTGCGGCATGGCAGCCGGCTGCTGGCGCTCGCGGCGGTCCCCGAACCGATCACCGCGCTCGCCACGCTCGCGCCCGGTGCGTTCATCGCGTTCATCGCCGCGCTCGAAACGCTGCCATGCAGGCGGACGGGGTGGCACCGCCACAGCGGCCGAGGGCATCGGCACGGTGACAAGCACGCCCGGCTGGACCGGCTGCGGCGCCGGATCGGTCGTCAGCACCGGCGGCCGTTGGCGACGCTCGAAACGGTCGCGCTCGCGGCCGTCGCGATCGGCGCGGTCGACCATGCCGTCGTCGTCACGGTCGTGGCCGATGCGGTCTGGAATGCCGTCGCGGTCACGGTCGCGGCCACGCCAGCGCTGCGGCCCGGCCGGTGCCACGCCTGGCGTCGCAGGCACAGCCTGCGGGGACGGCGTTCCCTGCGGCAGGTTCGATACCACGACCGGTCCGCGCCCGCCGAAATTCGCCTGCGGGACCACGGTCAGGCCGCGCTGGCGGTAATCCGGCCTGCCGGCCCGGTCGCCACGGTCACGGCGCTCATGGTGACGGTCACGACGCCAGCCATCGCGCTCGCGCCAGTCATTGAGCCGGCGCAGGCGCTCGTCAGACAGGCGGTAGCCGGGCACGAAGTAGTCGTGCGGGCCGAGCGGATACCAGCCCGTGGCCGGTCGCGAGCCGTGCGTACTGAAGCTGGCACTCCAGCCGCTGCCAACCCAGCCGACCAGCGCCGGCGCCCAGACCGGACGGCGGCCGACGTGGCCCGGGGCCCAGGCCCAGCGGTTCCTGACCTGCACCCAGCGGCCATAATGGAAGGGCGCATAGCCCCAAGACGCGTTGTCGACCCAGGTCCAGCCCCAGGGGGCGATCCAGGTCCAGCGGCCGTCGCGGTAGGGCACCCAGCTCGACGCCACCCGCGGGGTCCATAGCGCGCCGTATTCGACGTCTTCGTGCCAGCTGCCATGGCGGTCGAGTTCTTCGTAGCCTGTCATGTCGGTGCTGACGTAGCGTGCCGAGCGCGCGCCGTCGACCGCCCTGTCGCGTGCCAGCGACCAGTCGTCGAAGTCGTCGCGCTGGGCCTGCAGGGTGCGCACATCGTCGTCGCGCAGTTCGGCGCTGCGGCCGGCGCGCACCGTCAGGCTGGCGCCGCCACCCGTGACCTGGGCCGCGCCATCAAATACGCTCACCACGCTGGTGTCGCGCACGCGCTCGGCATCCACCCGCAGGCGGCCGGGCTGGCGCATGCGCACCTGCGCATGCGGGGTGACCAGCTCGAATTCGGGCAGCACGTCTTCGCTCAGAATGCGAACGCTGGCGCTGCCGTAGTGCAGGCGCAGGCGCAGGCTGTCGTCGTCGAGTTCAGTGACTTCGAGCGAGCTGTCGCCATCGACGCGGATCGCGGTCGAGCCGATCCGCACCTCGGCGCGGCCGTTCGGTTCGGTGGTAATCAGGTTGCGGGTGGTGACCGGCCAGTTGACCAGCGCCGCGGTTGCGGTATCGCCCACGCCGCTACTGATGCTGACCTTGCCCTGTGCCAGCGCCACGCGCCCGACGCGGCCGGGCGGCTCGGTCTCGAGCAGCCTGCCCTGTGCCAGCGCGGTAGTCGATAGCGCCGTGAGCGCAAGCATCACGGCAGTCTTGGCGAATCGGTTATTCATGGTGTGCTCCGGCGGGCAGTGTGCAAAAGGCGTGGACGAAGTGCGGCTACCAGATTACAACGCACGAGCGCGCGTAGCGACCAGGGTACTTACACAAAGTTGCAACTGCTGGGTTGTGGCGACGCCGGGAAGTACGATGCGCTGGGCACTCAGGCGGCGCGGCGGCCCGGCTCGACCAGAAATAGCAGCGAACCCATGATCACCAGCACGGCCCCGAAGACGCGGTTCTGCAGCTTGACGGCGCGGGCATCGCGGAAGTAGCGCTGCATCATCGATGCCATCGCGGCATAGCCATGCATGACGATCGAGTCGATGGTCACCATCGTGATGCCCAGGATCGCCAGCTGCGGCAGCAGCGGCGCCTCCTTGGAGATAAATTGCGGCAGCACGGCGACCATGAAAATAATGCCTTTCGGGTTGGTCGAATTGGTCAGGAAACCAGTCATGACGCGCTTGCTGAAGCTCGGGTGCGCGGCCAGTCCAACGGTGTCGACCGAGGTCGTTTCGGCCTTGGCGCGCCAGGACTGGATGCCCAGCCAGATCAGGTACAGCGCGCCGATGGTCTTGACGATGGTAAACGCCAGCGAGGACGCCAGCAGCAGCGAACCGACGCCGGCGCCAGCGATAACCAGCACCAGGACCAGGCCGACCTGCAGGCCGAGCACGGTGGCGCTGGCTTTTTTCAGGCCATAGGCCAGTCCGTGCGACATCGACAGCACGGCGCCGGAACCGGGCGAAACGGCGATCAGGGTGCCGGCGATGACAAAGGCGATCCAGGTGGCGAAGCTCATGCAGCAGGGGAGAGGAATAGGGAAATGGAGGGACGCGACGAGCGGCTAGCGCGCGCTCCGGTGGCGGAGCGCAACGCGAGCTCTGGGTACTGCCTTACTTCTTCTTTGGATTGACGGCAGCCTTGAGGGTAGCGCCGGCGGCAAAGCGTGGGGACTTCGATGCAGCAATCTTGATGACGTCGCCGGTGGCCGGATTGCGGCCCTTGCGCGCAGCGCGCTTGGTGACCGAGAAAGTGCCGAAGCCGGTGATGCCGACGGTGTCACCCTTCTTCAGGCGCTCGGTGATGATCTCGAGGATCGTGTTCACGGCGCTATTGGCGGCAGCGCCAGACATCTCGGTGCGCTTCGCGAATTCCGCGATCAGTTCGCCTTTTTTCATAAGTCTCTCCGGGGTTAAAAGAGCGGGAAGATTAGCATAAATATTGCTACATGTAATCTCGCTCCCGGGAGGCGAATTCAGGCGAGTCCGGTTTCGCCGGCAGGTGCGGCCAGGCGGTGGCGCAGGGCGGCGTTGATCAGCGTCTGGTAGCCGGTACCGCAGCGCTCGGACAGGTTGCGGAATTCGTTCAACACTTCGTCGTCGAGGTAGATCGTGATGCGGGTCTTACGCTTGGGTGGCCGCACGCGGCGTACGGGTGCGGCTTGCAGGATCGGTTCGGTAGTCATGGCATCTCCTTCGGTGGCGAGGCTGCAGTACCGCAGCCGACAATGTGCACTATACGGTCGCCGCCGTGGCAACGCCCGCCAAAAGCGACGAGATGCGGATTTACGCGACTGGAACGCAGAAAGCCGCGCTGAACAGTGTGACTGCAATTCTTGCCTCGGGTAAGATGATGCAAACTTGACACGATTGGAGCAACCGATGGCTGGCAGTCTGCTGTTATTACTGGACGATATAGCAACCGTTCTCGACGATGTAGCGGTCATGAGCAAGGTCGCGGCAAAGAAAACCGCCGGCGTGCTGGGCGACGACCTCGCGCTCAATGCCGAGCAAGTGACCGGTGTAAAGGCCGAGCGTGAAATTCCGGTTGTATGGGAGGTTGCCAAGGGTTCGTTCAAGAACAAGGCCATCCTGGTGCCGGCCGGACTGGCCATTTCGCTCTTCATTCCCTGGCTGATTACCCCGCTGCTGGTGATCGGCGGCACCTACCTGTGCTTCGAGGGTGCCGAGAAGCTGGCCCATAAATTTCTGCACAAGGAAGAACACGTCGCGCACAAGGCCGAGCTGAGCGCGGCGCTGGTCAATCCGGAAGTCGACATGGTCGCACTGGAAAAAGACAAGATCAAGGGCGCGATCCGCACCGACTTTATCTTGTCGGCGGAAATCATCGTGATTGCCCTGGGTACCGTCGAAGCCGCGCCGTTCAGCCAGAAAGTCATGGTGCTTGTCACCATTGCGCTCGGAATAACGATCGGCGTATACGGCCTGGTGGCGGCCATCGTCAAGATGGACGATGCCGGCCTTCACCTGAGCAAGAAGGCCGGCGGTCTGGCGCGCAACACCGGCAAGCTGTTGCTGGCCACCGCGCCGCGCCTGATGAAATTTCTGTCGGTGGTCGGCACCGCGGCCATGTTCATGGTTGGCGGCGGCATCATTACCCACGCCTGGCCGCTACTGCACCATCTCTCGCAAGACGCGGCCGGCATTACGGCGGGCGTACCCGGCGTGGGCGGCGTACTGGCGGCGATCACGCCGACCCTGGTCGATGCGATTGCCGGCCTCATCGTCGGCGCCGTGGTGCTGATGGTCGTGACCCTGGTGCAGCGCATGCGCGGCAAGAAGGCCGACGCGCACTGATACGCCGGCTTCGGGCAAAAACGCGCCTCCGGCTCCGGACGGCGCGTTTTTTTGTTTCAGTCGGGCGGCGGCGCGTCCGGGCGGGTCAGGGCAGTGCCCGCAGCCAGTCCCAGTGCCAGCGCGGCATACACGATCGCCAGGCCAGGCGTGGAAATATGCTTCTCATAGCCCGGCTGCAGGCGCTTGGGCGTGAGCTTGTAGTCGGCAAAGGCGGCAAAGGCCGAGGTAGCCGCCGAGGCGGTCAGGATGCCGACCGGCGTCTTACGGTTAAGATATTTCCCTGCCACTTTTTCAAAGACGAGCGACCAGAAGGTGGCGCTCGCATGGTGGATCAGGTAGCCCGGCACGGTATAGCGCATCGACAGGCCGCCGCGATGCTTTGCCTTGTTGCCGTGCACGTAATGGCTGACCGCATTGGTGGGCGCGAAGGCGCTGCCGGTTTCTTTCTTGCCGACAATCGCCAGCGCCACCGTCGAGACAACGCTGGAAGCAGCGCCGGAGACGAGCCCGCGCCGAAGTGTGGTGGTCCAGTCTTGCATGGGATGTCCTAAGCAAATTAATCAAAGGAAGCATGACAACAGGCGGCGCTGACGGATGCCAAGCGCGGCCTTTCCGCGTCCGGGCGCCATCCATGCCGACATCGTCCACGATACCGAACATCCGGTGCGGCTGGCGCGCTTTTCCGCAGCCGGCAGCTGCAGCCATCTCAGAGCTTCTTTCTATATGATCTAGCTGTCCGGCGCCTGCCGGCTGCCAGTGGCCAGGACGGCGTGACCCGAACTAGCCCACGAAAAACTCTAGCAAGGAGAACCCCATGCGGGCTTACCAGATTCTTCCCGGCGCGAACATCGACGGGCTGCAGTGTGTGGATTACCCTGAGCGCGACCTGGCGCTGGGCGAGGTACGCATCCGCGTGCATGCGGTGTCGCTGAATTACCGCGACCTGATGGTCGCCAGCGGTAACTATCTGGTGACGGTGGACGACCCGATCATTCCGTGCTCGGACGGCGCCGGCGAAGTGCTGGCCACCGGCCCGGGCGTTACCCGCGTGCAGGTGGGCGACCGCGTGGCGGGCTCGTTTTTTCCGTACTGGGCCGACGGCCGGAGCTCGCCTGAAAAAATCCGCCGTTCGCTCGGCGGTGACACCGACGGCATGCTGGCCGAGGAAGTCGTGCTGCACGAAGATGCGCTGGCAAGAATCCCGGCCAGCCTGAGCTTTCGCGAGGCCGCGACCATGCCGTGTGCGGGCGTGACAGCCTGGAATGCCATTTTTGTCTCCAGCGACGGCGTCAAGCCGGGCGATACCGTGCTGCTGCTGGGGACCGGTGGCGTCTCGGTGCTGGGCCTGCAGCTGGCCAAGGCGGCCGGCCTGCGCACCATTATTACCTCGTCCAGCAACGACAAGCTGCAGCGCGCCCGCGAACTTGGCGCGCACCACACGATCAACTACCAGGAGATCCTGGAGTGGCACGAAGAAGTATTGGCCATCACGCAGGGCAAGGGCGCCAATGTCGTGCTGGAGGTGGGCGGCAAGGGCACGGTCAACCACTCGGTGTCGGCGGCGGCCATGGGGGGGACGGTGGCGATCATTGGCGGGGTCAGCGGCTTCGGCGGCGAAGTCAATCCGGCATCGCTGCTGGCCACGGCCAAGCGCATGGTGGGCATTTTCGTGGGCAGCCGCAGCATGCTAGAGGACGTGATGCGCTTTGTCGACGTGGCCGGCATCAGGCCGGTGATCGACCGTGTGTTCCCGTTCAGCCAGGCGAAAGAAGCTTACCGCTACATGGAATCGGCCTCGCACTTCGGCAAGGTGGTGATCGACGTGGCCGGCTAGGATCGCCAACCGCGGCTGATTACCTGTTCTTCGGCACCAGCTCGATTTCGAACACCTTTGGCCACAGCTTGCCGGTGACGAACAGCCGCCGGCGCTTGGCGTCCCAGGCGATGCCGTTCAAAACGGCGTCCGGGTCGGCGGTGCCGCGCTGTACCGGGGGCAGCAAGCCTTCCAGGTCGATCACGCCTTTAACCTTGCCGCTGGCCGGGTCGATACGCACAATCAGGTCGCTGCCCCAGACGTTGGCGAACAGTTCGCCGTCGACCATTTCGAGCTCGTTGAGCTGGCCGATCGGCCTGCCTTCGTGCGTGACCTGGATGCGCCGCAGCTCCTGGTAGCTGCCCGGGGCAAGAATGCGGATGAACGAACTGCCGTCGCTCATGTAGACCTGGCGCCTATCGCTGGCCAGGCCCCAGCCTTCGCCCGCGTACTTGAAAGTGTGTTTGAGCTTGAAGGTCTTCATGTCGAACACATAGCCGACCTGCGACGTCCAGGTTAGCGCCACGATGTCGCCGCCGACCGGCGTCGAGCCTTCGCCGAAGACATCGGCCGGCAAGTCGGCCTTCTGCACTACCTTGCCGCTGCCCAGCTCCACCTTGCGCAGCGACGAACTGCCGGCGCGGCCGGTGGTTTCGAACAGGTGGCCGTCGCGAAAGAACAGGCCCTGTGTAAAGGCCTTCTGGTCGTGCGGGTAGCTGTTCTTGACCACGAAGCCGTACAGCGGAACGGCAGCCTGGGCGGCGCTGGCGAGCGTGCAGGCGAGGGCGAGGGCGAAGGTGGCGAGGCGTCTGGGCATGGCGCGAACTGTAGCATGCCCGCATCAGAACAAGGACAGGTTGGGCGACTCCGGTGCCTTGCGCACCGTCTGCGGCGCCGGCCAGTCTTTCATGCGCGCGGCCGGATACGGCCGCAGGAAGCTGCGCGCCACCTCGATGTCGCGGCAGGCCAGCCAGTCCCCGACTTCGCTTGGGGCGATCACCACCAGCGAGCGCTTTTCGTCGCCCGGCTTGTGCATGCGCGACATCAGCGGGTGGTCGTCGGCATTGATCGTGATCTGGGTAAACGACGAAGCCAGGCTGCCGTCGGCTTCACTCCACTCGCGCCACAAGCCCGCCACGAAAAACAGGCTGTCGTCTTGCATCCCGATCGCATGGCGCTGCGCGCGGCCGCTTTCGTAGCAGGGTTCGTAGAACCAGGCCATCGGCACGGCGCACAGCTGCAGCCGGCGCCAGGCGGGCGCGAACGAGCGCCGCTCGCCCAGCGATTCGGCGCGCGCATTCATGGTGTCGAAGGGCTTGACGCCGGCCGGGATGTGCCGGCGCGGCACCATGCCGTAGCTGGCGAGGCAGGGTTCGAGCCGGCCATCGCTGCTACGGCGGATGATCGGGGCAAGGTAGTCTTTCCAGACTTCTTTGGGCCAGTGCCAATCGGCTGGCAAATCGGCTGGCAAGTCGCTGAAGGCGCCGAGCGTGCCGAACTGCTCGCGGGTGGGGGTGTGGTAGTTGACGCACATGGTCCAGCCAGCATAGTGCGGCGCACGCGCCTTGGCAACCGCGCCGGCCAGCGGCCGGGGATCCAGTCCAGGCTCAAACGTAGGCGATCAGCCGCCCGGACGCGATCACGCCGATCCACAAGCCCAGCGACAGCATCGCGTGCAGCAGCGCCCGCGGCGGGGCGCGCCTGGGCCAGGCGTCGGCCTGCCGGTAAGGCCCGGCATGAAAGGCCAGCGCGTTCAGGCCGGCCAGCAGGATCAGGCCGAGCTTGAGCACGAATGCGCTATTGGCCAGCAACGCCAGCGGATCGACGATGAACAACAGCAGCCCGCTAGGAAGGACCAGCAGCATGCTGCCGGCCGACCACGGCAACAGGTGGCGCGCCAGTGCTGTGACGGGAAGCTGGCGCCCGAAGCCGAGCACGCGCAGGTCGAACATCGCCACCGCCCCCACCAGCACGGCAAAGCCAAGGATGTGGAGCGTCTCGACGATCGGGTACAGCCAGGCATGCTCGCGCAAGACCAGCGCCAGCGGCAGGGACGCGGCCCAGGTAGCCGCTTCGTTCAGCACGCCCGGCGCGGTCAGCGCAGCTCCGTGGTGGCGTCCTTGATCGTGATGCGTTCGGCGCGCAGCTCATCGGCCTTGCTGCGGTGGGCATAGCCCACTACCGTGGCCTGGGTGCCGACCGCCAGGTTAGATTTGGGCAAGCCGCGGTTTTCCATGCGGCTTGGCGGCGCCAGCACGACCAGCCAGGTCTTTTCCGGCGTCTTGAGGCGGACGTAGCCGTGCGGTTGCATGTAGCCGGATTCGGCGATGGTACCGGCCAGCGTCAGCGGCTTGTCGGCGTTGTATTCGCTCCAGCCGTGGTGGGCGGAGGCGGTGGTGGCCACCAATGTGGCCAGCAGGGACCAGCGTTTCATGGGCACACTCCAGTGATGGAACGGACAGCCGATTCTACGCCGGGGTGGACCGTGGCGGCGTCAGTTTTCAGCGACAGGGGCGCGCAGGCGACCGACGACGTGCAGCTTTCCCTGGCCGGCGCGGGCCACCACGATCTCGCCCTGCGCCACCGATACGCCCGCCAGCGCGCGGATGTTGACGTCATGCGTGACCAGCACCAGGTTGCCCTGGCCGGTGTAGGCACCGACCTGGGCCAGGGTTTCCCGCAGCTTGGCGCGGGCGGCGGCCTCGCCGTCGGTGAACATGGAATCGAGCATCGGGGCGGGTTCCACCCGGCCGAAGGCAAGTTGGGCGGTGTCGAGGCAGCGGCACCAGCGGCTCGACCACACCGGCCCGAGCGCAATGCCGCGCTGGCGCCAGGCCGCGCCGATCGCGCGCGCATCGGCCTTGCCCGCTGCCGACAGGTTGCGCTGGGTGCTGCAGGCGGCGAGCCGGAAACCGGGCGGATCGCCAATGCCCGGAATGGTGGCGGCATGCCGGATCAGCAGAACATGGCCGCCAGCCTGCAGGCGCTGCCACAGGTCCTCATCGCCTTTGGCCGCGGCATGACCACTGCATGTGAGTGCCATCGTAAGCGCGGCAATGGCTGCCAGAAAGCGTCGTCGAAGCATGGGTTGGGCCAGGTAGAAGGGGCTGCGGGTTGGGCTGCGGCGATTATCCTGCCAGCCGCCGCCGATGAGCGCACGGCTGCCGGATCGGCTAAGCTGGGCGCTCTTGCACCGTGATCCAACCGCCATGCCGAACCAGCGCCCGGCCACCCAGGCCGACCTTGACACTATGTGGGCACTGCGCACGCGCGCCGTGCGTGCGTCGTGCGCGTCGCATTATCCGGCCGCCGTCATCGACACCTGGTGCGCCAGTCCGGCGCCGGACTCGCTCCTGGGGTTGGTGAACGCGGGTGGTGCGCTGGTGGCGCAAGAAGACAGCTGCATGCTCGGCTACGCCATCCTGGACCTGGACAGCGGCGAGGTCGATGCGGTGTTTGTCGACCCCGGCTGGCAGGGAAGCGGCATTGCCCTGCGGCTGCTGACGGCGCTCGAAGCGATGGCGATCGAACGCGGCATCGAGCGGCTGTTCCTGTCAGCCTCGCTCAATGCGGTGCCGTTCTACCAGCGCGCCGGTTTCAGCGCGCTGCGCGAAGAAATCTACCCGCACCGCAGTGGAGTCGAGTTGCGCTCGGTGTTCATGGAAAAGCGGCTTCCATGCGGCCCACATGGACCGGAGCAGGGCGGCTCGGAAGACTAGGCTAGATACTTCCGGAGACACCATGCACGACAAGTATTTACCTGCCTTGCTGCTGGCGGCCTGCCTGGACGTGTCCAGTCCCGCGCTGGCCGAGCTGGTCGACCGTATCAACACGCAGCGCGTGAAGGCCTTGGCCAGGGCGGCCAGGCGCCAGCTCGAACGACCGTCAACCTGAGCGCTTGCGGCAGGGCGCGGCTGCCGCAAGCGCTGTGTCAGAAATGTTCGAGCACGATCTTGCCGACTGCGCGGCCGCTCTCGATGTGCGCGTGCGCGCGGCGCAGGTTGTCGGCAGAGATACGGCCGTAGTGCTGGCCCAGGGTGGTGCGCAGGCTGCCGTCGTCGACCATCTGCGCCACGCGGTTCAGGAGCGCGTGCTGCTGGATCATGTCGGCAGTGCCGAACATCGAGCGCGTGAACATCAGTTCCCAGTGCAGCGAGATCGACTTGCGCTTGAGCGGCACGGCATCGAGCGTGGCCGGATCGTCGATCAGCGCCAGTTGCCCCTGCGGCGCCAGGACGTCGACGATGGCCGCGTAGTGCTGGTCGGTGTGGGTGAGGCTGATGACGATGTCCACCGCCGGGATATGCAGCAGCTCGAGCTGCTCGCGCAGCGGCTGGGTGTGGTCGATCACGTGATGGGCGCCGGCCGTGCGCACCCAGTCGCGGGTCTGCTCGCGCGACGCGGTGCCGATCACGTTCAAACCGGTGAGCTTGCGGGCCAGCTGGACCAAAATCGAACCGACACCGCCGGCCGCGCCAATGACCAGCAGCGACTTGCCGGCGCCGCCGCCCTCCTGGATTTTCAGGCGGTCGAACAGCAGCTCCCATGCGGTAATCGAGGTCAGCGGCAGGGCGGCTGCCTGGGCGAAGTCGAGCGTGGTTGGCTTGCGGCCCACGATGCGTTCGTCCACCAGCTGGAACTCGCTGTTCGAGCCCGGGCGCAGCAGCGAGCCGGCATAGAACACCTCGTCGCCTGGCGCGAACAGCGTCACCCCGGAGCCCACCGCGCGCACGATGCCGCTCGCGTCCCAGCCCAGCACACGCGGCTCGCTCGGATCGGCAAGCGGCACGCCCAGGCGGATCTTGGTGTCCACCGGATTGACCGACACCGCCCGCACTTCCACCAGCAGGTCGTGGGCGCCGGGCAGCGGCATCGGCAAATCGATTTCCTGCAGGGCGGCGGGGTCGCTGATGGGCAGGCCATGCTGTATATACGCTATCGCTTTCATGGTGATTCTCCGTTAGGTGTTGTTGCGCAGTATTAAGGCCGTCGCACGCTTCGAGCGGGCAACGGCGCCTGGCTAGGCAGTTTGCTTCATTTCCTCGACCAGAACCGCGACCAGTTCACGCGCTGGCAGGCTGCGCGCCTGCGCGAAGCCGGTCCCGCCCCAGTTGACGGAATAATCCTGGCAGCCCTGGCTGGAAGCCGCGGCATGCAGCGCCTTGGCGGCGTCGTAGGCAATCGGGTAGTCTGGCAGGGGTGGATGGCCGGGCGCACCGGCATCGAGGAACAGGCGGTTGACGATGCCGCGCGCGGGGCGCCCGGAAATGACGGACGTAAGCTCGGTGTGCAGCGCGGCGCCCTGTGCAATCAGGGCGCGGTGGTGCGGCGGCGCCGACGATTCCGGGCAGGCAATGAAGGCGCTGCCCATCTGCACCGCGCTGGCACCGTGCTCGAGCGCGCGGCGGATGGCCTGGCCGTCCATGATGCCGCCAGCGGCCACCAACGGCAGCTTCACTTTGCCAGAGAGCTGCCGCAGCAGCGCGAAGGTGGGCAGCGCCGCATCCGGCGCGCAAGGATCGAACATGCCGCGGTGGCCGCCGGCCTCGATGCCCTGGGCGACGATCACGTCGATGCCGGCCGCCTCGCTCTGCAGCGCTTCCTGCAGCGAAGTCGCGGTGGTGAACAGCACGATCCCGGCTGCCTTCAGCGCATCGATATGTACCTGCGCCGGCAGGCCGAAATGAAAGCTGACCACGGCGGGACGCTCGCTCAGCAGCAGTTCGAACATGGCGTCGTCGGCCAGGAAGCTGCGGTAGATCTCGCTCAAGGCGGCCGGCGGCTCGGCGCCGAAGCGGGCGAAATGCGGGCGCAGCCAGTCCAGCCAGGCCGCTTCGCGCGCCGGGTCGCTGCAGGCCGGCGCATGGGTGAACACATTGACGTTGAACGGCCGGCCGGTGTGTTGGCGCACGGCGGCAATGGCCGCCCGCGCCTGCTGCGGCGTGCTGGTTCCCACCGCGATCGAGCCGAGAGCGCCCGCTTCCGAGACTGCGGCCGCCAGGGCCGGGGTCGAGACGCCCGCCATCGGGGCCTGGATGATGGGGTGGAGGATGTTCAGCATTGCCAGCAGGTTGGGGCGCATGATTAGATTCCGGCAAGGAAGGTAAAAAAACGAGTATAACCAGGCTCCGCCAACGCCGTGCGCTACGCAGGTCGCGGGTGGACGGAAAACTGCGACGCACCAATCAGGTTCCGATACGGCCCCCGTCGTTTTTGGTAATGACGATGGTTGCCGAGCGTGGGCGCTTGCCGGCGCCATAGCCGGCATTCGACGGCCACTGGCTGGTGTATTTATTCGGATCGCCGATGTGGGCGGCGGACGTATTCTCGCCCGGGTGCTGGATATTGACGAACAACGCCTTGCCATCCGGAGTTTCGGCGATACCGGTAATTTCCGAGTTGACCGGGCCGACCAGGAAGCGTTTGAGCGTATCGGGCGTAGCGGCCAGGCCGAGATAGGTGTCCACATTCAGGGTGGTTCCGTCAGCGCGCGGATGGCTCAAGGTGATTTTTTTGCCGTCGCCAACCTGGCCCGGTACGCCGGCCAGCATCATGCAGTTGGTAACATCGGTATAGGCGCCATCGTCGGTCTGGAACCAGCAGATGCCGGTAGCGGCGCTGAAGGCTAGGCCGTCCGGGCTGGAGAAATCCTGGTCAGCCGAGAGGCCCGACAGATTGACCGTCGCGGCGGCGGCAGCTTCGGCGCCAAACAGATAGACGTCCCAACGAAAGCTGGTGGCTGCCGAACCGGCAGCGCCTTCGCGCACGCGGATGATGTGGCCGTTGGGATTGCCGATTTGCGCAGTGGTGCCCTTCATGTCGGTATACACCCGCGGGTTGGCCGCATCCGGCGCGGCCTGGCTTGCACCGCTCGGTTCGACGCGGCGGTTGCTGTTGTTGGTCAGCGTGAAATAAATCTCGCCGTTGACCGGGTTCACCGCGCACCATTCCGGACGGTCCATTCTGGTGGCACCCACGGCGTCGCCGGCCAGCCTGGCGTTGACCAGCACGTCGGCCTGGTCTGCGAACGGGTAGACGGCAAAGTTGGCGATGGAGGGGTTGGCGATCGACAGCTCGATCCACTGTCCGGTACCATCGGCCAGGAACCGGGCCACGTACAGCTTGCCGCTGTCGAGGTATTTGTCGCCGGTGGCGATACGGTCCGGAGCAGTCGCATCGGCGGCGACCCAGGGCGCGTTCGATACATACTTGAAGATGTATTCGTTGCGCGAATCATCGCCCATGTACACGGCCAGCGGCTGGCCAGCGAGCACTTTTCCGAAGGCCGCGCTCTCGTGCGCATAGCGGCCCAGCGCGGTGCGCTTCTTGATGGCGCGGGTCTTGTCGTAAGGGTCCATCTCGACGATATATCCCATGCCGTTCATCTCGTGGCGATAGTCATCGCTGCCGTCTGCCGACGCGCCCTTCTTGTCCAGGTTCCAGCGTGCATACTTGTCGTCCACGCCGCCGCTCTCCCAGCCGTGGCGCGACGCTGCGCCGGCGGCGCGCCCATAGCGCTTGAGCGAGACCACGCTCTTGTCGGCGCGCGCGGCATCGTCGCTCGCGCCGCGGGTGAAATAGCCCGACCAGTTCTCTTCGCCCGACAGGTAGGTATTCCACGGCGTCCGGCCGGTGCCACAGTTGTTCAGGGTGCCGCGGATAGTCGTGCCCTTGGTCGAATACTTGGTCACCACCAGCGCATTGCCGCGCACTGGCCCCGCGATCTCGATCTCGGTCTGCTGGTGCACGCGGCGGTTGGAAGGCGAATCCTGCAGGGTTTTCCATTCAGACCCGCTGCGGCGCACTTCGACTACCGACAGGCCATGCAGCGCCATCTCCTTGTCCACCTCGGATGCTGGACGCGGCAGGCTCATGGTGCCGCCATTCGGATGCAAAAAAAAGGCGGACAATTTCTCGTCGATGGTGGCTTCATGGTTCATTGCCAGCAGGCCGCGGTCATTGACGCTGGTGGAGGCGGTGCCAAGCCCGGACAGGGGGAAGAACTCCATGCCGTCGTGCTGGTCGCCGGCCCGATTTTCGTGATCGAGATCGGTGCCGTCGTTCTTGAACGCCGGGGTGGACGCGGTCAGCGGATCGCCCATTGCATACAGGACGCTGGCCGTGTAGCCGGCCGGAACCACGACCGCGTCGATCAGACTCTTGGATACCGCGGTAAAGCCGAGCAGCTTGTCGCCCGGGAGCGTGCCCACCACCGGCGGGGTCCCGGTGACCGGGACATCGTCGCCGGAACCGCCGCAGCCGCCCAATCCCAGGGCGCCGAGCATTGCGGTCGCGGCCGAAGCGGCGCCGCCACGAAGCAGGCTGCGCCGGCTAAGGCGCGCATCCAGCACGCTGCTAAAATGTTGATTCGACGAAAGATTGGTGTCGATATCGTCATGCTCGCGCGCAGCGCGGATGTGGTCGGGCAGCTTGTTCACGGTGATCCTGTCGAGAGTAGCGGAAGTCCACGCATGGTAGAGAGCGAAAATGACCACATTGTGACGATTCGATAACAGTTCCATGACACGCCAGGTCGATCCGGCTCAGCGCCGGCAGCGAACGCTAGCAATCACACGTGGTCGATGTGCATGCGGCACGGCACGCACTGCCCGCGCCGCCGCAGCGCGAACTGGCGTATTCTGATGCCGACGGCATGTACCTATTGCCATGGCCCCAGTGACGCATTACGGTGGATATCTTGAGCGAGCAAGCACTTTCAGCAATCAAGCTCGACGCGCAACGACTGGCCGATGTGGTCACCCTGAGCGCGCCCCAGCGCTATGCGCATTTCTTGCGCCAGGTGGCCGAGACCGGCGAAGTGTGGGGACTGTACCGCGACGGCTGGGCGCTGGCCAAGACCGATGACGGCAGCCTGGTGTTCGCCATGTGGCCGGCGAGCCAGTTCGCCGACCTGTGCGCGGAGTTCGAATGGGATGGCTATGAGCCGCTATCGTTCCCGCTCGACGACCTGGTGCAGGACTTGCTGCCGCAACTCGAAGAAGACGGCGTGTTGCCCGGCATCTTCTATACCCCGGGCGAGCGCGGCCTGACGCCGACAATTTATATGCTGCGCGTCGACCTGGAACGCGCATTGCGCCCTTAGCAAGCTCTACAGGGCGTGCAGTTCGTAGCGCACGTCGCGCCGGTCTTGGGTCTGCAGGTCTTGCACCAGATAGGCGTCCCAGCCGAGCCGGCCTTCATCGCCGGCCAGCCGGACGTTGCGCACGCCCGCCGCCAGCAGTACCAGCTCCACTTCGTATTCGAGACAGACGCCGGTGAACATCGACAGCAGGCTTTTCAAGGCCCGTGCGGCTTGTCCACCCGGCAAAAATTGGTTGAATCCTGCGCGGTCGAGCGGCCCCACTACCAGCCGCAGCCGCAGGTCGCGCTGCCAGACGCGCGCGCCGGCAATGGTCCCGACCCCAAGCACCGCATGGTCGCTGCCCAGGATAGTCTGCTGGCCGGGCGGCACATCGTACCAGCAGCCGACGAATTGCTCGGCCACCACCTGCTGGCCAAAGTATTCCGACAGCACCCGCGCCAACTGGACGCTCGAGGCGGGACGGTGCCGGATCGAGGCTGCGAAATACCCGATCGATTCGTCCAGCACCGCGCCGTCTTCGCTATTTGCCAGGCGCCGCCGCAGCGCCGGGTCGCCCAGTCCGGCCAGGCTGAGCAGCAGCGGCAGGAAACGGTCCTGGCCATCGAGCTGGTATTGCAGCGCCAGCCGGTACTTGCGCCAGGCTTCGTAGAACAGCGCCAGCGAGCGATTGGAGAAGGTATCGAGGAAGGCGCGCGCGCCTTCGTCTTTTTCTTGCCACTGGTGTTCGGCGATGCGCTCGGTGTAATGCAGCGGCAGCACGCCCTGCCCACCGAGCAGTCCCATGAACGATGGCGTCAGGCGAATGTATTTCAGGCTGCCGTCTTTCAAGGCCGCACCAAGTGCCGCAGCCGTGGCCTCGATCTGGCGCGGCTCGGGGTGGATCGCCTCAACCTGGCTGGCCGGAAAGCCGAGCGAGAGCGAATTCTGGAAACGCAGGAAAGTGGCCACCCATTGCTTGCGCGGCAAGCCGCGCCGGCGCGCCCACAATTCGAGCATGCGCACCGCCTGGAAATACTCGAAGCGGTAGGGCTCGTGGAACAGGCGGTCGATTACAGCAGGCTCAAATCGCCGCTGCGGGGCTGGCATGTCAATAATGCTTCTCCGGTTTTGTTCGACACGATTACCAGCTGGGTGAAGCTGTTGGCATGCACATAAAGGGCGAGGAAGCGCTCGACAATCTGGGCGAACGCGTGGATGCCGCTGCCCACGAAGGCTTCCTCGTCGATGCTCAGGCGTACTTCGACCCCGCGCACCAGGCAGGTGAATGGATTGCCAGCGAGCCAGGTGGTCGCCGGGCGCTGGGAAATCGCCTTGATGCCGCCGATCTGGCGCTGCGAAGAGGGCGAGCGCGGCAGATCGTACAGCGCCAGCATTTCGCGAAAGGCCTCGACCCCGCCGTCGGCCAGCGACAGATGGTTCAGGGCCAGGTGCGAGATCAGGCGCCAGTGCGCACCGCGCCCGCTGGCAAAGCGGTACGAGGCCGTCGGTTTGCGCAGCAGGGCGATCGAGCGCTCGCCGGAGCCGCCTTCGAAAAACAGATCGCCGCCGGCCTGGCCATAGCTCAAGGTCGCTGGCAGGTCGCGGTTGGTGCAGGTCAGTTCGATATTGAGCGTGTCGGTTTCGACCTCGGCCGGGTCGAAATCGATGTCGACGATCGACACCTGGGTCTCGAAGCCGGGACTGTGCTCGGCCAGCGATTCGTCGCGCCGCACGGCGTAATAATGGCCCGCGTCTTCCGGCGTCTGCGCGTGGCGCAGCGAATAGAAGGGACGAAACTGCACCAGCGTCTCGCCCTGCGGCGTCTGGCGTACCAGGCTGAGCGACTCGATTGCATATACCTCGTAGGCAAAGGGGCGGCGTGCATCGGCCACTACCGGATAGCTGGTGCTGGTATGCGTCACCCTGATCGGCTCGCCGCACTGGCGGAACAGGTTGATCACCGGTGTGCAGCCCAGCAAGACATTGTTGGTGGACAGGGTGCCGAGCATGCGCGCCGTATTCGAGTCCGACCGCAGGCCTGACAGTGCCAGGTGCAGCGTGAGCGTGCGCGTCCCCGGCGGCGCGGCCGCGGCCAGCGCCGCCAGGTCGATGTCGAAGAAGTTGAATTTTTCGGGAAAGCAGAAGTATTCGGTGAGCAGCCGGTAGGCGGCATGCGAGCGCGCCGGGAAATCGATCAGCGCTTCGTCCTCGCCGAAACCGCTGGGGCGCACCGGCACCGGCAGCGCCGTCCAGCGTGCGCTGGTCCCGGCTTCGACGTAGGCGCTGACCGTGCGCATGAACAGCGCGTCGCGCAAGGCGGCGCAGAACGACGGTTCGCCATCGATGAAGACCCGCAGGCTGGGCAGCGCCAACCCGGCCAGCGAACCCTGTGCGGCGGTGCAGGCCAGGGCCAGGCTGATGCAGGACGACGCCGTCCCCGGCAAGCGTACGGCCTCGGGCGCATCGATGACGGCGGAGAAGCTGGCGTCAGTGAGCGCGACCGGCGCCACGACGACCGGGTAGACGGTGCGGAAGATGCAGGCGGCGCCGCGTACCGGCCGCGTGGTGAACTGGGTGCCGCGCGCGATCATGCCGGCGTCGCCCAGCTTTGCCGCGCTACTGATATCGAAGCGCGCGATCGAACACGAGGGGAAGGGGCGCAGGTAATGCGGATACAGTACCTCGAACAATGCTTCGGTGAATTCTGGATAGTCGTCGTCGAGGCGCCGCGCGATGCGCGCATTGAGCAGCGCGAACGATTCGATCATGCGCTCGGTGTGCGGGTCTTCGCAGACCTCGCCGCTCATCAAGAGGCGCCCCGCAATGCGCGGATAGCGCTCGGCGAATTCGCGCAGGTTGCGGCGCAGGAAAGTCAGCTCGCTTTCATAATAGGGCAGCAGCTGTTCCATGGTTCAAGCTCCGACCGGGGCCAAGCGCGCGGCCTTGCCGGCCTTGCTGATACTGTATTGCAGTGTCGACGGCGTCAACACCGCGTCGAAGTTGACCGGTTCCTGCGACACGCTTGCCACCAGCACGGCCGTGATCGAGAAATCCAGGCGATTGACCGAATCGTTGCGCAGTTCCAGCAGCGCACGTACCTCGCGCAGGCGCGGTTCATGGCAACCAATGGCCTGTTCGATACTGGCGCAGATCGCCGCGCGATCCGTCGGGCTGGACAGGCAAAGGTCGGCGAAATCGTTCAAGCCATAAGTCACCATCGAGCGGCCGCATTCCGGATACGCCTTGAGCGCACCGTCGGGGATGCTGGAACGGGTGTTGAGCAGCGACTCCAGGTCGCGCGCTACCGTATCTTTCAATTCCTCGATCGTGAGGCGCACCGCCGCCTGGCCCGGCCCCCGGTTCGGCACACCGAGCAGGCGGTCGAACAAGCCTGGTGTATATCCCTTCATGGGGCTCCCCCTTCATGTGTCTCAGTGGCAAATGACTGCAAAAACCAAACCCCATGCTGCCATGCCGTGCAGCACCAAGGTTTGATCAAGTTCACATGGGCAACCCTTTCAAGTTGTTATGGTTTCCGGAGAGTTATTCGATCAATCCAGACACATTGAAGGGAAGGCAGCGATGACCAGCAAGGTTCTCTGGGGCGAAGGCCTGCTATTGCGTCCGCAGCACTTTCAGCGGCAAGACCACTATCACGAACAATGTCTGCACAAGAGCATCAAGGCGGTGCATCCCTACGCCTGGGGTGTCGAGACCATACAGGTCGACCGCGAGGCCCTTGCCAACAACGTGCTGCGGCTGCTGGCGCTGTCGGCGCGCTTCCAGGACGGTGAACTGGTCGACGCGCCGGAGATCGACGCCCTGCCCGAAGCGGTGGACCTGAGCCTGCTGCCGCAGGCGCAGCAAACGCTCACCTATTACATCGCCCTGCCCGGGCTGAAACCGTTCAGCGGCAATTTCACGCCTCCCGGGCAAGCCAGCAACACGGCGCGCTACGTCCAGGCCAACGGCGAGACGCCCGACCTGTACACGCAAGCTGCGCCAGTGCAGCTGGCCACCCTGAACAAGTCGCTGCGGCTGGTGTCGGAAGAAGAGCCGCGCGATTCGTATGTTCATTTTCCACTGCTACGGCTGCGCCGCGCGGCAACCGGCGGCTTCGAGATCGACGATGGTTTCGTACCACCCTCGCTGTCGCTGGGCGCCGCGCCGGTCTTGTTCCAGGGCTTGCGCCGCCTGCTCGATGCGCTGCAGGCCAAGGTGGCCGCGCTGTACGGGCACCAGCGCGAACCGAGCCGCAACGTGGTCGAGTTCCGCTCCGGCGACATGGCCTCGTTCTGGCTGCTGCACACCGCCAGTTCCGCCTATGCCAGCCTGAGCCACCATTTCCATCATCCGGCGCTGCATCCTGAACGCCTGTACGAGGGCTTGCTCGACGTGGCGGGCGGCCTGATGACCTTTTCCAAGAGCTGGACCCTGGCCGATTTGCCGCCCTACCAGCACGGCGACCCGGGACCGGCCTTCGCCAAGCTGCACACGATCATTCGAGAATTACTCGATACCGTGATCTCGTCGAAGTATTTCGCGATCGCACTCAACGAAGTGCGGCCTTCGTATTACATCGGCATGCTCGACTCGGGCAAGATCGACGAAAAGACCACCTTCTATATTGCGGTATCGGCCTCGATTGCGGCGCTAGAACTGGTGGACGTGGTGCCGCTGCGCTTCAAGATCGGCGCGCCGGACGATGTCGAGAAATTCGTGCTGTCGGCGCTGCCCGGGGTGCGCCTGCAACACGCACCGCAACTGCCGGCGGCGGTCCCGGTGCGGCCCGAGACTTGCTATTTCAGCATGGAAGCGAAAGGCCCGATGTACGAGCGCATGCTCAAAGCGCAATCGATCTCGATCTATGTTCCAGCCGGCATGAAAGAGCTGCGCCTGGAACTGCTGGCCGTGGCCGCATGACCAATCTCCCGCCCCTGTCGACTCCTAACCGACCTGTGCCACGCGCAATGGCTTGCAGGCGCGCCGATGGCATTGCTGGGTCAGCGCTGCAGAAAACGCCTAAACGCCGAGCGAGCTGACCACCAGCTGGCGTTTACCGTTCGGCGCCAGCGGTATATCGTGTTCTTCTTGCAATGCAATGTCGAAGAAGCCGCCCCAGCGCCGTAGCTGGGCGTCGAGCACGAAGGCGCGCTGTGCCGGGGTCAGGCTGCCATGGCGCGCCACCACGGCCAGCGTGATGGCGCCGGCGCGAGCCTGCCGCACCTGGTACAGGCGCACAAAATCCCAGGTCAGCTCGTCGATGACGATGGCAAGGCCCGGAATGCGCTGGCCGGCCCGGTCGATCAAAAATTCATGGCCGCGGCCGTCGATCACGGCACAATGGCCATTCGTGCCGATGCGGCCGTAGTCGCCGGTGCGGTAACGGATCAAGGGCATGACCTCGTTCCACAGCGAGGTGCCGACGATTTCGGCGCGCTCGCCATCGAGGCGGTTTTCATTGAAGCCATAGAGCGGCTCAAACCGGTAAGCGCTGGTTCCCGCGTCGTCGACTTGCAGGAAAGCCAGGTTGGTACGTTCCGACAAACCATAGTTGAGCGACACCGGAGCGCGCAACACGCGGCGGATCGATCCGATCTGCGCCGCGGTGGCCGGCTCCGAGGCGAGCAACACCGCCTTGAACTGCACGCCGAGCTCGCCCGGCTCGAGCAGTTCGGCCAGCGCGGTCACGGAACTTGGATAACCATGCACATACTCGGGACGAAAGCGGCCGATGGCGTCGACGATCGCGGCCTTGTGCTGGTCGTGCACGTGATAGGGCGACAGCATCAAGCGGTTGCCAAGCACGCGCAGCGGTGCTTCGTGGGCCAGGCGGCGCGCGTCGGCGCCGATACGCAGGATGCGCGCCTTGTCGAAGGAAAAGCCGAACTTGCCCCATTCGTGGGTGAAAAAGGCTTTTTCGATATCGGCCAGGCGCTTGCTGCGCCACATGCCAATGCCTTGTCCGGATGAACCGCCACTGGTGGCATACGTCAGCCGGGACGGGTCGAGCCGGCTGTCGAGAAAGTCGCGCTGCTGCGCCATGACTTCTTCTTTGGACAAGTAGGGAAAGGCCGCCATGACCTGGTGCAGGGGTTCGTTCGCCGCTTGCGCCGCGCTGAGCCTGACCGTGCGGCGGTAGTACGGCACGTGTTGCAGCGCGTGTACCAGGATGTTGCGCAGACGCGCCCTGGACTGTGCGGCGATGGCGGCGCTGTCCTGTGCTAGCAAGGCGCGCACGCGGAAAAAATCGGGGTGGTACAGGACACGGCCGGGCAGATAAGGGCGCCAGGCATAGTAGTGATGCGACAGCAGGTCGTGCAGGGCCACGCGCTCACCCGTTCAGGAGGTGTGTGAATTCCTCGCGCGACACCTGCCCCAGGCCGAGGCTGGCCAGCGTGCGCGCCTCGGCGGCGAAGTCGCGCTCGAGCAGGCCGCTGGCGATCACGATCAGGGCGTCGGCGGTGGGGGTCGGCACCTGCATCAGGCGACCGATGGACGACAGCAGCGCCAGCCCCATCGGTACGTCTTCGGTAATGAAGCGCGTCTCGAGGGTGCTCGGTCCTTTTGGCCCGCCTTCGGCCGCGTAGCGGCGAAACACCGAGATCGACGGCTGCGACAGGTCTTCTTCGTTGCGGAACTTGCATTCGTCGAAATAAGGCGAGGGCTTGCCGCCGGTTGCGGCAATGACGGCGTTCTTTTCTGCATCGAGCCGGTTCAGCAGGCGCAGCACGGATGGCGTAAACGCTTCGCGGTACATCCAGAATTCGCCCTGCGCATATTCGATGCGGCTGGCCGACAACAGCGCGCCGATGGTGTGCACGATCAGGTTTGGATTGTGCATCGCGGACTCGACCACGTTGGTGCGGATCGCCACATAGGTAGGGAACAAGCTGGCAGCGCGTTCGAGCCCTTCGGCGGCACGCTCGCGCGGCAGGAAGGCCAGCGCGTTGCGCGTATTGCGAAACAGGACATTTACGACGCCGGGCGCGCTGATGCGGGCATCGTAGGGCAGGCTTTCGCCCTCGGCGAGCAGGAAACCGTGGCGCGCCTGGTAGGGCAAGAAATAGCATGACCCCATGTAGCCCGGCGCCAGCAGTACCAGTTGGTCTGCCCTGAGGTAGGGCCCGACCAGGGCGGCGACGCCGGGATGGCATTGGGTCTGGGTGGTGATGTAGACGACGTCTGGCGCCACGGCGAAGGCTTGCCCGGCATCGCGCGTGGCCAGCGCGATCGTCGCCGTGCTGCGCTGGCCGCCTTTCGGATTGCTGACGATGGTAATGCTGCCGGTGGCGCGCACCGTGTCGAAATTGGCGTCGTGCAGGGCGTGCGAGGTCTTGAGCAGGACCACGTGGTGTCCCTCTTGCGCGAGGATGGCGCCGAGCGCGCATCCGGCATTGCCGGCACCAACCATTAACACGTTCATGCGTCCTCCCATCAGCCAGAAGACACGATGCCTTTCTCCCCGGCGCCCGGATTGAACCGGATCAAACGGGTACGGATTTGCCGCGTACTGGCGACATGCGCCTCAGGCCGTGGCGGCCGGCAACCGGATGGTGAAGGTCGCGCCCTTGCCGCGACCGGCACTGCTGGCGCTGAGGCTGCCTTCGTGCAGCTCGACGATGCGGCGGGCAATGTACAGGCCCAGTCCGAGGCCGGTGGCATTGTCGTGCTGCTGCAGCCTGAACGCGCCGAACACGTGCGGCAGATCATCTGCTTCGATGCCCTGGCCGGAGTCGGCAATATCGATCTCGATCATGCCTTGCAGCTGGCGCAGATTGATGCGCACGACGCCGCCAGCCGGCGTGAACTTGACCGCGTTGAACAGCAGGTTCCAGAACACTTGTTGCAGGCGCCGGCCGTCGGCCTCGAAGCGCAGTTGGTCGCCGTAATCGACCGGCGTCACCTGCATCTGGATCTGTTTCGCATGCGCGTGGGTTTCCACCGTCGAAATGGCATCGCGCAAGACCTGGCCCAGCACGACCGGCGCACGGGTAATCGACATCTGCCCGGTCAGGGTGCGCGCCGCATCGATCAGGTCGTCGACCATGCCCGCTTCCTGGCGCACGTGCACGCGCATCGATTCGAGCCCGCTGACCGCTGCCGGCGGCAGGTCGGGCATCGTGCGCAGCAGCAGTTCGATGCGCATCGACAGCGCCGACAGCGGCGTCCGCATCTCGTGCGAAACAGTGGCCAGGAACAGTTCGCGCGTACGGTTTACGCGCGTCAGGTCATCGATGGTTTCACGTTGCCGATCGAGCGTACTCGACAGTGTGCCGAGCAGGGCGGTATAGGTTGCCATGCGCTGTTCCGATACCGGCGCATCGAGCCGCGCCTCGTTCCACAGCAAATGGCCTGGCAAGCCGATCTGCGTGGCAATGCGCTCGCAAGCCAGCGGCGAGCTGAAGTCGGAAAAGCGCCAGCCGAATACCAGCACGCCGTAGACTTCGCCGCGCAGCAGCAGTGGCTGCGCGCATACCCGCAAGACATCGCCAAACGGCGCCGACGCTGGTCTACCCTGCGCGCACACGGTGCGCACCAGGGCGCGCTCGTGCAGGGTACCGGCACCGTCCTCGGCCCACAGGCTGGAGCGCTCGGCCAGTAGCGCCGCCATGCGCGAGCCGGTCGCAGGTCCGAAGCGGCGCACCCCGGCCGTGTCGTAGGCGGCCGTGACCAGGCCGGTCGCTTCCGTAAACTGCCGCAGCGGTGTGGACCAGTCGTCCCAGTCGACCGGCGCCTTGTCGGGTAGATCGACCTTGATCACCGCGGGGTTTCGGTCGGCAGTTGCTCCGATTGGGGCAACGGAGCACCGCTGGCAAGGGCTTCTTCAACTGCCGGGCTTTGGCGTGACGGTGAGCGCGACAGCAAGCCGTAATAGGACGAGAACGGCAGTTGCGGCACGGCCTGGATATCGGTCGTGCTTTCGTCGACCAGCAGCAGGCCGCCCACGCCGATCGCGTATTCGCGCGTGACCTGCAGGTTGCGACTGCCGCGCACCTTGGGCACGGCAATGGCCCGTCTGAGTACGGTGGAAATTTCTACGTAGTTGAGCAGAATAATGTTGTCGACCAGGTGCGACCCCTTGAGTTCTTCGCTG
Source organism: Massilia sp. H6 (assembly GCF_024802625.1). Taxonomy (NCBI): domain Bacteria; kingdom Pseudomonadati; phylum Pseudomonadota; class Betaproteobacteria; order Burkholderiales; family Oxalobacteraceae; genus Massilia; species Massilia sp. H6. Next base: position 232,846 of record NZ_CP103371.1, read on the forward strand.
ATTTGCGACACCCCCAGGAGCTCCGGGCTTTCATAATTGAACAGGATCGTCGCCAGCCGGTTCTTGAAGTAGCTGGCCAGGGCGTACAGATAATCGGCGACCTCGCTGCGGCTGGTCATTTCGTAGACCGCGATCGAATCGAACACAACGCAGTCGATGTTTTCTTTCTCGACCAGCTTGACGATGCGGTCGAAGTGCACATCCAGGTCGAGTTCGAGCGGCGACTCGTAATGGATGAACAGGTCGCCCGTGTCGACCAGCGCCTGCAGATCGAAACCGAGCGACCTGGCGTTGCGCATCAGCTGGCGCGGATGCTCGTCCAGGCTCACCAGCAAGCCCTTGTGGCCATGTGCGATGGCGTTGGTCAGGAACTGGACGCTAAGCACGGTCTTGCCGGTGCCGGAAATGCCGCTCACCAGCGTCACCGAGCCCTTGTAGATGCCGCCGTCCATCATGTTGTCGATCGCGGCCGAGCCGGTCGACAAGCGCTCTTCCGAGGTCGGCTGGTCGGGCGAAGTCACCGGGCGCGACTGGGCGCGGCGGTACACATGCACGCCCACGCCCGGTTCAATACGCATGGTGTGGCTGCCGCCGATAAAATCCTGGCCGCGCGATTTCATCACGGTCAGGCGGCGCTGCACACGGCGCCGCGCTTCCTCGCGCGTGAGGGAAATGATGGTGTCGAACACGAACCGCTCATGCGCCAGCACCGCGCCCAGCGATTCGTCTTTCTCGGCGGTGACCATGGTGGTCACGCCCAGGCGCGTCAAGCCTTCGATCAGCAGGTGCACGTCTTCGCGGAAAGGCAGGTCGTTGACTTCGGCATACAGGCGCAGCGGCGTCAGGCCATCGATCAGCAGGCGCTTGGCGCCCATCGCAACGAGCGAGGCGGCGAACACGCCGTCGGCGCTGCGGAACTCGCTCAGCAACACAGCCGGGCTGGTCTGGATGATCTTGATCTTGCCCTGGTCGATCAGGCCCTGCAGGTCCCAGTTGAAACCGGCGGCGTCGCGCATCAGCTTGGCGGAATCGAGTTCGAACGACACGATGGCGCCCGGCTCGCCGTACTCGAGCGCGCCCTGATAGATAAAGCCCAGCCCGAGCGTGGTCTTGCCCGAGCCGGGTGGTCCCTCGACGATCAGGTTGTTATTCCGGGGCATGCCGCCAAGCAGTATCTCGTCGAGGCCGGGAATGCCGGTCTTTACCAATTCGTTCATACATTCAAGCTTATCGTGGGGGTGTTCAGCTTACCATGCGGGCACCAGACCATCGCCCACACCATGGAGGTGATGCCACGGTGACTTGACTCGCGCCATGTTGCAGTGCAATATGACAGGTTATGCCCCTGCCGCTTCCTTCATCCACCTTGACCTGCCCTGCACTGCAAAGCGCGCACCATGCACGTCTTGGGCATGCGAGCCTGGAAGCGCTCTCTTATCGCGGAGCCGGGCTGCCACGCGGTCATTTTTGCTCAGTGACCCCGCCGTAACGTTACCTCTCGCAAGTTGAACCGGCGACGCCGCGCCATCTGGCGGCGTCTTCCCCTTTCTTGTACTCGGCATCAGCCCGAGAAGGTATCTTCATGTCAATTCAAACGATTCGCCAGGACTGGTTTTCCAACGTCCGCAACGACCTGCTCGCAGGCCTTGTAGTCGCACTCGCGCTCATTCCCGAGGCGATTGCGTTTTCCATCATCGCCGGTGTCGATCCCAAAGTCGGCTTGTATGCGTCGTTCTCGATTGCGACCCTGATCGCCTTCTTTGGCGGCCGGCCGGGAATGATTTCCGCCGCCACCGGGGCCATGGCCCTGGTGATGGTGACGCTGGTAAAGGCGCACGGCCTGGATTACCTGCTTGCCGCCACGATCCTGGCGGGCCTGCTGCAGATCGTGGCCGGATGGATCAAGCTCGGCCGCTTGATGCGTTTCGTGTCGCGCTCGGTGGTGACGGGCTTCGTCAATGCACTGGCGATCCTGATCTTTCTGGCGCAACTACCCGAGCTGACCGGCGTGACCTGGCATGTCTACGCCATGACGGCCGCCGGCCTGGCGATCATCTACGGCTTGCCGTACATTACCCGCGCCGTACCGTCACCCCTGGTGGCGATTGTTGTGCTTACCGGCGTGTCCATGGTCCTGGGCCTGGGCATTCGTACGGTCGGCGACATGGGCCAGCTTCCGGACAGCCTGCCGTCGTTCCTGATCCCGAACCTGCCGTATACCTTCGAGACCTTGCAGATCATCCTGCCTTATTCGATCACGTTGATGGTGGTGGGCCTGCTCGAGTCCCTGATGACCGCCACGATCATCGACGACCTGACCGATACCAAGAGCGACAAGAACCGTGAATGTGTCGGCCAGGGCGTAGCCAATATCGCGACCGGCTTCATCGGCGGCATGGCCGGCTGCGCGATGATCGGCCAGTCAGTCATCAATGTGAAATCCGGAGGCCGCGGGCGCCTCTCGACCCTGACCGCGGGTGTCGTGCTCTTGCTTTTGGTCGTGTTCCTCGGTGAATGGGTTAGGCAGATTCCGATGGCGGCCCTGGTCGCGGTGATGATCATGGTATCGGTCGGCACCTTTAACTGGGACTCGATCAAGCACATGCGCCAGCATCCGGCCAGCTCGAGCATCGTCATGCTCGCCACTGTCGTCGTCACGGTGGCAACCCATGACCTGGCAAAAGGCGTGCTGACCGGCGTTCTGTTGTCCGGCGTGTTTTTCGCCCAAAAGGTCAGCCAGCTGCTCGCAGTGCGCTCGCAGACCGACGATGGGGGTCGCACCCACCGCTACCAGGTGACCGGACAAGTCTTCTTTGCCTCATCCGATCAGCTCGTCAACTCGTTCGACTACGGCGACGCCCCGGCCATGGTGCATATCGACCTGAGCCAGGCGCATTTCTGGGACATCACGGCGATCAGCGCCCTCGACAAGATCGTGCTGAAGTTCCGCAGGGCGGGCGCGCAAGTCGAGGTGCATGGCCTGAACGAGGCCAGTGCCACGCTAGTGGGCCGGTTCGCGGTCCACGACAAAGCTGACCGAAAAGATGTCGTGCCAGGTCATTAAGGGGTCGGCGCCAGAGTCTCTTGCTCCAGTTCGCTTTGCTTGATATTGGCCAGTGGCTGCAACAGTGCGAAGTCGAACTCGGTAATTGGCGCGGCGCCGGCCACCCGCAGCGGCCAGTCGGGATTGGCTAGTGCCGCCTTGCCCAGCGTGACCAGGGCCGCGTCGCCACGCTCGATGAGTGCCTCGGCTTTGTCGGGTTCGCCCAGCTGGCCATTGGCAATGACGGGCAGGCGGCCGTAGCGCACGGCCAGTGCGGCCAGGCTCTCGCCTTCGCCAAAGGCCGGCGCCGCCGCATCGAATTCGGTCGTATGGAGATAGTCGATGCCGGCACCTGCCAGGCTCTCGAAGATATCCTTGGCGTCCTGTTCGCCCTTGGCCCATTTGTGCTCGTAGTCATTGACCTTGCCCTGCGAGATACGCATGCCGACGGTGAAATCGTCGCCCACTTCGCGTCGCACCGCCTGGCTGACCTCGACCAGCAGCCGCACCCGGTCAAGGGTCGATCCACCGTATTGGTCGGTACGTTCGTTCGTATGCGCCGTCAGGAACTGGTCGAGCAGGTACCCGTTCGCCCCATGGATCTCGACGCCGTCGAATCCGGCCTGTTTGGCGCGGCCGGCGGCGCTGGCAAAGGCTGCTGTCACCGCGTCGATCTCGGCCAGCGTCATCTCGGCAGGCAGCGGGTAGGGTCCTTCGCCGCGATAAAAGCCCATCTGGGTACCGAGCGGCTGCACGGCCGAAGGCGCGACGGTGCCAGGTTCCCAGTGCGTTCCCTGGCTAAGCGCACCGGCATGCATCAGTTGCAGGACGATTTTGCTTCCTTCGGCGTGGACCGCATCGACCACCTTGCGCCAGGCATCGGCCTGGGCCGTGTTGGCGATGCCCGGCTGGTGCAGGTAACCCTGGCTATGAAGAAGATCGGGGTAGGTGCCCTCGGTGATCACGAGCGCATGTCCGCCCCGCGCAAAGCGCGCATAGTAGCGCGCCATATCGTCGGTGGCCAGGCCGTCGGCGCTGGCACTGGTGCGCGTCATCGGCGCGACGGCGATCCGGTTTTTCAGGACAAGGGTGCCGATGGTCGTGGGGGTAAAGAGCGTGGATGATTCAGTCATGGGTGCATTGCCTTCAAGTCATTTACGGTGGATGTAGACGACGGCCGGGTGCTTGCCCTGCCGCGGCATGTGGCGATCTGCCAGGGCCGTGACGACGGCCGGGCAAACAACGCGCTGCCTTACTCTACCCTGTACGCCGAAAATGCCTCGTCGAGTTCGGTGCCGAATGCCTGGTTGCTATAGTTGCTGAGCGTTTTGACCGCCGCTGCCAGCACAATGTAGAGCAAGTCGCGCTCTTCGAATCCGGCCTGCAGGAACTGGCCAACGATATCGGCCGAGGGCTGTCCGTGTTTCGCCACCATCTCCACCGACATGGCCGAGAGTGCGGCCAGGCGAGCGTCGGCAATGGGCTGGCGCGCCCGAATCGCCTGCACCACCTCCGCGGGAACCATCGACATCTTTTCCGCGATCATGCTATGTGCCGCCGTGCAATACGTGCAGCCGTTGTACTGGCTAATCGACAGGAAGACGACTTCCTGTTCTACGGGCGACAGGCCTGATTCTTTCCGGAAAGCGTCGTAACCGTGCAGGTAAGTGCTCAGCAGGCCAGGAGCGTTGGCCATGTTGGCATACATGTTTGGAATAAACCCGGTTCCCTTGAGTGCAGCGTCGAGGACGTCTTTCTGTTTTCCCTGTGCGCTGGCGTGATCGACCGGGGCAATTTGATGGATGATCTTGTTCGACATGCGTGGCTCTCCTGGAAGGTATTGACTGTGCGCAGGGCCGCTAGGCCTTGGCGCAAATCGTCATCCTATCCGTGTGCCGGGCCGGGCTGGGAATCGGGCGTCTCGTTGTGTGTTCCCGGCGTCTCGTCCTGGCTGTTGAGCCACTCGCGCGGCGAGCAGCCCAGTTGGCGGACAAATGCGCGGCTCAGGGCGCTGGCGCTGCCGTAGCCCACGTCGAACGCGACCTGCTTGGTCTGCAGGCCCTGTCTCAACAGCCGCTGCGCGGTCATGATCCGCCACGACGCCAGATAGCCGACCGGGGTGTCGCCAACGGTGGTGCGAAAGTGAAGCGCAAAGCGTGCGCGCGACATGCCAGCTTGCGCGGCCATGTCGGACAGCTTCCAGTCGCGCGCCGGATCTTCGTGCATGGCGATGAGCGCTTTCGCGAGGCGCGTGTCGGCTAGTCCCGCGAGCACACCGCCTTGCGTCAAGCCATGTTCCACGCAATACCCGAGCAGGCGGATCATCAGCACTTCGCACAGGCGGTCGAGGGCGGCCTGGCCACCGTAGCGGCCGGCGAAGGCCTCGTCGACCATCAGGCCGAGCAAGGCGTGTGCGCCCGGCAGGCGCTCAAGCGGGATGAGCACGACGTCCGGAAGCGAATCGGCGATCGGGCTGCGGCCCCCGCCACCGAAGCGCACGGTGCCGCACACGACCTCCGCCCCTTCGCCTTCATCGGCGATCAGGCGATGCGCCTTCGGGCGAGGCAGGAACAAGAGGGTGGGCGTGGTAACGAGCACTGTCTCTTGCTCAAGGCCGAGCACCTGAACCGGCCCCTGCTGCACCAGATGGAGGTGGCCCTGCATCGCATCGTCGGGAAAATCATGGATGCCGCAAATTTTTCCTGTGTAGAAAACACCTGCACTCAGGCTGAAGCGGTTCAATAGCAGCGATAAATGATCCATGGCCCGGTCGTAAGTAGTCGTGCGGCGCGCAACGCGATGCCTGCCAGCGGCCGATTATAGAGGGCGCTGTACTCGTTAGCTATGGATGAGCATTGAACTGCTGAGCCATTTCGCGGTCCAACCCCGGTCGATCTCGATGGGAGTCATCTGTGAAAACGCCCAGGTTTGCCAAGCTGTTTGCCCAGTTTCCCATGCTCAACCAGGGCCAGCGGCTGCAGGTGCTCGATGCCCTGCATCCCGCAGCCGGCCTCGACCGGGTAATCGCCCTGATTGGGCAGATCCGTTCCGCAGGGCGGCGCTGTCCGCAGTGCAGCTGCCAGCGCTATCACCGGCACGGCCAGGCCAACGACCTGCAGCGCTATCGCTGTTGCCAGTGCCGGCGCACGTTTAATGACCTGAGTGGCACGCCGCTGGCGCGGCTCAGGCTGCGCGGCAAGTGGCTCGACTACCTCGGCGCCGTACTCGATTCTCGTCCGGTGCGCGACGCCGCCAAGCGGGTCGGCGTCCATCGTAACACGGCATTTCGCTGGCGCCATCGCTTCCTGGACCGGGTCAAGCATGACCGGCCAGCGCAGCTCGTCGGCATCGTCGAAGCCGACGAAATGTATTTGCTGGAATCGCAGAAAGGCTCGCGCACACTCGGTCGCCCGCCGCGCAAGCGAGGCGGACGGGCCAGTCTGCCCGGTATCTCACGCCACCTCGATTGCATTCTGGTTGCACGCGACCGCAGTGGTCGGACTATCGATGCGGTTACCGGACGCGGCGCCCTGAAAGTGCCCCAACTGGTGCGGCACCTGTTGCCGAAGCTGGCCCCGCAAGCGCTCCTGGTTACCGATTCGCACGCCGCCTACCGTGCTTTTGCCCGCCAGCGGGGTATTGCCCACCAGGCAGTCAATCTGCGCTCCGGCGAGCGGGTCCGGAGCGCGATTCATGTCCAGAACGTCAACGCCTACCACCGGCGCTTGCGCCAATGGCTGGCGCGGTTCCATGGGGTTGCCTCGCGTTGGCTCCCCAACTACCTGGGCTGGCGTTGGGCAATTGATGGCGGGCGGGTCACTTCCGTCGAGCACTTGCTGCGCATCATATTCGGACTCATCCATAGCCAACGGTGACAGCGCCTTATAGAACGGCGGGAGTACGGCCCCTCGACGCCAGGAGTGCCGTGCCGATTGCTAGCGTTTGTTGCCGTATGGGTAAATTTTGTATCGTGCCCGGCATATTCGCGGGCCGGCCTATGATTGTTCTTGATTAGCAAACCCTGCTATTGCCAATGAAGGAGATGTCATGAGCTTTCCGACGGTGAGTGCCCCCAAGGTGCTGCTCTTCGATGTGAACGAAACCCTGCTCGATCTGGCTGCATTGCATGAGAGTGTCGACAGCGTGCTGCTGGAACACCAGGGCTCGAAACAGTGGTTCAGCAAATTGCTGCATTACTCGCTGGTGCTCACTGTCAGCGGACAGTACCGTCCACTTCCCGAGATCGGCGTCGCGGTGCTCCAGATGATGGCGACCAACCGCGACGTCATGCTCAGCGAAGAAGACGCGAAAAAAGCGCTGGAACCCCTGCGCAGCGCACCGGCGCATCCCGATGTCCTGCCCGCACTCGACGCCCTGCGCAGCAGCGGCATTCGCATGGCAGCGCTGACCAACTCTTCAAGCGAGGTCTTGCGCGCCCAGCTCGAACACGCCGGTATCGCCCCCTTCCTGGAGCGGCAGCTCAGCGTCGAGTCGGTCGGCAAATACAAGCCGCATCGTGACGTCTACGCATGGGCGGCAGAGCAAATGCAGGTGCCTTTGCAAGACTGCATGCTGGTGGCCGCCCATCCCTGGGATGTTGCGGGCGCGGCCTGGGCAGGAATGCGCACCGCCTTCCTGGCCCGCCTCGGCGTGCAGCCGCTGCCCATCGCCCCCAAGCCCGACATCGAGGCCCTGGATCTGGGCGACCTGGCACAGCGACTGGGCGCGGCCGCATGATTCGAGGCCACCGGCTTGACGCCGCTTTGGCATCTGCAACAACAAAGGAGAAAACATGGAACAGACCGTAGTTGTCGACGACCTTCGCATGACCTGGACCGAGCAGGGGACGGGCTTTCCCGTAATCCTGGTGCACGGTATTCCGACCTCGCCTGCGCTGTGGCGGCATGTGATGCCGCGATTGCCGCAAGCACGCTGCATCGCATGGGAAATGGTGGGCTACGGCTCGTCGCGCGTGCAAGGCCGCGGACGCGATATCTCGATTGCGAAACAGGCCGATTATCTGGCGCGTTTTCTCGACACCATCGGCATCACCCGGGCGGTCTTTGCCGGGCATGACCTCGGTGGCGGCGTGGTCCAGATCCTGGCGGTGCGCCGTCCAGACCTGTGCGCTGGCCTGATGCTGACCAATGCGATTGGCTACGACTCGTGGCCGATCCCCAGCGTCAAGGCGATCAGTGCGGCAGGCGGCCTGGTGCGCCGCCTGCCCGCGGCAGCGCTCAAACCCATCCTGGGCAGCATGTTCGCACGCGGTCATACCTCGACAGAAGCGGCCGAAGAAGCCTTGCGCGTGCACTGGCCAATGTACAGCTCGCGTTTTGGACCGGACGCCTTTGTCCGGCAGGTCCAGTCGCTGGATGTGCACGATACGCTCGCCATTGAACAACAATTGCGTGAGCTCGCGGTGCCGGCGCGGATCGTCTGGGGCGATGCAGACCAGTTCCAGAAAATCGAATACGGCGAACGGTTCGCGCGCGACCTGAAAGCCCCGTTGTACCGCATTCCTGGCGGCAAACACTTTACGCCGGAAGACTCTCCCGGCGTGATCGCCGATGCGATCGGCGAACTGCTTACGCTTACCTGACCCACTTTTTTCAAGGAGAATTGCAATGACTTCTGTAAGCCAATACCGGTATGACCACGTCACCCGCCATGTACTGATGGACGATATGACGTTTAGCGACAAGGCGCCGCGCCCCGGCGAGCGCATACCGCAATTCGACCTGCCCCTGGCCGGTGGTGGCCGCGTTAATACTACCGATGCCAGCGGCCGCAAGCCGATGCTGCTGGTAACCGGATCGCTCTCTTGTCCGATGACGGCAAGCTCCAATCCGATGCTCAAGGAAATGCACCAAGAGTTCGGACGAGATATTGACTTTGTCATGCTGCAGGTGCGCGAAGCCCACCCGGGCGAATATCTGGAACAGCCGCAGAGCCTGGACGAGAAGATCGAGCACGCGCGCCAGTTGCAGCAGCGCGATGCGCTGCCATTTCCTATCGCCATCGATGACGTCGACGGCAGCGTGCACCAGGCACTCGACGGCAAGCCGAACTCGGTCTGGCTGATCGATGCGAACGGTACGATCGTCTACCGCGCCTTGTGGGTCGGTGACGAGGCGGGATTGGAACAGGCGCTCGATGCGGCGGTGCGCGGCGTGTCGCCGCCGCTTCAGGAAAGTACCCGCAGGCTAGCGCCAATGGCGATGGGAATCGGGAAGATGCAAGAAATGACGACGCGTTCCGGCCCCCGCGCTCAGCTGGACATGTGGCGCGCCGCGCCCCCAATGGCGGCCATCTCCTGGATTGCTGGTTTATACCAGCCGCTACCGCCAAAATGGCGCACGATTGCAGCGGTCGGTACTGTGGCCGTGGTGATGACGGCGGTGATGAAGGCAAAGTCGGCGCGTCGGAATAATCGTTAAGGCCTGGGTAGTTTTTTTGTAATACTGGAACCGTCACTGGCCTGCCCAGCCGGGTAAAACGGTTCAGCACGGCAGCGCGTTGTGGGAGCTCGGCGACCAAGCGGTCGACGTCGCATCCCATGTCGCGCTCGCTGTGCAGTTTGCAGCAGCGCACCTTCGTTCGAGCCAAGCTGCGCCAGTGGTAACCGCTCTACTTCTTCCATATTGTCCACCCTGAACGGCAACCGACAGCTCTTGCGCAAACGCATGATGCTGTGGTTAACCTACGTCAATAATCTTCTTTTTCGACAACGCTCCAGGACCCCACGTCTGGTACCACCTGGAGCGCATGTCGCCGTCGGCTGCTTGACCAGACTGAAAGAAGATGACAGATGGCAGACATGCGCACCGTGCAAGACCTTCGACTTGCCATGTCGACGCTCGGGACGCGAGACCGGCCTTTAGGACTCGTGCTCGCCCGCGCCGACGGAGCGCGCGATGATGACCTGCTAGCCCAGAGGCTGATCGGCAAGGAATCCGTCTGCGGCGGCTTTGAGTACCGCGTCCTGTGCGTGGCCGATAACGCCGCGCTAGCCCTGAAGGACTTTATCGGGCTAGCTGCCGAACTGCGCGTGATCACCGACCGCGGCAATGTACGCCGCATCTGCGGGATCGTCACCGAAGCGGCATCGGGCCAGAGCGACGGCGCCCTGGCGACCTACCAGCTGGTGATGCGCGATGCGTTGTCGATCATGGAAGGCCGCACCAACACCCGGGTTTTCCGCAACCAGAACGAACTGGACGTCATCAAGACTTTGGTGGCCGAGTGGCACAAGCGCAATGCTGTCCTGCGCGCGACGTTCGAGCTACAGGTCGACGTCGGACTAGGCAGCAAGTTCGCCGCGCGTGAATTCATCATGCAGCACAACGAGTCGGATGCGGCTTTCATACGGCGCCTGCTGCAGCGCCGCGGTATTGCCTGGTTCTTCCGCACTGGTTTGCCGAACGATTCTTACCAGCGCCGCCCGCGGCAGGAGCCAATCGGGCATACGCTGTTCTTGTTCGAAAACACCAACCATCTGGAGCAGAATGCGGCTGGCAGTGTGCGTTTTCATCGCGACGCCGCCACCGAGCAGCGTGATGGCATCACTGGCTGGAGCGCCGTGCGCACCCTGCAGCCCGGCAGCGTTTCTTTGCACACATGGGATTATAAGAATCCATCCGGTGGCATGTTCATGGAAACCCGCGCGCAGTCAAGGGCCGACCAGGGCGAGCGCGGGAACGAACTGGCCGCGGGTCTTGACAACTACCACGTTGCGGCGCCGCACATTGCCGAAAATGCAAGAGACCTGACCGAGTTAAGCTACGCGCAAATAGCGCACTACGAATATGAAGCCAAGAGCTTTCACGGCGAAGGCGGCGTGCGCGACCTGGCGGTAGGTGAATGGTTCAGCCTGGAGGGCCACCCTGAAATCAATACCCATCCGGCGAACGAGCGCGAATTCGTCATCACGGCGCAGCATATAGCAGCGCAAAACAATTTACCGGTCGAGATTGGCGCTCGCGTCGAGCGGCTGTTCAACCGAAACGACTGGAGCCAGGGCGACTACGCAGTCTTTGCCAACGGCGACGGTGAGCCGATCCGCTACAAGACGCGCTTTACCTGCGTGCGTCGGGGCATTCGTATTGTTCCGCCCCGTGCCACCTTGCCACAGCCGGCGCTACAGACGGCGATCGTGGTCGGTCCCGCCAACGAACAAGTATGGTGCGACGAAATGGGGCGCGTCAAGATCCGCTTTCCAGCGACGCGTCCGCAAGACCACGAACACGCCAACGGTGTCGGTAGCTCGGACTCGGATGCCGATTCGGCCTGGGTGCGCGTGGCTTCCAACTGGGCCGGCAACGGGCCCGGTAGCGCCGGACAGTGCGGCACACGCCTGTTGCCGCCGATTGGCACCGAAGTATTGGTCGGCTGGGCTGGCGCAGACCCGGACAAGCCCATCATTATTGGCCAGCTGTACAACGGCAGTGGCCCACCGCCGACGTTCCGCCACGAAGGCAGGCTGCCAGGCACAAAGTACCAGTCGGGCATCCGTTCGCGCGAGATACGCGGCGGGCGCGGCAACCAGCTACGCCTGGACGACACCACGGGCCAGATCAGCGCGCAGCTGGCGAGCGATCATGCCACCACGGAGCTCAACCTCGGCTACCTGACCGAGCTGCGCCAGGATGGCAGCGCCGCTCCGCGCGGCGAAGGCGCAGAGTTGCGCAGTGACGAGGCGATCGCACTGCATGCTGCCAGGGGTATCCTGCTGAGCGCATGGAAACTGCTGGGTGGCGCGAACGCGAAAGGCAGCCAGCTCGCGCGCGAGGATTATCTCGGCCTGTTGCGTGAGTGCGGTGAACTGTGCGCCGCGCTCGGCAACTTCGCGGCCGAACACCACGGCATGCCAATCGACACCAAGGAGCAAGACGAACTGCTGGCCCGTTTCAAGCGGTGGGAAGGCGGCAGCAATACCGCACCCACGGCGGCCGAGCCGGGAGAGCCGGTCATTGGCATCACGTCCCCGGCAGGGATTGGCTTTGCCAGCAGCAAGGCCATCGTCAGCTATTCGGCGCGGAACATCGATACGGTAGCCCAGCAGCACCTGCAGATGACCGCCGGCCAGCGCTTGAGCATGAATGCCGGCAAGGGCATTTCCTTGTTCGCCCAGAATGGCGGCCTCACTGGCATCGCCCACTTTGGCAAGCTGCTGCTCCAGAGCCAGCACGACGACACCGACATCAACTCGGCCAAGAACCTGAATGTGAGCGCCACCGAAGGCACCGTCACTGTGTCTGGCAAAGTCATCTTGTTGGTGGCCGAAGACGGTTCTTTCCTGAAACTGGGCGATGGTCCACCGGTTTTGGGCAGCAAACAATCGCTCAAATTTCACGCACCCGAGTTCTTCTACGAAGGGCCAGAAAGCATGACGGCCCAGTTTCCAAAGTTCGGCGAGGGCGTGGCCGACCAGAAGCTGGCGGTGCACTACGCGCGCGGTACGCCGCTCGAGAACGGTGACCGGCCGCTGGGCGGCGCCGTCAAGGACGCCAGGATGAACATCGGGCTGAGCGACGGCAGCGCCATGCAGGTGCGCAGCGGTGCCGATGGCAAATCTGAATTGATCGAGCGCGACGCCATGCACATGGCCGACATCAGCCTGATGCGCGGCGGCGACCAATAGCCCAACCGTAAGGTGAACTCATGACAGATGCGAGCAGCATATATCCAAAGTCTGAATATGTGGCGAAGTACTCCTGCACGGTATTGCAAAACAAGCGTGCCTCCGACAAGCTCATCGAGCACCCCCGCGACAAGCCTTGCAACATCATCATCATCCACGGCGTGAACGATGTTGGTACCAGCTTCAATGAAGTCGAAGAAGGACTCTGCGCCGGACTTGAGCAACGCTTGTTCCGCTGCTTCAAACCGGCGAAGTACTCGCTGCCTACCGACAAGAACAAGGTGGTCGACGACCCGGACGCAACCTACTTCAAGCGCAAGCTAGGTACCGACACCGACAGTCCGGTTATTCCGTTCTACTGGGGCTTCCGGGAGGCGAGAGAAAAAGCAAAACCGGTTAACGGCCAGATGACCGACCGCTACGGCAATCGCCTCGACAAGGATTTGTCCAAAGGGGGCGGCCCGTTTGCCAATGCCACCAGCAGCCTGCCCGACATGTGGAACCGCGGTGCCGGGGCACCCATGGATCCCATGAAAGACCCGCTGCGGCCGCTCAATAATGCTCCGGGCCGCATGTACATGGTGCTCGCCGCGCGGCGTTTGGCAGCCCTGGTCGCGATGATCCGCGACTACGGGCGGGACGAGACGGTCACGATTGTCGCGCATAGCCAGGGCTGCTTGATCAGTTTGCTCGCACAGGCATTCCTGATGGAGCGTGGCGAGCGCACCGCCGACACCCTGATCCTGACCCATCCCCCGTACAGCCTCGATGATGACACCGACACGCTGGTCGACCTGGCGAATTTTTTTACTGGCGGTACGGATGCCCCGATGGGACCGCACTACGGCAAGATTGCGGCGCCGCAGACCCTGCACGGCAGACTGCAGACCCTGGTGAACATCGTCAAGGGCGTTGCCAAGGCAAAAGCAAGCGCGCCTGCCTTTGCAAACATCAGCGAGGCTGGATGTGGCGGCATGGTCGAGGGCCGCTGGACGCCGGATGCCGATCGTGACAACCGGGGTAAGGTCTACCTCTACTTCAGCCCCGAAGATATGACGGTTGCCCTGCAGAACATGAAAGGAATTGGCTGGCAAGGCGTCCCTGACTACCTGCAAGGCACGCGGGCCACCGGGCAACGCGACGTCAGCGGGTATGCGGCCAGCAAAGGTTTGAGCATCGGCCCTGTCCGCAATATTACCGAACAAACCACCCGACAACCGCTCCTGGAATTGGGCAGCAGTTTCCGCCAGCGCGTGTTTACTGCAAAGCGGCGCTGGGACCCGCAAAAGCGTCGAGCGCTGCCGGTACTGGTTGGCCAGCCGCCCCACGATTTCGCATTGTCGATCAAGGGCGAAGACGACCACGCACACGTCGCGAAGAGCGGGCGCGGACTGCGCGCCTCGCTGCCGGTTGCCACGTGGCCAGTCCAGCCGGGCGACACGCCCGAGACTCAGCGCTACGGAATCCGCAGGATCAATGGCGAACCCTTGCCCAAGCCCTGCTTGGCAGACTTGCGCGGCAGTCAAATCGACGCAGTCAAGATTCCGGAAAGCTCGACGCATTCCAGGCTGAAACCGGCAAATCGTGGGCCGTGTGAAGAAGTTGACCCGATCACGGCGGCGATAGCGATCGCTCGTAGCGACGCTTTGCGCATCAACCCCGAGGTGTGCCCCGACCCGACGGGAAAGGTCAGCTATCCACGCGTCCAGCAACCATTGCCCAGACAGGATGTTCAACGGATGGAAACCGCGTACAACGCGCAGAAAAATCCAAAGGGTACGCACGACGAGAACAGGTTCGAGATCGTGCATGCGATACGCAACCCCGACGGCACGGTCGTTGCGATGGTGCGGGAAAGCCGGGATGCGGCGCGGCGCCGCTGGCAGCATGAAGTGAGCGCCAAGTCCTTTCATAGCGCGATCTTCGACAGCCGCAAGAACCATAGCCAGGTCACGGCCTACGACGTTTCCATTGGCCGGGGAAGGGCGGCCACCGATCCAAATTTCTATGCCTACCTGTGCGCGGTGGCGGACTGGCGGTTGAAGGATCCGCCTTTGGGTGAGGGCTACCGAAAAGGAATCATGAAGTGGGCAGACTTCGTAATGTCTTTCAGCGTCTACCTCGAGTGTGAACCTCCGTGGCGGCGTGAGCTCATCGAAGGCAACATGAGGTACTACACCGACGGCACCTTGCCGGCTTGCCTGCCGCTATTGACTGGCAAGCTCCTGGACATCGTGGTGTCGGAAACGACGGGAACGCGGATCACGCGGACGGCGCCGAAGGAGAAAGCGTGAGTGCCCTGGCCCTGGATAACGAGGCTATGGTCAAGCGTCCGAAGCCTTGGCGCTATCTTGCCGGCGCGGTCCTCGCCTATCCCCTTTTGCTCGTGCTGTGGGTGATATTCGATTTTCGGGTTCTCAACCCGGAACTGATGACTGTTGACGTGGAGACGACGATGGACAAGATACGTTGGTTCGGGGTGCCGCTGGCGGTCGTTGCATTTCTGTTCGGCGGCAGCTGGCTGGTAGCGTCCTTCAAGGCAGACGCGCGGGAAACCGAGTGGCAACAGAAAACGCAGCAGCTCAAGGCGCACGAGGCCGCAGCCAACACCGAGCCGGCGCGCCGGGAGTACGTGCTGGAAGTGATCGGCTTGGGCGTCACGGTCGAGAAATACCGGCAAGGCAAGCTGTGGGAAGCCCTGCAAACCGGAACGCCCTTGAGCAGCATCCGCGAGCCGGACCCGAATAAGTATGAGTGGAGCAAATTCGACAAGAAAGGCGTAGCTGGATCCCGCGCGTATGACGCACTGGAAAACGGCGCGGCGGCCTCACCAATGTACTGGGGTGCGCCGTCCTTCTATGCCGGCAGCCCCATACTCGATCCCGCCGAACAGCCGAGCGAGATACGGCCCATGGCCGGGCTGGCCAGCGGCGCGGAAACTACCGGAATGGCCTGGCACCTGTTCGTGACCGCGCCATGGCAGCTGGCAGAGCGCCCCGACCAGCTGCTGGAACAGGTATTCGCCTTCTTCGACACTCATCCGGACGTGCCCTACGTCATGCTGCATTCGGAAGACAGCTCGGCAACGCGCGACGACTTTCTAGCTCCAAGTGCGCCTAGGCTTGTCAAGGACGGTCATTACATCCCGGCCATGCCCGATTCCACCGCCGTCTTCGTGCTGGCACGCCGCGAACGCGTCGAGCCGCTGCGCCCGTATGTGTGGGACGACCCGGACAATGACTACCTGCAAGAGAACCTGCGGATGATGTACTACGACGTTCAAAAGAAGGTACCGACACCCGAAAAACTGGCCAACCCCGAAAAACACCACCGTACGCGCCTGCCGACTGTCGCCGAATGGCTGACGGCCGCGGCCGCATTCGCCAAGCGTCCGGTGTTCGACCATGACCAAGCAGACATCTCCCTGGCGGCGTTCCGCCGCTGGCTGAACGACCCGCCTAAGGACTGGAAACCAACGCCGTGGTTCCCGGTGCCATGGAATCGCAATCAGATGAAGGCATTCGACAACTTGCCTTCGCTTGGCTTTATTCACCGTCCAGTCTTCGTCAAATTCGAGGACGAGCACGGCCAGCCGGTCAAGCGCCGCGAGGCGCGCCAGAAGTTGTTGGAAGCAGGCTGGCAACAGGCGCTCCACACCTTGCCGGCTGCCGAGCGTGCAAAAGGCCCGGCCCGCATCATTGGCGCCTTCGGCAAGCAGGTCGACCAGCAGATTGCATTTGAAGGCACCCTGCACAGCTACGCGGCGCAAGGCGGCCCCGAGATCGACACCAGCAAGACCAAGCAGTTCATCAACACCGACCATCGCTTCGGCAACACCGGAGCCAGCACTTTCTTTGTGCAGATGGCGGTCGGCGTGTTGGGGAGCTATTACGAGGGTGGCACCTCGGCCGCCGTCAACCTGCGCGATCCCGCCGGCGCCAGCATTGTCTTTATCAGTCCGCCAACAAAAGAGCGGCGCGAGGCGCAGAAAGACCGCGACCTGTTTCAACATCAAGTACAGCCGGCGATCGATCCGGAAAACTACAAGGCGCCGACAGTCTTGCAAAACGAAGGGGCAATGGGCGTCAAGGAGACTGCTTCTAAGCAGTAATGCTCTCGTCATGTGACCGAGGCTCGAGTTACGGGTTCTCGACCCGGAACTGATGAACGTTGACGTGGAGACGACGATGGACAAGATACGTTGGTTCGGGGTGCCGCTGGCGGTCGTTGCATTTCTGTTCGGCGGCAGCTGGCTGGTCGGGTCCTTCAAGGCAGACGCGCGGGAACGCGTGTGGCAACAGAAAACGCAGCAGCTCAAGGCGCACGAGGCCGCGGCCAACACCGAGCCGGCGCGCCGGGAGTACGTACTGGAAGTGATCGGCCTGGGCGTCACGGTCGAGAAATACCGGCAAGGCAAGCTGTGGGAAGCCCTGCAAAACGGAACGCCCTTCAGCAGCATCCGCGAGCCGGACCCGAATAAGTATGAGTGGAGCAGCTTCGACAAATCTGGCGTGGCCGGATCGCGCGCGAATGACGCATTGGAAAACGGCGCGGCGGCTTCGCCAATGTACTGGGGCGCGCCGTCCTTCTATGCGGGCAGCCCCATGCTCGATCCCGCCGAACAACCCAGCGAGATACGGCCCATGGCCGGGCTGGCCAGCGGCGCGGAAACTACCGGAATGGCCTGGCACCTGTTCGTGACCGCGCCATGGCAGCTGGCAGAGCGCCCCGACCAGCTGCTGGAACAGGTATTCGCCTTCTTCGACACTCATCCGGACGTGCCCTACGTCATGCTGCATTCGGAAGACAGCTCGGCAACGCGCGACGACTTTCTAGCTCCAAGTGCGCCTAGGCTTGTCAAGGACGGTCATTACATCCCGGCCATGCCCGATTCCACCGCCGTCTTCGTGCTGGCACGCCGCGAACGCGTCGAGCCGCTGCGCCCGTATGTGTGGGACGACCCGGACAATGACTACCTGCAAGAGAACCTGCGGATGATGTACTACGACGTTCAAAAGAAGGTACCGACACCCGAAAAGCTGGCCAACCCCGAAAAACACCATCGTACGCGCCTGCCGACTGTCGCCGAATGGCTAACGGCCGCGGCAGCATTCGCCAAGCGTCCGGTGTTCGACCATGACCAGGCAGACATCTCCCTGGCGGCGTTCCGCCGCTGGCTGAACGACCCGCCAAAGGACTGGAAACCAACGCCGTGGTTCCCGGTGCCATGGAACCGCAATCAGATGAAGGCATTCGACAACTTGCCTTCGCTCGGATTCATCCACCGTCCGGTTTTCGTCAAATTCGAGGACGAGCACGGCCAGCCGATCAAGCGCCGCGAGGCGCGCCAGAAGTTGTTGGAAGCAGGCTGGCAACAGGCGCTCCACACCTTGCCGGCTGCCGAGCGTGCAAAAGGCCCGGCCCGTATCATCGGCGCCTTCGGCAAGCAGCTCGACCAGCAGATCGCATTCGAAGGCACCCTGCACAGCTATGCGGCGCAAGGCGGCCCCGAGATCGACACCAGCAAGACCAAGCAGTTCATCAACACCGACCATCGCTTCGGCAACACCGGGGCCAGCACTTTCTTTGTGCAGATGGCGGTCGGCGTGTTGGGGAGCTATTACGAGGGTGGCACCTCGGCCGCCGTCAACCTGCGCGATCCCGCCGGCGCCAGCATTCTCTTTATCAGTCCGCCAACAAAAGAGCGGCGCGAGGCGCAGAAAGACCGCGACCTGTTTCAACATCAAGTACAGCCGGCGATCGATCCGGAAAACTACAAGGCGCCTACAGTCCTGCAAAACGAAGGGGCAATGGGCGTCAAGGAGACTGCTTCTAAGCAGGAATGTTTAAAACCGTCGAGGATAGACGAAAGCATGTGCGAGCTCTCTCTTGGGAAGAAAAGGGCCGACTCAGAAAGTCCACGAAGCTAGCGGCAATTTGGCGAGCTGCCTTTGCAACAGCCCGCCAGCAAACCAGAAGTTGTTCTTTCTTTTTTTTGAATGAGCCGAGTTAAGTTTTTCAAATCAGTAGTAAGAAAATCAACGACTTACATATCTTGCAGACAGAGAAATGGTTGTCAACTCCTGAATCGCCCCGGCTTTCATGGAGGCCGGTTAGTGTGAGTCAGGCCGGTACGGCTTGACTGTTCTGTTGCCTGTAATAGTTTGCCTCAGCTTCCGCTGGCGGTATATAGCCGAGCGGTTCCAGCAGTCGGTGATGATTGAACCAGGACACCCATTCCAGCGTGGCCAGTTCGACGGCCTCACGCGTTTTCCAGGGAGCGCGGCGGTGGATCAGTTCAGCCTTGTAGAACCCGTTGATGGTCTCAGCCAGGGGATTATCGTAACTGTCGCCCTTGCTACCCACAGACGGTTCGATGCCGGCTTCCGCCAGGCGCTCGCTGTACTTAATCGATACGTATTGCGAGCCCCTATCGCTATGGTGGACCAGCCCGTTCCGTTCGGGCTGACGTACGTACAGCGCCTGTTCCAGGGCATCGAGCACGAAGTCGGTTCGCATCGAACTGCTGACCCGCCAGCCGACAATGCGCCGAGCGAAGACGTCGATCACGAAGGCGACATAAACGAAACCTTGCCAGGTCGAGACGTAGGTGAAATCGCTGACCCACAGCTGATTTGGCCGCTGCGCCTTGACGCGCTCATTTTCGGCGGTAGTCGGCCCTGGACGCTGGCCGGTATCACGCTCTTGCTGGCGTACCCAAACGGCGCAGTGTTTCCGATGTGCAGCCGATCTTGGCAGCGATCGACGTGATGGCGGCCCACTGCGACTCATATTGGCTGCCGGCTTCGCTGACCATGCGCACGGCGCGCTCGATAACTTCAGGGGAATACTTGGGTTGCTTTTTCATAGCCCCATTCTCTCAAACAATGGAGCCTCTACAAAACCCGGGGCGATTCACTATAGCAATTCCGTTCGACTGTTGACTCCAAGTGATCACGCGATTTCACCTGCGTTTCACTGCCAGCGTTCTACCCTGAGCACTGGTCCATTTCACAACACCACACAATTGAACAAGCTGCTCAGGTTATTGGGTTTATTGCTGCTCGCGACGCCGCTGCAGGCGGCGCCAGATGTCCACTCCCAGCTCGCACAGCTACTGCACGAGGAAAAACTCCAGGGCGCGGTGTGGACCACACTGGAGGCGCAGGGCGCCGCCGGCCTGCGCGACGCGGGCACGGGCGCGCCGATGCGGTTTGACGACCGGGTGCAGGTAGGCTCGATCGCCAAGACCGTGCTTGCCACCGGCATACTTCGCATGGTGAGCGAGGGCCGTCTGGCTCTGGACGCTCCCGTTGCCACGGTGCTGCCCGGCATACGGTTCGACAATCCATGGGAAGCCAGCGACCCGGTACGCATTCGGCACCTGCTCGATCATACGGCCGGGCTGGATGACGTGCACCTGTGGCATGTCTTCACCATGCGGGCCGCTGCAGACACGCCGCTTGCCGCCGCCTTTCGACAAGGGAGCAAGGTGCTGCGGGTCCGCCAGCGCCCTGGCACGCGCTTCTCGTACTCGAACAGCGGCTATACGCTGCTGGGGATGGTCATTGAAGCCATTACCGGGCAAGCTTACGAGCCTTACCTGGACGCTACGCTGCTTGCGCGACTCGGCATGCACGACAGTAGCTTCGCCTTCGTCACGCAAGAGCGCGATCCGCGCCTCGCCAGCGGGCACTTCGAGGATGGCGCCACGCACCCGGCAGTACCCTCGTACGTGCGGCCGGCGGCCCAGTTCACCACCACCGCCGCGGACATGGGCCGTTTCGCGCGTTTCCTGATGAGCGATGGCAGCGTCAATGGCAAGCCCTTCATCGACACGGCCTTGTTGCGGCAAATGGGCGAGCCGGCCGGCACCGAAGCCGCGCGCGCGGGCTTGAGCGTCGGCTATGGCCTGGGGCTGCGACGGTACGATCGGCACTGGGCCGCTGCCAAGTGCCATGGCGGGAACACGGTCGGGTTCCGGGCGAAGCTCTGCCTGTTTCCGGACACGCAGCAGGCCTTTTTCATCGCCATCAATGCCGACAGTGAAACCGCCGACTATGCACGGTTCGACGCCTTGCTGACCCGCACCCTGAAGGTCGGCATGCTCCCAGCGCCTTTCGCTTCGCCGCATTTCGACAGCACGGCTTGGGAGGGCTGGTACGTTCCGGCGCCCAACCGGTTCGACAGTTTCCGCTTGCTCGATACCGTGTTCAACCCTGTCCACATCAGCGGCGATGGACATGCGCTGAAGCTTGTGTCGCCACAGTCTGGTGCCCTGATGCTGCGCCACGCGGGCGGCAGGCTGTTCCGTGGGCCAGACAAGCTGCGTGCATCGCATGTCTTGCTCGTTTCGGCCGAAGGCAGGCGCGTCCTCAGCACCGGAACACAGAGCTACGAGCAGGTATCCCTGGCGTACCTGGCGCTGCTGTGGATCAGTATCGGGGGCGGTGTGCTGGGACTCACCTATATCCTCATCAAGCCGCTCTGGCGGCTTGCCAGGCGCCGGACCGCGGGCCACATCGCGGGCTGTAGCGCGCGCCGAGACCCCTTGTGGGCGCCATTCGCCGGCGCGCTAGCCCTCCTGCTGCCGCTTCCTTTCTTTTACCACCAGTCGTTCATGCGGCTGGGGGAGTTGACGCTGGCCAGCGGCCTGCTGGCTGCCGTCACGGGCGCGCTGCCGGTCGCAATGCTCGCCGGACTGGCGGCGTCGCTGCGGGCAGCACGCGTTGATATCCTCGACGCGGCGGCGATGCTCGCGGTCTTGCAGCTTTGCCTGGTGCTGGCCGCGTGGGGACTGCTGCCGCTGCGCTTGTGGGCGTGAGCATGCTTCGCCGGCGCCTGGCGCGGATGCGGTAGCGATCGATTACATGCTGCTTGCCGCTATACTGATGAGTTCTGAACAAGGAAGGGAGGCGGGGACCATGCGATGCTGCCAGTCCATCCCCGCTAGAAATCATGCACCGTAGCGCTCTGAGCCTCCTGGTCGTGGAAGACCATCCGACAATCGCGCGCCAGGTCGTCGAGTTTTTGGAAGGACTGCGCTGGCACACCGATCATGCGGCCACCGGCGCCCTTGCCATTGACCTGGCGACGCGCGAAGCGTATGACGTCGTCCTGCTCGACCTGAACCTGCCGGACATGGATGGCCTGGAGGTGTGCCGCGCGATCAAGCAGACGGCAGCGCGCAACGTGCCGATCCTGATGCTCACCGCGCGCGATGCCTTCGAGGACAAGGCGCGCGGCTTTCGCGGTGGCGCGGATGACTATCTGACCAAGCCGTTCGATTTGCGCGAGCTGGCCCTGCGCTGCGAAGCGCTGGCGCGACGCCATCAACTCCACGTCAGTTACGAAATGCAGGTCGGCCGTCTCACGCTCCTGCCGCGGGAAAGGCGCGCGCTATACGACGAGGCGCCACTGGCGCTGACCCATGCGGGTTTCAAGATCCTGTTTCTCCTGTGCTCGGCGCACCCGCATGCGGTGTCCCGATCCAGATTGGTGCATGAGCTCTGGGGGGCCGACCCGCCGGACAGCGATGCCCTCAAGTCGCATATCTACGCGCTGCGCAGGCAGCTGGAACTGGCCAGCGGCGCCAACATGATCGTGACCATTCCCCAGCTGGGTTACCGTCTGACGCTGGATACGGCAAGCCATGTTTAGGTCGATCCGGCTGGGTCTTTTTACCGCGCTGGCCGGCTTCACGGTATTCCTCTGCGCGTGCTACACCGGACTGATGCTCGTCATTGCCTACGTCACCGAAGACATGCTGGTCGACCGGATCATGCAGCGCGAGGCCCATGCCATGGCCGCGCAATTCCAGCAGCATGGCACACCTGGAAATCCTGCCAACGACCTGATCCGCGCCTACGCCAGCCTTGATGCGCTGCCGCCACCAGTTCGCGATACGGTAGTGGCTGGACGCCTCCGTGCCGAAATCTTCACCGATACCGGCCAGCACTATCATGTCCGTACGCTCGACCTGCAGGCGCGATCCGGCACCCAGCGCCTCTATCTGCTGGCCGATGTCGGGCCGCTGCTTATCGTCTCGAAACTGATCCGTGAGGTGGGCGGCGTATTGACCGCCGTTGCCGTGGGCTTGATCGGCCTAGCGCTGCTGCTGGCCTACTTGCTGTCCAGGCGCCTGGTGCAGCCTTTGCAGGTACTGGCGGATGAAGTGCGAACTACCCGGCCGGGGGAGCACATCCTGTTCACCGCGCAGCAGCGGCGTGACGAGATCGGCTACCTTGCTCAAAAGCTCGGGAGCACCATCGCCGAACTGCACGCGGCGCTGGCGCGCGAGCATGCGTTCACGCGCGATGTCAGCCACGAGCTGCGTACACCGCTCACGGTCATGAAGAACGTCTTCGTCAAAGCAGGAACCCATGCGCTGGACCAGCAGGAGACGGCACAGTTGCAAGCCGGGGTCGAAGAGATCGACAACACGATCGACGTGCTGTTCGCCCTCGCGCGCGCCGAACACATTGCGGACGCGCGCTTCGACCTGCGCGGCTGTATCGAAAACGGCCTGCTACGCGTAGTGGACGAGAACTGGACCGATGAACGCCTGGTACTCGACCTGCCGGAGCGGCTCGATGTGATGGGAAACCGCCATTTGGCCATGCTACTGCTGAACAACTGTCTCGGGAATGCGCTGTTTCATGGCGGCCCTGGATCCCGGCTGCGATTGTCATTTGTAGAAGGGCGCTTAAGCTTGTTAAACAGCCTTGATCCGGCGCGGGCAGGCACGATGCAGGGTTTCCTGCATGGCCAGAACCTGTTGCGTCGCATTGCTGCGGCCATGCGCTGGCAACTGGACTTCCATGCCGGGGCGACCGCCTACCGGGTCGATATCGTACCGCGGCGCGCTCCCTGAAAGCAGTAGGATTTCACCGCCGCTTCACCACTGGCCGTCCATCCTGTGTGCTCGCCCACTTCCGAGACTCACAATGAAATTCCTGGTCAGCCTTCTCATCCTTGCGTGTGTATCCTCCTCGGCAGTTGCACAAGTAAAATCCCTGGTGCACAAGGAGGAAAAGCGCCGCTACATTGTCTATGTGCCGCCGTCGTACGCCGGCCAGCCTCAGAAAGCCTTTCCCGTCGTGCTGAACTTCCATGGCGGCGGCATGAGCATGGCCGAACAGATGCTCTACACGCAAATGAACCGCACCGCGGACCGTCATGGATTCATCGTCGTCTACCCGGCCGGCGTCAAGCAGGACTGGAACGTCGGTTTTGGCATGCCTTACCTCGGGGGGACGGACGACATCGGGTTTGTTGTAGCGCTTCTTGCCAAGCTCAAGCAGGATTACCGGATCGACGGCCAGCAAGTGTATGCAACCGGCTTGTCGCGCGGAGGCTTCTTTACGCTGCGCATCGCCGCCGAGTTGCCGCACCTGTTCGCCGCAGTGGCGTCGGTAGGCGCTCCCATGCCGGCACCTGTCATCGCGCATCATGCGAAGCCGGCCAGGATCGGCGTGCTCCTGATGCACGGCACGGCTGACCAGGTCGTGGCCTTCGATGGCAGACCGGGTGGATATCTGTCTGCCCGGGATACCTTTAGCTATTGGCTCAAGCAGAACGGAGCCGAGGCGGCCGTGCAATCGCGCCGCGTCATCGATGCCGACCCTCGCGACGGCACCGAGGTCAGCTGGCTGGAACAAGACAATGGCGTGCAGACGACCGCCCTGGTAACGATCAAGGACGGCGGGCATACCTGGCCTGGCGCCGACGCATTCAATGTCGGCCTGCCGATCGGAAAGACGACCCGCGATATCGATGCGAACGAGGTGATTTGGGAGTTCTTTCGAAAACATCGCCTGCAAGATCCGCGATGAGGAAACATGAGGTTGGCGCCTGCGCAAGGTCGCATGTACGAAAAGCGTATCAGTCGGCATTGACCAGAAAGCGCTTTAACGGCCACTGATCCGACGGCGACGTTTTCGGCAGGCTCAACAGACGAACCGGCCAGAGCACGCTAAAGCGCTGCAAGAATTGGGCATGAGCCCGAATCGCCGCCATCATGTTGGCGCTACCAAGTAACGTCAGCAGACGCCTGAAGTTATAGGCGAGTACATGCAGGCTCATCTCGACCTTCACACGTTCCAGACCTCTGGTCAGGAAGCGCGTCGATCCCATCCAGGCCTTGATCGTTGCATACGGATGCTCGACAGTGGAGCGCCGGATACGCATGGCCGCAGGCGTTTGTTCGAGACGCGCTTGCATCTGGTCGAGCACATCCTGATGTTCCCAGCGCGTCACGCGCCGTTGTGCGCTCGGCGTGCACCTGTCCTTGAGTGGACAAGCCTTGCAGTTCGAGCTCCAGTAACGGTGGTTCGTCATGCCTTTCTCGACACTGGCAAAGCGCCATATCAAGGCTTCGCCTGCCGGGCAGCGTTACTCGTTCTTCACCGGATCGTAAATGAAGTCGGCCTTGTCGAATCGGTCGTCCGCGCCAGGCGCTGTGTCATTATGCATATCAGAGCAACGCAAACTAACAAGAAAGCCCATGTGGCCAGATCATGGCACACATGGGCTGCTACATCCTGTAACTGTCTAACGCCGTTTATTCACTCAAAGCTTGACGAACTTGGCTCTGAGTTGACAAACATAATTCTATCTATTCAGTTTTTCTGGACGGCTTACACCGTATTACTCCACCGTCACCGACTTTGCCAAATTACGCGGCTTGTCCACATCGGTGCCACGCGCCAGCGCTGTGTGATACGCCAACAGCTGCAGCGCGGCCACGTGCAGGATTGGCGACAAGTCGCCGTAGTGTTCCGGCAAGCGGATCACGTGCACGCCATCGCCCGAGGTGATGCGCGAGTCGACGTCGGCGAACACATACAGCTGGCCGCCGCGCGCGCGCACTTCTTGCATGTTCGATTTCAGTTTTTCCAGCAGCGCATCGTTCGGTGCGATCGTTACCACCGGCATTTCTTCAGTCACCAGCGCCAATGGTCCATGCTTGAGCTCACCGGCCGGATAGGCTTCGGCGTGGATGTAGGAAATCTCCTTGAGCTTCAGGGCGCCTTCCAGGGCGATCGGGTAGTGCATGCCGCGCCCCAGGAACAGGGCATTTTCCTTGCGCGCGAAATCGTCGGCCCAGGCCATGATCTGCGGCTCCAGCGCCAGCACCGAGGCCAGCGCCACCGGCAAGTGGCGCATCATGCGCAGGTGCTCGGCTTCTTCGGCGTCGCTCAGGCGGCCGTTGACCTGCGCCAGCGTCAGGGTCAGCAAAAACAGCGCGGCGAGCTGGGTCGTGAAGGCCTTGGTCGAGGCCACGCCCACTTCCACGCCGGCGCGGGTGATGTAGTTGAGCTTGCACTCGCGCACCATGGCACTGGTGGAGACGTTGCAGATAGTAAGGGTATGCGGCATGCCCATGCTGCGTGCGTGCTTGAGCGCGGCGAGGGTGTCGGCGGTTTCGCCGGACTGGGAAATCGTCACCACCAGGGTCTGCGGGTGCGGCACGCTGTCGCGGTAGCGGTATTCGCTTGCGATCTCGACGTTGACCGGGACCTTGGCGATCGATTCGATCCAGTACTTGGCGGTCAGGCCGGCGTAGTAGCTGGTGCCGCAGGCCAGGATCAGCACGCGGTCGATTTCCTTGAACACGGCATGGGCGCCGTCGCCGAACAGTTCGGGCATGATGCCGGTGACGCCTTCGAGGGTGTCGCCGATCACACGCGGCTGCTCGAAGATTTCTTTCTGCATGTAGTGGCGGTATGGGCCCAGCTCGGCGGCGCCGGTGTGGGCGTGCACGGTCTTGACTTCGCGTTCGACCGGGCGGCCGTCGACGTCGACGATCCAGTAGCGCGCCAGTTGCAGGTCGACCACGTCGCCTTCTTCCAGGTAAATGATCTGGCTGGTGGTGCCGGCCAATGCCATGGCATCCGAAGCAACGAAGTTTTCATTCTCGCCGACGCCGACGATCAGTGGCGAGCCCTGGCGGGCGGCAACGACGCGGTGCGGTTCTTCGCGCGAGAAGACGGCGATGGCATAGGCGCCGTGCAGGCGCTTGACGGCTTGCTGGACGGTCTCGAACAGGTCGCCCGTGTACATGTGGTCGACCAAGTGGGCGATCACTTCGGTATCGGTCTGGCTGGTGAAGACATAACCGAGGGCGCTCAGTTCGGCGCGCAGCTCGTCGTGGTTTTCAATGATGCCGTTGTGGACCAGGGCGATGCGGGCATTGTCTTCGGCTGGCGAAAAGTGCGGGTGGGCATTGTGCGATGCCGGCGCGCCATGGGTGGCCCAGCGGGTGTGGGCGATGCCGGTGAAGCCTTCGAGGCGTGCTTCGCGTACTTGCGATTCGAGCTCGGTCACGCGCGAGGTGCTGCGCGAGCGGGTCAGCTTGCCGTCGAGGTGCACGGCAACGCCGCACGAATCGTAACCGCGGTATTCGAGACGCTTCAAGCCCTCGATCAGGACTGGCGTGATGTTGCGCTTGGCGACTGCTCCGACGATACCGCACATGATGAACCTCTTTAAGAATTAGCAATAGATCCTATCGTAGAGCAACTACGATGAAATATGCTTTCAGTTTCACTAACTATTTGAAATATAATTTCACTCATGCCTGTATATGAAATATTATTTCACATTGAGCCGTATAACTTCTTGGAAATTTCATGCGATGTCTGAGCAATTACTTCTCGACGAGCTCGATCGTCGCATCCTGAATGCATTACAGACTGATGCATCACATACGAATGCCGAATTGGCCGAACTGGTGCATGTGTCGCCGCCAACTTGCTTGCGCCGCGTCAAACAGCTTACCGACAATGGTGTTATCGAGCGGCAAGTAGCGATCGTGTCCCCAGACCGGCTTGGTCCGCGCCTCACCGCCATTGTCGAGATCACGCTCGACGTGCAGGCAGCCGAACGCATGGACGAATTTGAGCGCCTGGTGGGGCTGGAGAGCGCCGCGCTGCAGTGCTACCGCGTCACGCCAGGACCGGACTTTGTGCTGGTGGTGCAAGTGGCCGACATGCCGGCCTACCACGCGCTGGCCCACCGCCTGTTCACGGCGCATGCCAACGTGCGCAACGTCAAAGCGTATTTTTCTACCCACCGCAGCAAGTTCGACACCCGCATCGCCGTGTGAGCGGCGCAGGCGCATTGTGGATAAGCCTGTGGAAACAGTGCGGTAAAACCACGGGATAAGCAGGGTACAAGCCTGTGTTTATCCTGTGGCCTTGCTGTGGAAAGTAGGTGAATTATTTCTTGGCCTTGACCGGACGGGTCCAGTTTTCTATGGTCATTTGCTTGGGACGCGAGATGGTCAGCTTGCCGGCTGGCGCATTCTTGGTAAGCGTGGTGCCCGCACCCAGGGTTGCGCCCTTGCCGACGGTCACTGGCGCCACCAGCTGGCTGTCGCTGCCGATGAAGGCATCGTCTTCGATCACGGTACGGAACTTGTTGGCGCCGTCGTAATTGCAGGTAATGGTGCCGGCACCGATATTGACGCGCGAGCCAATCGTTGCGTCGCCGACATAGGCCAGGTGGTTGGCCTTGCTATGCGCAGCCACCGTGCTGTTCTTGATCTCGACGAAATTACCCACATGAACGTCCTGGCCCAGCTCGGTACCGGGACGCAGGCGCGCATACGGGCCGATCTGCGACTGCTCGCCCACCACTGCCTGTTCGATGTGGCAGAACGGCTTGATCTGCGCGCCGGCGCCAATGTTGGCGTTGACCAGCACGCAGTGAGGACCGACGGTGACGCCGTCGGCCAGCTCGACCCGGCCTTCAAACACGCAACCGACGTCGATCGTGACATCGCGGCCGCAGATCAGTTCGCCGCGCACATCGATGCGGGCCGGATCCATCAGCGTCACGCCCTGCTCGAGCAGCGTATTGGCAATGTTGAGCTGGTGGCGCCGCTCGAGTTCGGCCAACTGCACCTTGCTATTGACGCCGGCTACTTCCCATTCGGCCGAGGGATGGGCCGATACCACCGGCACCCCGTCTGCCACGGCCTGGGCCACGATGTCGGTAAGGTAATACTCGCCCTGCGCATTGTTGTTCGACAACGCGGCCAGCCATCGCTTGAGGTGAGGCGTCGGAACCACCATGATGCCGCTGTTGATCTCGCGAATCGCACGCTCGGCCGGGCTGGCGTCTTTTTCTTCGACGATGCGCACGATGCTGCCATTCTCGCGCACGATGCGGCCCAGCCCGAACGGATTGGCCTGCTCGACGGTCAGGATGGCGAGCTTGTCGCTGCCGGCGGCCTCGACCAGTCTGGCGAGCGAGGCGGCGGTGGTCAGCGGTACGTCGCCGTACAGCACCAGGGTCGGCACGTTTTCATCGAGCTGCGGCACCGCCTGCATCACGGCGTGGCCGGTACCGAGCTGCGGCTGCTGGAGGGCGGTATCGATCGCCGCACCGGTGTCCTGCGCGAGCTGGCCAACCATTTCCGGCACCGCTGCGCCCCCGTGTCCGTAAATCACGCATAATTTACTGAGCGATAAAGTTCTCGCAGTATCAATTACATGTCGCAACAGCGGCTTCCCCGCCAACGGATGCAAGACTTTTGGCAGCGCAGACTGCATGCGCTTTCCCATGCCAGCGGCGAGGATCACTACGTTCATAAGCCGTTCTCAAAAAGTTGATAATATGAAAAATTTTAACACGCCAGACAATGTGTTCCGGCGCACGGTTGCGCTCTGCATGTTCGCCCTGCTTGCTTTGCTAGCAGGTTGCAGCTCGGTCAAGTTCACCTACAACCAGGGCGATACCTTGCTGTATTGGTGGATGAATTCCTATGCCGACCTCGAAGGCAAGCAAGCCGACATCACCAAACGCGACATCGATACGCTGTTCAAATGGCACCGCCAGACCCAGTTGCGCGACTACGCGGCCCTGCTTGGCGGCTTCCAGCGCCAACTCGCGGCCAATCCGACCCAGGCCGACCTGACCCAGGCTTACCGCGATATTCGCCTGCGCGGCGAACGCTTGAGCACGCGCGCCGTGCCGGAAATCACGACCCTTGCACT
Source organism: Massilia sp. H6 (assembly GCF_024802625.1). NCBI lineage: Bacteria > Pseudomonadati > Pseudomonadota > Betaproteobacteria > Burkholderiales > Oxalobacteraceae > Massilia > Massilia sp. H6. Next base: position 262,535 of record NZ_CP103371.1, read on the forward strand.
GTCGATCAAACCGGAACAAATTGCCAACATCGAACGCAAGTTCAAGTCGAAAAACGACGATTACCGTAAGAAATTTATGGAAGGCAGCACTGAAAAACGCCAGCGCGCCCGATTCAAGAAGTCGATGGAACAGTTCGACCTGTGGTTCGGCAATTTCAGCAGTGAACAAGAAGCCATCCTGCGCCGCGCCTCCGACGCGAGAGCGCTCGACAACGAAGGCTGGCTGGAAGAACGGATGTGGCGCCAGCGTCGTATCCTGGCCGTGCTGCGCAAAATCCAGCAAGAAAAACTCAACCGCGAACAGGCCACGGTCCAGATCCAGGCCATGCAGCGCGAGCTATTCGCCCGCATGGATTCGCCGGAGCGCAAGGCTTTCTATGACGCCAACATGGACCAGACCACCAAGTACATCCTGACCGCGATCCGCATCGCGACCCCGGCGCAAAAGAAACACGCGCACGAGCGCATGCAGGGCTGGATCACGGATTTCGAAGCACTCGCGACAGGTAAATAAACCGGCTATCGATGCGCGCGCCAGCCGGGCAGGGCGCGCGCAGATCGGCGTCAACGCCCATGCTATAGTGCCGCCCATGCAAAAAAAGCCAGTCAAATCCAAGGCCCACGGCACGCCCCGCCTGGCGCCACGCCAGGTGCGCATCATCGGCGGTTCCTGGAAACGCGTCCTGCTCCCAGTCCTCGAGGCCGAAGGCCTGCGCCCCACCCCGGATCGTGTCCGCGAGACCGTGTTCAACTGGCTCAACCACCAGCTTGGCGGCGACTGGGAACAAGCTGCCGTGCTCGACTTGTTTGCCGGTTCCGGCGCGCTCGGATTCGAAGCGGCCAGCCGCGGCGCGGCCTCGGTAACCATGGTCGACAACCATGGCCCGGCGGCGCGCCAGCTGGAAGACAACCGCGACAAGCTCAAGGCCGCCAACGTGCGGGTGCTGCGCGCCGATGCGCTGGCACTGGTGGCCGACCTGGCGGCCCGCAGCCAGCGCTTCGACGTGATCTTTCTGGATCCTCCCTACCAGCTCGGCCTGCTCAGCCAGGTCTTGCCGCTATGCCCGGCCATCCTGAACGAGGGCGGCCTGGTGTATGCGGAAACCGGCGAACCTTTGCCGCAAGAAGGCGAGGCCATCCCCGACTGGCTGGCCGGCTGGGACATCATTCGCGCCGACAAGGCTGGCATGGTCTACTATTATTTGCTCAAACCGAGCAGCTGAAAACCGCACCAGCACAGTGCCTGGGGCTGGCGTAGCCGGATATTGTGCACAAGGATTGGGCAGCAACCGCCCCAGACCCGGGCAGCTGCCGGATTTTCAGGCATAATGCGCGTTCCGATCAGGTGATTTTCCAGGGAGCCGCAATGGTTGTAGCCGTTTATCCAGGTACGTTCGATCCGCTCACGCGTGGCCACGAGGATCTCGTTCGCCGTGCATCGGGCCTGTTCGACCGCCTGGTAGTGGGAGTGGCCGACAGCAAGAACAAGAAGCCGTTCTTTTCGCTCGACGACCGCCTGGAAATTGCCAACGAAGTGCTGGGCCATTACCCCAATGTGCAAGTAGAGAGCTTCTCCGGCCTGCTCAAGGATTTCGTGCGCAAGCACGATGCGCGCGTCATCGTGCGCGGCCTGCGCGCGGTGTCCGACTTCGAATACGAGTTCCAGATGGCGGGCATGAACCGCTACCTGCTGCCGGATGTCGAAACCCTGTTCCTGACTCCGTCCGACCAGTACCAGTTCATCTCCGGCACCATCGTGCGCGAGATCGCCATGCTCGGCGGCGATGTGTCGAAATTCGTCTTCCCGTCGGTGGACCGCTGGCTGCAAAAGAAGATCGAGGCCATGAACGCGGCGCCGGCCGCTTGAGCGAGCGTTAACCATGGCACTACTCATTACCGACGACTGCATCAACTGCGACGTCTGCGAACCAGAATGCCCGAACGATGCCATTTCGATGGGCATCGAGTTCTACCAGATCGATCCGCACAAATGCACCGAATGCGTGGGCCATTTCGATGAGCCGACCTGCCAGGTGCTGTGCCCGGTCGCCTGCATTCCGCTCGATCCGGCCTGGCGCGAAACGCGCGAAGAACTGCAGGCGAAATACGAACGCCTCACCGCCGACAAGGCGAACGCTTGATCCCCGCCGGCTGCTCAGCCGGCTTTTTTTTGCCCGTTCCGGTGTCACCGCTTGTGTGCGAACACGCGCATATCGCGCTGTAGCCGCGTGCTATCCTGATTTTCATGGAGTCGCCACACGAATCCCAGGAAGCCGTTCCCGCCGCCTTGCACGAACACCTCGGCACGGTAACCGACTTCTATGCCCGCCATGAAGCCGAAGCCACCCGTGGCCAACGCCTGTTCGAGAAGATCAGCCTGTTCCTCGGCACGCCTGCCTATGTCAGCGCCAACCTGATCGGCGCCGTCGCCTGGATAGGATGGAATATCGCGGCGCCCGAATACGGATGGATCCAGTGGGATGAACCACCTTTCTTCTGGCTGCAGGGTTTCATTGCCCTGAACGCCTTCCTGATCTCGACTGCCGTGCTGATTCGCCAGAACCGCATGTCGGCCCTCGCCAGCCAGCACGCCCACCTCGATTTGCAGGTCAATTTGCTGGCAGAAGAAAAGAGCAGCAAGATCATTGCCATGCTCGAAGAGCTGCGCCGCGACTTGCCGAACGTCCGCAACAAGGTCGATGACGAAGCGGCGGAGCTGGCTACGCCAACCGATACCGAAGCGGTCTTGAGCATCATCAAGGACTCATCCGAGAGCCTTCACTGCGAACGCACCTGATTTGCTGCACCCATACTTGAACGGCATGGTGCCGTCATCGGCCATCGTTTGCACGAATTAATACCACAAGTGAATATCATGTATGGAGATAATGTGAACTGTATGTAATATGCGTGAATGCCCTGCTACTATCGATATTTGTAGCGCAACTTCTATCTTCTTGTCCACACTCCGATTGACTCTCTAAAAATTCAACCATTCGATTAACTTCTCTTTTTTTCCACGAATATCACTCAAAATTGATTCAACATACGATAACTCTTGCATTCGTGCCTGCACCATACAAGGCCCATCAAACCGAATAATTTGATACTTCGTGAACTTTGTTAAATACAATGCGCGAGCAAAATGATGCTAACGCATGGTCACGCCCATACCAGTAAGTATTGGTGTTTAAAGCGGAAATTGAAAACTGCGGACGTAAAAAAACGCGGCGTCCAGATCGGAGGCCGCGTCAAACGGAAAGAGGTGCAATCAAGGGCGCTTGGCCAGGATCTTCGCAGAGCGAGGGCGCAAGGCCAGCATGGCGGCGCGGCCCATGCCCACCAGCAGCGGTCGGAAGAACATGGCCGTGCCGCCGAGCAGCGCCAGCCCTGCGGCGCTGCGCACGATCTGGCCCACCGGCAAGGTGGTCATGGTGGCGGCAACGCTAGCACTGGCGTTCTGGATCAGGATCAGCATGGTAGACATGCACGCAATATAGTGCGTTGCAACATATAAATCTAATTCCGTTCACTGATGACGCTTATCCATTCTGTGAATAGTTGAGGTACACTTGCTGGCACTTTCTGCATTGCTATTTCTACGTCCCCATGAGCTTTCTCACGCTTGACCTGAACTTGCTGCGCGTCTTCGATGCAGTGATGACCGAGCAAAACCTCACCCGCGCGGCCGGTCATCTGGCCATGACCCAACCTGCCGTCTCGAATGCAATCAAGCGCCTGCGCGAAAGCCTTGGCGATGAACTCTTGATCCGCACTGCCTATGGCGTCAAGCCGACGCCGCGTGCCGAAGCGCTGTGGCCGGCGGTGCGCCAGGCACTGGTGGCGCTGGAGGCGGCCGTGATGCCGGAAACCTTCGATGTCTCCAAGGCGCAGGCCACCTTCCGCATGGCCATGGCCGATGCCACTGCCGCGCTGTGGCTGCCTTCGCTGATGCGCTCGATTGAAAGCGAAGCGCCAGGCGTGAACATTCGCATGGTGCCGCTGACCACGCGCGAACCGCGACCGATGCTGCTGCGCGGCGATATCGATCTGGCGGTGGGGTTCTTTCCTGGGGTGGCGGCGCAGTTGTCCTACGAGACCGGTTCGCCGATCCGCCACGAGCGCCTGTATTCCGGGGTGTATGTGTCGGTGATGCGCAAGGACCACCCGCTGGCCAAGGTCAAGCTCGACCTCGATACCTATTGCAAGGCGAATCACCTGCTGGTGAGTTTTTCAGGCCGGGCGCATGGGCTGGTCGACGAGGCGCTGGCGCAGATCGGCCGCGAACGCCGCATTTTGCTCACGGTGAACCAGTTCTTTACGGCCGGGCGGGTGGTGGCGAACTCGGACCTGATCACGGTTTTGCCGAAACACCTGATCGCCTCGACCGGCTCGACCGATGCACTGATCTGGCGCGAGCTGCCGTTCCAGCTGCCGGCGGTACACCTCGACATGCTGTGGCATGAGCGCGATAGCCGCAGCCATGCGCACCGCTGGCTGCGTACCAACCTGGAAAACCTGGCAGAGACGGCGGCTCCAAAGTCGGGCGCGCGCAACCTGGACTGACCAATCGCTGCCGGAGACGTTACCGGATCGGCAGCTTGGTGGTGTTCTTGACTTCTTCCATCACGGCATAGGTGTGCGTCTCGCGCACGCCTTTTTGCAAGAGTGTCTTGCCCAGGAATTCGCGGTAGGCCGCCATGTCTTTCACACGCGCCTTTACCAGGTAATCGAAGCCGCCCGCCACCATGTGGCATTCCAGCACTTCTGGAATCATCTGCACGCTTTGCTTGAAAGCGTCGAACACTTCGGGCGTGGTGCGATCCAATACTACTTCAATGAATACCAGCAGCGAGACGTCCAGCAGCTGTGGATTGAGCTGGGCTGTATAGCCCATGATATAGCCTGTTTCGTGGAGCTTGCGCACGCGCTCCAGGCAAGCGGCAGGAGACAGGTTGACCCGGGCAGCGAGCTCGACGTTGCTGATGCGTCCGTCGTTTTGCAGCTCCGCCAGAATTTTCTTGCTGATCTTGTCGAGCATGGTCATCTCCTGCCATGTAAATATTATTTGGTCAGATTGTCTCACCAAAAACTATCTATTGCTAGTACGCCGCAAAAACAGAATTAATCCAGAAGATTTCCTTCTACAATCGTTCATTCCATCGAATTCCGGAACGCGCCGGCTGCCTGCCTGGCAGTGCGGCGTTTTTTGCTGCGCGCGTTCCCTGGACCACCCTGTTTCCCTTTTTGAAGACTCGTCATGCAGATTGCCGCCGCTCCGGCCACTTCGTTCGTTCCGTTCAACGCCCTCCAGCGCGAGGTCAAGCCCGACCAAACCGTGCTGCGCGCAGCCATCACCGCGGCCTATCGCCGCAATGAGTCCGAAGCCGTGCAGTGGCTGCTGGCGCAAGGCGCTACTACTCACCCGGATGCACACAGGCTGGCACAGCGCCTGGTGTCGAGCGTCCGAGAAAAGCGCACCCGGTCCTCGGGCGTGGACGCGCTGATGCACGAGTTCTCGCTGTCGTCGGAAGAAGGCGTGGCGCTGATGTGCCTGGCCGAAGCCTTGCTGCGCATTCCCGACAGCGAAACGGCTGACCGCCTGATCGCCGACAAGATCAGCCGCGGCGACTGGCGCAAGCACCTGGGCGAGTCGCCTTCGCTGTTCGTCAACGCGGCCACCTGGGGCCTGCTCATCACCGGCAAGCTGGTCTCGACCAGCAGCGAAAAGAACCTCGGTTCGGCGCTCACGCGCCTGATCGCCAAGGGCGGCGAACCCTTGATCCGCAAGGGTGTGGACATGGCCATGCGCATGCTGGGCAACCAGTTCGTCACCGGCCAGACCATCGATGAGGCGCTCAAGAACAGCCGCGACAACGAAACCCGCGGCTACCGCTATTCGTACGACATGCTGGGCGAAGCGGCACTGACCGAAAACGACGCGAAACACTATTATGCGTCCTACGAGCGCGCGATCCACGCGATCGGCCGCGCTTCCAACGGGCGCGGCATCAAAGACGGGCCGGGCATCTCGATCAAGCTCTCGGCGCTGCATCCGCGCTACAGCCGCGCGCAGCACGCGCGCATGATGGGCGAATTGCTGCCGCGCGTGCGCAGCCTGGTGCTGCTGGCGAAAACCTACAACATCGGCATCAACATCGATGCCGAGGAAGCCGACCGCCTCGAGATCTCGCTCGACATGCTCGAAGTACTGGCCTTCGATCCGGAACTGGCCGGCTTCGAAGGCATCGGCCTGGTGGTGCAGGCCTACCAGAAGCGTTGCCCGTTCGTGATCGATTACCTGGTCGACCTGGCCAAGCGTAGTAGCCGCAAATTCATGGTGCGCCTGGTAAAGGGCGCCTACTGGGACGCCGAGATCAAGCGTGCGCAGGTCGACGGCATGCCGGGCTATCCGGTCTACACCCGCAAGGTGTACACCGATGTGTCCTACCTGACCTGCGCCCGCAAGCTGCTGGCCGCGAGCGACATCCTGTACCCGCAGTTCGCCACCCACAATGCGCATTCGCTGGCGGTGATCTATACCTGGGCCAAGGCTGACGGCATCGACAACTATGAATTCCAGTGCCTGCACGGCATGGGCGAAACCCTGTACGACCAGGTAGTCGGCGCGGACAAGCTGGGCAAGGCCTGCCGCATCTATGCGCCGGTCGGTTCGCACGAGACCCTGCTGGCTTACCTGGTGCGCCGCCTGCTCGAAAACGGCGCCAACTCGTCGTTCGTGAACCAGATCGTCGACGAAAACGTCGCCATCGATTCGCTCCTGGCCGACCCCTTCGACCAGGCCCGTGCCGCCGCTGGCCAGCCGCATCCGGCGATCGCGCTGCCGCTGCAGATGTTCGGCAGCGAGCGCGCCAACTCCGCCGGCCTGGACCTGGTCAATGAAGACACGCTGCGCCTGGTCGCCGACGGCCTGGCGCAGCAGCGCCAGTATGTCGCCGGCCCGCTGATTGCCGGCCAGGTAGAGGCCAGTGAACACGCCAGCATCGTCAACCCGGCGCAGTCGAGCGATATCGTCGGCCAGGTTACCGACGCCTCGCGCGCCGATGTCGAGACGGCGCTGGCCGCCGCCACCGCCTTCGCTGGCGAATGGGCCGCCACCGGCGTCGAAAGGCGCGCCGCCATGCTCGAGCGCACAGCCGATTTGTTCGAGCAGCACGGGCTGGAGCTGATGGCACTGGCCGTGCGCGAAGCCGGCAAGTCGCTACCGAACGCGATCGCCGAACTGCGCGAGGCGGTGGATTTCCTGCGCTATTACGCGGTGCAGATTCGCCACTCGGACGCCGCCGGCGCGCTCGGCCCGGTCAGCTGCATCAGTCCGTGGAACTTCCCGCTGGCGATCTTTACCGGCCAGGTCGCCGCTGCCCTGGCCGCCGGCAACGTGGTGCTGGCCAAGCCCGCCGAACAGACCCCCTTGATCGCGCACCGCGCGGTCGAGCTGTTCCATGATGCCGGCGTGCCGCGCGCGGCGATCCAGCTGCTGCCGGGCCGCGGCGAAGTGGTAGGCGCGGCCCTGACCTCGGACGCGCGCGTAAAAGGCGTGATCTTTACCGGCTCCACCGACGTGGCGCAGCTGATCAACCGCACGCTGGCCGCGCGCACCGAACAAGAAGGCGTCGACATTGCGCTGGTGGCGGAAACCGGCGGCCAGAATGCGCTGATCGTCGATTCGTCGGCGCTGCCGGAGCAGGTGGTAACAGACGTGCTGTCCTCGGCCTTCGACTCGGCCGGCCAGCGCTGCTCGGCGCTGCGCGTGCTGTTCCTGCAAGAAGACATCGCCGACAAGACCATCGCCATGCTCAAGGGCGCGATGCTGGAACTGCGCGTCGGCAGCCCGGACCGCCTGGCGACCGATATCGGCCCGGTGATCGATGCCGAAGCCCAGCGCAACCTGCTGGCCCATATCGAACGCATGCGCGCAACCGCGCGCAGCCACTTCGCGCTCGAGCTGCCCGCCAGCGTGGCGGCCAATGGCACCTTCGTGCCGCCCACGGTGCTCGAAATCGGCTCGCTCGATGAGCTCAAGCATGAAGTATTCGGCCCGGTGCTGCACATCGTGCGCTACCGCCGCGCCGACCTGGCCAAGGTGATCGATACCATCAATGCCACCGGCTACGGCCTGACGCTGGGCGTGCATTCGCGCATCGACGAAACCATCGATTTCATCGTCCAGCGTGCGCATGTAGGCAACATCTACATCAACCGCAACATCGTCGGCGCGGTGGTCGGCGTGCAGCCCTTCGGCGGCGAAGGCAAGTCGGGCACCGGTCCGAAAGCCGGCGGCCCGCTCTACCTCAAGCGCCTGCAGCGCGACCCTGCGCCGCTGATGGAACACAGCCGTGCAGCCGATGCCGGCCTCGAAGCCTTGCGCGGCTGGCTGCGTACCGATGGCGAGCAGCGCGCCATTATGGCGCTGGCCGACACCTATGGCCGCCATGCGCTGCAAGGTGTCGAGCTGGTGCTGCCGGGTCCGACCGGCGAGCGCAATACGCTGGCGTTCACTGCGCGCGGCACCGTACTGTGCGCGCCAGGCACGACCGCCGGCCTGCTCAACCAGATGGCGGCAGTGCTGGCCACCGGTAACCGCGCGCTGGTGCTCACGGCGCCGGAACTGATCCCGGCCAATTTGCCGACCCTGGTCAAGGAGCGCGTACGTTTCATCGGCCCCGAGGACCTCGAGACCGCGCAATTCCAGGTCGCGCTGGTAGAAGCGGGCCTGGCTGGTTCGCTGCGCACCCGGCTGGCCGCGCGTACGGGCGCCATCGTCAGCATTGTCGACACCCAGGCCGCGGCACCGGTAGCCTTGTGGCGCCTGGTGGCCGAGCGCGCGGTGTGCGTCAACACGACCGCCGCCGGGGGCAACGCAAGCCTGATGACGCTGGGAGTGTGAATATCTGCCGTGGGCGGCGCAGCCGCCCACGGCGTGGCGTTGGGTGTAATCTTTGCAGTAGCCGTAGCTGGAGACAATTCTTATAACCTGGAGGCAGACATGCTAGTAGGCGTACCAAAAGAGATCAAGAACCACGAGTACCGCGTCGGGATGACACCGGCGTCGGTGCGCGAGCTGACATCGCGCGGCGTCGATGTCATTGTGCAGCAGGGCGCGGGCGAGCAGATCGGTTTGTCGGACGAGCAGTACGTGGCGGCCGGCGCCACCCTGGTCGGCACGGCCAAGGAGATCTTCGGGCGCGCCGACATGGTGGTCAAGGTCAAGGAGCCGCAACCGGTCGAGTGCGCGATGCTGCGCGAAGGGCAGATTCTCTACACCTACCTGCACCTGGCGCCGGATCCGGAACAGACCGCCGCGCTGGTCAAGTCCGGCGCGGTCTGCATCGCCTACGAAACCATCACCGGTGCCGGAGGCGGACTGCCGCTGCTGGCGCCGATGAGCGAAGTGGCCGGCCGCATGTCGATCCAGGCCGGCGCCGCCCACCTGGAGAAATCCAAGGGCGGCATGGGCTTGCTGCTGGGCGGCGTGCCGGGCGTGGCGCCAGGCCATGTGGTCATCATTGGCGCCGGCGTGGTCGGCACCAATGCGCTGCAGATGGCAGTTGGCACCGGTGCCCGCGTGACGGTGCTCGACAAGAACGTCGACCGCCTGCGCCAGCTCGATCTGGTGTACGGCAACCGTATCGCCACGCTGTACTCGAACGCGTTGTCGATCGAGGAAACGGTGCTGGACGCCGACCTGGTGATCGGCGGCGTACTGGTGCCGGGCGCGGCCGCGCCAAAGCTGGTCACCCGCGACATGATCGCGCGCATGAAAAAGGGCGCGGTGGTGGTGGACGTGGCGATCGACCAGGGCGGGTGCTTTGAAACCTCGCATGCGACCACCCATGCCGACCCTACCTTCGTGGTCGATGGCGTGGTTCATTACTGCGTGGCCAACATGCCGGGCGCAGTGGCGCGCACGTCCACCTTTGCGCTGAACAACGCCACCATCGGCCATGCGGTGGCGCTGGCCACCAAGGGCTGGCGCCAGGCGCTGTCGCTCGACGCCCATCTGCGCAATGGCTTGAATGTCTGCCAGGGCAAGGTCACTTACCAGGCCGTCGCCCGTGACCTGGGCTACGACTACGTACCGGCCGAGTCGCTGCTGGGCTAAGTCTGCATCACATCGGCGCTTCGCCAGTCCCGGTACTTGCCGGGTGAGCGTAAAAGCCTGGCGTTGCCGCCGATGTCACGACAGGCACCAGGTCCAGGTCAAGCTGGTCCTGGCCAGGATGTGAACAACTCCCGAGTTTTCCACAAGCGTCTCTAGCAAGACCGCTGCAACCATCTCCATTCGCACCAGGACGCGTCCAGCGTCGATTTCTCTCTACGGTCCTGGTCAGGGCGCAGATCACCGCTTAAAACGCGTGGCGGTAAGCGTTTACTGAGCGGCGTTGCATCTTGACACTCGTCGATCCGTTGCTACCCGAGTGTGACGAATGCCTCGGATGCTTACATCGCCGGCTTGTCCTTGAAGCCAGTCTCTCCGCTCGGAATGTCGAACTGAAATTTCTCCATGTATGGCGGCATCTTTCCGGCCTTCATTTGCTTGATCGCATCAGCGTAGAACCGACGCGCATCGGCTACTGATTTTTTGCCGTGTGCGACGTCATGGGCCAGATTGATCGCCAGGAAATTGGCCCCTTCTTTGTCGCATCGTGCCGACATTTCTCCATTGGTACGTTCGAGTACCACGCTGCCATCGTACTGTGCCATCTCGTCATATTTCTCGGGCTTTACGCGAAAGTCGATCCACTGCTGCATGACATCGTCATGCACCATCGGGAAGTGATGGGGCACCGCCTTACTGTAAATAATGGTGCGCTTCCAAGGGCCGTTGTTATGCCAGACCAGCATCGTGCTAGTGGCTTCATGCGGTGGGCCGTATTTCTCCATCGTATTCTTGATCGCGTCCTTGGAAGCTTTCGGCCAACCGGACGTCATTGAAGTAACGGATGCCGCATCAACCTTGGAGGCTGGCGCATCTGCAGCGGCGGCTGTTGAGAAAGCGAATGCGAGAACGGTAGAAAAAAATATGGCGCGTTTCATGGAAACCTCCGTGATTTTAATGAGCAAGACACCGAATCAAAAACTTTGACCCGCTGCAGGAGCCTTCATATAAGACTGCGCCGACTCCCGCGTCTGTTACCTCACACACGTACGCGGTGAATGACATCTGATCCGGGCTGTCTATTCGTCCGCTCGCCCATCTTGGAATGATTTGGAAACATTCGAACAGGAACTAAATGGCAACCTTTTATGTAAGCGATCACGCTGCGGTGTGAGCCGGCCAGCCACCCAGGTCATGCAGGTCCGACCGTAGCGGATTCTCGGCAAAGATCTCTATCCAGATCCGCGGTGTGAGCTGATACACGACGCGAATCTGAGTCGCTCGGCGGTTGATGAACGCGAACAGGTTTTTAGACAGCGGATCCTGATGCATGACGTGTTTCGCCAACGCGTAGAGGCCATCGAACGACAGGCGCATGTTGACCGGCTGACCGTACAGAAACACGCGTACCTGGCCTGTAGGGAAGAACATCAGCGCCTCGTGATCGTCAGGACGATGCCGCCGCCGAGATCGATCTTAATGTCGATTCCAGCAGTCGGCGTCGGCACCGATGCAGGCGGATGCACCATGGACGTAACACCGGACGTGTTCGCGATAGTGCCAAGGTCAATGAATGCTGCTGGCTCTGTGGGCTTTGCCGCGTGCCCATTGGCGGCGGCCAGCTTTGAACGCTAGATATGGAAGCTGGCCGTCGACACCGATTCATCCCGGCAGAAGGCAGCGATGGTCTTGCCGCTTTGCGCCTGCCGGAGCAAGCGGCTACGCCAGGCGGCTTCCTTTGAGGTGTGAGGCTCCAGCTTGTCCATGTCCGGCTCTGTGTCATTGAACTCGGAGGGGATTATGCCGGTTTGAACAATCCAGAGATATAACGCCGCTCAGGAACCGGTTACGCGTGGCGGGCTCTTCCTGGGCTCCTAAGCGCTTGCCGTGTTTTCGTTTCGCAGCGCCGACAGCCACTCACCCCATACTTTTCCCCCGTTCTCAGCGCGCGCATGCATGGCTGGAAGCGCTGCGCTGACCGCATCGGGCAGCCCAGTGCGCTCTGCAAGCCCTCCAGCAGGCCGCCAGTCGACGCTGCCCTGCTGCCAGCGGCCTGGTGAGCAGAACCCGCTCGAACGCCTTCAGGGACGCGTCACGGCCTGCAGGAGCGACAGCCTGTGCATAAGCACCAGCTTGTCCACATCATCTTTGCCAGCCAGCACTTACCGTGTTTCCGACAGACCATCGCTTTGATCGAGCTCATGAATTAAAAGGTCTAGCCGGACTTGCGGCTGTCTTTCCGGTCTTACCGGTGACGACAGCGCGCCGATCGCAGCTTTCAGTGTTTAGTTAACTAAGATGTATATATAAAACTAGTAGTAGTTAGTAAACGTCGATGTTTCTGTTGATAAGTCAGGTTTACTCCACAAGATCAAGCACTTGCGGTCATATTTTGGTGTGGGACAAACCCTGTGTGCAAGATAGACCAAAAGTGGACAGTTTTTTTTTGGCGAGCAAAGTAGCAGGTTCTGCACATCCAGACCTGTGGATATGCAACGGCTTGTCCACAGTTCTACAGTTGCCAGGCTCGCCCAGGCGCGATTTGCGATGCCCAGGTCGATGGTGTTGCCAAGGTCTTGCAAGCAGGTGCAGAAACTAGACGCGTACTTCATGCAGTCACGAGCTGCGCCTTGCATGACCCGACCAGGGGCGTGTTGGTGCCTGAACTGGTTCTGGTGTTTGCAGTCGGTTTTGCATCGCGCAGCGAGGTTTTGTTGGTCTCTTTGTTTTAGTAAACAAGCTTGTATACAAAATAGTAGTAATAGTAAACGCCGTAAGTTTTGTGGATAACTAGGTTTTTTTCCACAGCATCAATGGCTTACGTGCTTTTCAAGTCGCTGTACAAGGCTTGTTTGTAAACTGTAAGAAACTTGGACAGATTTCAGCGTGGACGGTCAACTGCGCCTTTCTACACATTCGATCCTGTGGATATCCAAAATGTTTTCCACAGGTGTAGACCGATGTTTGTATTGCTTTTTGAAAACGTTTTGCAGGAAATGGGTGATGCGTTGGTGCGGACGCGATTGCGGTCTGCAGCGTCAGGTCATCCCCCAGGCGGGTCGAAAAAAAAACTTCTCCTTTTTTTTCAAAGGTTTACAAGTTAAATAGATATACAAAATAATAGTAATAACTAAGGCCAGGCCGTTTCTGTGGAAAAGCCGGTTAACCGTCGAGGAATCAATCGCTTACGCAAGGTATAAGGCGGTGCAGCAGTGCTAGCGCTTGCAGCCTGTAAGGGTGGACAACAATTTGCGCCGCAAACAATGAGGCGGTTCTGCACAAACCGTACCTGTGGATATCAAGAACCTTATCCACAGAGGGGGGCTGGACATCGGTTTACGATCTGGTAAGCTTGCCTCAACGAATCGATGGGAGGGGCTGTGGATCAGGACGCGCTGTGTCGATTGCCCCTATTGCGTGAGGCCGAGGGTGACGTGCGGGTCACCTTGAGGCGCTAGCCAGTGGAATCGGCTGGCGAGTACGACTACATCATCGTCGGGGCCGGCACGTCGGGCTGTGTGCTGGCCAATCGCCTGAGCCGAAACCGGAAGCTCACTATCCTGTTGCTCGAAGCGGGTGGCAAGGATGACTACATGTGGATCCACATTCCAGTGGGCTATCTGCATTGCATTGGAAATCCGCGTACCGACTGGCTGTTTCGTACCGAGGCCGAGGCCGGACTGAACGGCCGCTCGCTCATGTATCCGCGTGGCAAGGTGCTAGGAGGCAGCTCTTCGATCAACGGCATGATCTACATGCGGGGCCAGCCGGGCGACTACGACCGCTGGGCCGAGGTAAGCGGCGACGAGTCCTGGCGCTGGGACCAGGTATTGCCGCTCTTTCGGCGCAGCGAAGACCACTACGCCGGTGCCAGCCAGTGGCATGGCGCCGGCGGCGAATGGCGGGTGGAAAAGCAGCGCCTGTCCTGGAAGGTGCTGGACGCCTTCCGCGATGCCGCGGCCGAGGTGGGGATCCCGAAAATTGGCGACCTGAACGCCGGCCTGGGCGCAGGATCGGCCTATTTCGACGTCAACCAGCGGCGCGGGATTCGCCTCAATACGGCCAAGGCCTTCCTTAAACCGGCGGCGCAGCGTCCCAACCTGACCATCATGACCGGTTGCCACGTCGAACGCTTGCTGTTCGAGCGTGGCCCCAACGGAACGGTCTGCATAGGGGTGCAATTTACCGGCAACGGAAGGGCGTACACGGCCACCGCGCAGCGCGAGACCCTGCTTGCGGCAGGAGCGGTGGGCTCGCCCCATATCCTTCAGCTATCGGGCATTGGCGACGCCGGCGAGCTGCAGCGCCATGGTATTGCGCCGGTGGCAGATCTGCCTGGGGTCGGCGCCAATTTGCAAGACCACTTGCAATTGCGCACGATCTTCAAGGTACAAGGCGTCAAGACCTTGAACATGCGCGCCGCCAACGCGTTCGGCAAGGCCCTGATCGGGCTCGAATACGCCTTGTTTCAGAGCGGCCCGATGTCGATGGCGCCATCGCAGCTGGGCGCTTTCGCGCGCTCGTCGACAGCGCAGCCGGCACCGGACCTGCAATTCCACGTCCAGCCGCTGTCGCTGGACAAGTTTGGCGACCCCTTGCACCGCTTCCCGGCGTTCACCGCCAGCGTCTGTCACCTGCAGCCGAGCTCGCGCGGGTGGGTGCGGCTGGCTTGCAGCGACAGCTACGCGCCGCCCAGGATCATGCCCAACTACCTCAGTACCGAGGCCGACCGCAAGACGGCCGCGCTGGCGCTGGCACTGGCGCGCCGGATCGTGGCGGCACCGGCACTGGCAAAATACCGTCCGCAAGAGTTCATGCCGGGCCCGCACTACCAGACCGAAGAACAACTTGCCCAGGCGGCAGGGCTGATCGGCACCACGATTTTCCATCCGGTGGGTACCTGTCGCATGGGGCGCGGCGACGATCCGCTGGCGGTGGTCGATAGTCGCCTGCGCGTGCGCGGTGTCGGCAAGCTGCGGGTAGTCGATGCCTCGATCATGCCCTTCATTACCTCGGGCAATACGAATTCGCCGACCATCATGATCGCGGAAAAAGCCGCGCAAGACATCCTCGAGCAAGACTGTCAAAGCTAAGAACCTATCCCAGTAGGTTATGAGTCGTTGCTGGCGCGCCTGACAGGCGGGTGCTGCGTTACTCGTCGTTGCATGGCTCGCCATGCGGCCTCCTCGCGCCTTGCCCGCGCCTGCCATGCATCGCCATCAACTTCCTCCTCCCTACTGGGATAGGTTCTAACTACCGTGCAAAATTGCACAAGCGTAGTGCGTGCTTGCGGTGCCCACATGGGCCCGGCTGTATTGTCGCCAGCGGTGCTTGTATATATTATTTGGCAA
The DNA here is from genome assembly GCF_024802625.1 of Massilia sp. H6. Lineage (NCBI taxonomy): Bacteria > Pseudomonadati > Pseudomonadota > Betaproteobacteria > Burkholderiales > Oxalobacteraceae > Massilia > Massilia sp. H6. The sequence continues at coordinate 278,006 of NZ_CP103371.1, forward strand.
GTAGCCGCGCAATTCCTGTCAGTGTCAGCACCACGTGCCTGGAGATGCAATGACGGATGTCATCCTGGAAACCAGGAAGCTTACCAAGGAATTCAAGGGCTTTACGGCTGTCAGCGAGGTCGACCTGCGGGTCGAGCGCGGCCATATCCACGCCCTGATCGGTCCGAATGGCGCCGGCAAGACCACCTGCTTCAACCTGCTCACCAAATTCCTGACCCCGACTTCCGGGCAGATCTTGTTCCATGGGCGCGACATTACGGCCGCCCGTCCGGCCCGGATTGCACGCATGGGCATCATTCGCTCGTTCCAGATATGCGCCGTCTTTCCCCACATGACGGTGCTGGAGAACGTGCGCATCGGCTTGCAGCGCCAGCTCGGTAGCAGTTACCACTTCTGGCGCAGTACGCGCTCGCTGGCCCGGCTGGACGGGCGCGCACTGGCCTTGCTGGCCGAAGTCGGCCTGGACAGCTTTGCTGCGACGCTGGCAGCCGATTTGCCCTATGGCCGCAAGCGCGCCCTGGAAATTGCCACCACGCTGGCCATGGATCCGGAACTGATGCTGCTGGACGAACCGACCCAGGGCATGGGCCACGAAGATGTGCACCGGGTGACTGAACTCATCAAGAAGGTCTCGGCTGGCCGCACCATTTTGATGGTCGAGCACAACATGGGTGTGGTTGCCGGCATCTGCGACCGGATCTCGGTCTTGCAGCGCGGCGCCATGCTGGCCGAAGGCAGTTATGCCGAGGTGTCGCGCAACCCGCAAGTAATGCAGGCCTATATGGGAACCAGCGATGCCGGCCCGCCGGGAGCATCTTCATGACAGCCGCGCTCGAGATCGTGGACCTGCACGCCTGGTATGGCGAATCGCACATCCTGCACGGCATCAACCTGAGAGTAGAGGCGGGCGAAGTCGTCACGCTGCTCGGGCGCAATGGCGCCGGGCGCAGCACGACGCTGCGCGCCATCCTGGGCCTGACTGGCCGGCGCACCGGCTCGATCAAGGTCAACGGCACCGAAGCGATCGGGCTGCCTACTTACCAAGTTGCCCACCTCGGTATTGGCTATTGTCCGGAAGAACGCGGACTGTTCGCTTCCCTGACGGCCGAAGAAAACCTGTTGCTGCCGCCACAGCTCAAGGGCGCGCAGGGGACGGGCATGACGCTCGACGAGATCTACACCATGTTTCCCAACCTGTACGAGCGCCGCAACAGCCAGGGCACGCGCCTGTCGGGTGGCGAGCAGCAGATGCTGGCGGTGGCGCGCATCTTGCGCACGGGCGCGCGCCTGCTGCTGCTCGACGAGATGTCGGAAGGACTGGCGCCGGTCATCGTGCAAAGCCTGGCGCGCATGATCATGACGCTCAAGGCCAAGGCTTATACCATCGTCATGGTCGAGCAAAATTTCCGGTTCGCGGCGCCGCTGGCAGACCGCTTCCATGTGCTCGAACACGGGCAAGTTGTAGAAACCATTGCTGCCTCGGAACTAACCAGCAGGATGCCGGTGCTCACCGAGCTGCTCGGCGTGTAATCAACCGCAATACATGCATACCTACAACGGAGACCACATGAAACTTCGCGCCATTGCCCTGGCCAGTGCTGCCAGCTTCGCCCTCGGGCTGTCCTTGTCGGCCGCGGCCCAAGCACCGGCCGCCGCCATCTCGGGCGATGTCGTCAAGATCGGTTTCATCACTGATCTGTCCGGCGTGTATTCCGACATCGACGGCAATGGCGGCGCCGAAGCCATCCGCATGGCGATCGCCGACATGGGCGGCGCTGTCCACGGCAAGAAGATTCAACTCATCGTGGCCGACCACCAGAACAAGCCGGACATCGCCGCCTCGAAGGCGCGCGAATGGTTCGACCAGCAAGGAGTCGATCTCTTGATTGGCGGTACCAATTCGGGCGCCAGCCTGGCGATGGCCAAGATAGCCGCGGAAAAGAAAAAAGTGTTTATCGCGATCGGCTCGGGCACCGCGCAACTGACCAACGAGCAATGTACGCCCTATACCGTGCACTATGCCTACGACACGGTGGCGCTGGCACGCGGTACCGGTTCGACCATGCTCAAGCAGGGCGGCAAATCGTGGTACTTCCTGACCGCAGACTATGCCTTTGGCCAGTCGCTCGAGAAAGACACGGCCGCTGTGATCAAGGCGGGCGGTGGCACCGTGCTTGGCAGCGTCAAGCATCCCTTGTCGGCGTCGGATTTTTCGTCGTTCTTGCTGCAAGCCCAGTCATCCAAGGCCCAGGTACTGGGCATGGCCAATGCCGGTGGCGACCTGATCAATGCCGTAAAAGCCGCCAAGGAGTTTGGCCTGAACAAGAAGATGAAGATCGCCGGCTTGCTGGTATTCATCAACGATATCCACACGCTGGGCCTGAACACGACCCAGGGCATGTATTTTACCGATGGCTGGTATTGGGACCGCACGCCCGAGTCACGCGCCTGGGCCAAGCGCTATTTCGCCAGGATGAACAAGCAGCCTTCGATGCTGCAGGCCGCCGACTACTCGGCCACGACGCAATTCTTGAACGCGGTCAAGGCGACCGGCACCGACCACGCCGACAAGGTGATCGCGCACCTGAAGAAAACCCCCATCAACGATATGTTTGCAAAAGGCGGCATCGTCCGCCCGGATGGCCGCATGGTCTACGACATGTACTTGATGCAAGTGAAGTCCCCCGCAGAATCACAGGGCGCCTGGGATTATTACAAGGTCGTTGCCACCATACCGGGCAGTCAAGCCTTTACCAAGAAGCCAGAGTCCAAGTGCGCGTTATGGAAGTAAGCGCATTGGCCCCATGGAAATTTTAGGCATCCCCCACCAAGCCTTGCTCAGCCAGCTCCTGCTCGGCCTGGTCAACGGCTCGTTCTACGCCATGCTGTCGCTGGGCCTGGCCGTGATCTTCGGCCTGCTCAACGTCATCAACTTCTCGCATGGCGCGCTGTACATGGTCGGCGCCTTTACCGCCTATATCGGCGTGACCAGTTTCGGCCTGGATTACTGGACGATGCTGGTGCTGGCGCCACTCATGGTGGGCCTGCTCGGCATCGTGATCGAGCGCAGCATGCTGCGCTGGCTGTACCAGCTCGACCACCTGTACGGCTTGCTGCTCACTTTCGGGATAACGCTGCTGCTGGAAGGCCTGTTTCGTTCCTTCTACGGGGTCTCCGGCCAGAGCCTCGACGTGCCGGAGCAGCTGGCTGGCGCTACCGACCTCGGCTTCATGATCCTGCCGAATTATCGTGCCTGGGTGGTCGCTGCCTCGACAGTGGTCTGCCTGGCGACCTGGTTCATCATCGAAAAAACCCGGCTCGGCGCCTACTTGCGCGCCGCTACCGAGAACCCGAAGCTGGTCGAAGCCTTCGGCATCAACGTGCCCATGATGGTGACGCTTACCTATGGCTTCGGGGTGGCACTGGCGGGCTTTGCCGGGGTGCTGGCGGCACCGGTCATCAACGTCACGCCGCTGATGGGGTCGAACCTGATCATCGTCGTGTTCGCGGTGGTCGCCATCGGCGGCATGGGTTCGATCCTCGGTTCCATCCTGACCGGACTGGCACTGGGCGTGATCGAAGGCCTGACCCGGGTGTTTTATCCGGAGGGCTCGGAAGTGGTGGTGTTCATCCTGATGGTGATCGTGCTGCTGCTGCGGCCGGCCGGACTGTTCGGCAAGGAGCGATAAAAGCATGAACAAGAAAATCCTCGAGCAGGGCTTGCTGGCGTTGTTGCTCATGGTCGTGCTGGTGGCGCCCTTGGTCGCCTATCCGATCTTCTTGATGAAGCTGCTGTGCTTTGCACTGTTCGCCTCTGCCTTCAACCTCTTGATCGGCTTCGGCGGCTTGCTGTCATTTGGCCATGCCGCTTTTTTTGGCAGTGCCGGCTACGTGACCGGTCATCTGTTGAGCGTGGTCGGCCTGCCGACCGAACTGGGAATCGTGCTGGGCGTGGCCGCCGCGGCACTGCTGGGCCTGGTCATCGGGGCGCTGGCGATCCGCCGCCAGGGCATCTATTTTTCGATGATTACGCTGGCCCTGGCGCAGATGGTGTATTTCGTCGCGCTGCGTTCGCCGCTGACGCATGGCGAGGATGGCTTGCAGGGCGTGCCGCGCGGACGCCTGTTTGGCATGCTGGACCTGACGAACGACCTGGCGATGTATTACCTGGTGCTGGCAATTGCCGTGGCTGGCTTTGCACTGGTTAATCGCACCGTCCATTCGCCGTTCGGGCAGGTGCTCAAGGCGATCAAGGAAAATGAAGCGCGTGCTATTTCTTTGGGCTATGACGTTGACCGCTATAAGTTGCTGGCCTTTGTCTTGTCGGCAGCCCTGGCAGGGCTTGCAGGCGCCACCAAGACGGTTGTGCTGGGCTTTGCGACCCTGACCGACGTCCACTGGACCATGTCGGGCCTGGTCGTCTTGATGACGCTGGTAGGCGGCATGGGAACCATGGCTGGTCCCATCATTGGCGCCTTCCTAGTGATCGCATTGGAAAACAAGCTTGGCGAGATTGGCGCATGGCTGGCCGAAACCCTCGGCATTGCCTGGTTTGCGACGCTGGGAGATTCGGTTGGCATGGTGATCGGTTTGATCTTTATCATCTGCGTTTTATCCTTCCGCCGAGGTATTGTCGGAGAACTCGGTGCGCTGATTAAGTTGCGCTAACTAAGTTACGCTAATTAAGTTGCGCTGATTGACTGCCGGGCTTGCCCTAGCATTGCCGACCTGACGCGCGCGATTGCAAGCTTCTCGCTGCACTTGTTGCGTCGCAACAAATAGTTTATCGGCTCGGATCGATGCTGCCCAGCAGACCTTGATGGCAGGCGCTGCCGTACAATGCAGCCTCTGCATGTCTTCTACGTTTCTTCCATGATTGATTTCGTATGGCTCGGCGCCGCCGCCTTCGCTGCCGGACTGGTCGACGCCGTGGTCGGTGGCGGTGGCTTGATCCAGGTCCCGGCCATCTTTTCCGTGTTACCAAAAGAGGTACCGGCGACCCTGCTAGGTACCAACAAGTTCGCCAGCATTTTCGGCACCAGTGCCGCAGCGGTGAACTATGCGCGCCGGGTGCGGGTAGCGTGGAGTACCGCGGCGCCGGCGGCGGCGGCGGCGTTTGTCTTGTCGTTTGCCGGTGCCTGGACTGTCACCCGGGTGCCCGCTGATTTCGTTCGAACGCTACTGCCCATCGTCCTGGTTGCGGTAGCCGTCTATACCTTCAAGAAAAAAGACCTGGGTGCCATCCATGCGCCGGTGCACACTGGATTGACCGAGCGCTATTGGGCAGTTGGCATTGGCGCGGCGATCGGCTTCTACGATGGCTTTTTCGGGCCAGGAACCGGCAGCTTCCTGATCTTTCTGTTTGTCCGGTTTTTTGGTTTTGATTTTCTCAGTGCCTCGGCCGCGGCCAAGATCGTGAACGTGGCTTGTAATTTTTCTGCCTTGATGTGGTTTGGATACAGCGGACACTTGCTGTGGCAGTTGGGCTTGATGATGGCAGGGTGCCAGGTCGTCGGGTCCCTGATCGGCACCAGGCTGGCGCTGAAACACGGTAGCGGTTTCGTGCGCAAGCTGTTCCTCGTGGTGGTGTCCGGGTTGATCGTGAAGACCGCTTACGATGCATTCAAGACCATTGGGTGGTGACTGTTCCACGTGAAACAACACGACGGCTAGCGCCACCTGCGCGACGATTGTTCCACGTGAAACAAATCTGTCGTTTTCAGACCGCGACAGAGTCCTGCGAGAAAAAAGAATCTATAATCGCGCATTAGTCTCCTCGCACTGCATCCCATCATGCTATTTCCTACTGAATTCGACGTCATCGTCGTCGGTGGCGGCCATGCCGGCACCGAAGCGGCGCTCGCATCCGCGCGCACCGGTCAAAAGACCTTGCTCCTTACTCACAACATCGAGACCCTGGGGCAGATGTCCTGCAATCCCTCCATCGGTGGCATCGGCAAAGGACACCTGGTCAAGGAAGTCGATGCGCTCGGTGGTGCCATGGCCATCGCTACCGATGAATCGGGGATCCAGTTTCGTATCCTGAATTCGTCCAAAGGGCCGGCCGTGCGCGCTACCCGCGCCCAAGCCGACCGCATCCTGTACAAAGCGGCGATCCGTTCACGTTTGGAAAATCAGCCGAACTTGTGGCTATTCCAGCAAGCCGTGGACGACCTGATGGTGGAGGGCGATCGCGTGGTTGGCGCCGTCACCCAGGTCGGAGTGCAATTTCGCGCACGCGCGGTCGTGCTCACCGCGGGGACTTTCCTGGACGGAAAAATCCACGTCGGCCTGCAGAATTACTCGGGTGGCCGGGCGGGCGATCCGCCGGCGCTGTCGTTGTCGAGCCGTCTGAAAGAGCTTCAGCTGCCACAAGGGCGCCTCAAGACCGGCACGCCGCCGCGCATCGATGGCCGCAGTATCGATTTCTCGAAACTGGCGGAGCAGCCGGGCGACCTCGATCCGGTGCCCGTTTTTTCAGTGATGGGCACGGCGGCGATGCACCCGCGCCAGGTGCCGTGCTGGGTCACGCATACCAACGAACAGACCCATGACATCATTCGCGCCGGCCTCGACCGAAGCCCGATGTATACCGGTGTGATCGAGGGCGTGGGGCCGCGTTACTGTCCTTCGATCGAAGACAAGATCCACCGCTTCGCGTCCAAGGAATCGCACCAGATCTTCCTCGAGCCAGAAGGTTTGAGCACCCACGAGTTCTATCCGAATGGTATCTCGACCAGCTTGCCATTCGACGTACAGCTGGCCCTGGTGCGCTCGATGAAGGGCATGGAAAACGCCTTTATCTTGCGACCGGGCTACGCGATCGAATACGACTATTTCGACCCACGCGCGCTGAAAGCGTCGCTTGAAACCAAGTCGATCAAGGGGCTGTTCTTTGCGGGACAGATCAATGGCACCACCGGCTACGAAGAAGCTGCGGCACAAGGCTTGCTGGCCGGCCTGAATGCGGCCCTGCAGACCAAGGGAGAAGAGGCGTGGGCGCCGGCGCGCTCGGAAGCCTATCTTGGCGTGCTGGTCGACGACCTGACCACCCAGGGCGTGGCCGAGCCTTACCGCATGTTCACCAGCCGCGCCGAATACCGGCTGTCGCTGCGCGAAGACAATGCCGACATGCGCTTGACCGAGATCGGCCGCAAGCTCGGCCTGGTTGGCGACGCCCAGTGGGCCGCCTTCGAGGCTAAGCGCGAAGCCGTTGCGCGCGAACTGGAGCGTTTGCGCTCGACCTGGGTCCACCCGCGCATTCTGGCAGCGGCCGAATCAGAGCGCGTGGTAGGGCAGGCGATCGAGCGCGAATACAACCTGGCCGACCTGCTGCGCCGCCCGGGCGTGCAATACGACACCTTGATGAGCATGAGCGGCATCGACGGCCAGCCGCTGGCGGGGCCGGGCGTGGACGACCTGGCGGTACGCGAGCAAGTCGAAATCCAGCTGAAATATGCTGGCTATATCGAGCGCCAGGCCAAGGAAGTGGAGCGCCACGACCACTACGAACACCTTAAGCTGCCCGAGAACCTGGATTACCTCGACATTACTGCCCTGTCGTTCGAGGTACGCCAAAAGCTCGACAAGGGCCGACCGGAAACCCTGGGCCAGGCTTCGCGCATCTCCGGGGTGACGCCGGCGGCAATCTCGCTACTGCTGGTACACCTGAAAAAGCGCGGCGCCAAGGGTTTTACCACCACCACCAACAACAACGGCACGGAGCTGGCTCAATGAAGTATCTGGACCGCGCCGCCCTGGCGCAAGTACTGACCGATGGAATCGCGCAGATGCAGATCACGGTCTCCCCGGCACAGCAAGAACAGCTGCTGGATTATCTGAGCTTGATGAATAAATGGAACAGCGTCTATAACCTGACTTCGCTGCGCGACCCGATGCAAATGGTTACCCATCATTTGCTCGATTCGCTGGCGGCGGTGCCGGCGTTTGCCGGCGCAAAAAATGTGCTCGACGTCGGGGCTGGCGGCGGCTTGCCCGGCATCGTGCTGGCAATCTGCCGGCCCGACATGAAGGTTGCGATGATCGACACCGTGCACAAGAAAACTGCCTTCCTCAAGCAGGTCAAGGCTGAACTGGAGCTGCACAACGTCAGCGTGCACACCATGAAGGTGCAAGAGCTGGTCGTGAGCGAGAAATTCGACGTGATTACCTCGCGCGCATTCGCCGACCTGACAGATTTCCTGAACTGGTCGGGTCACCTGCTGCTCGAAGGTGGAAAATTCATCGCCCTCAAAGGGGTGGCGCCAGCAGAAGAACAGCAACGCATTCCCGACCAATGGAAAGTGACCGGTTTGCAGCCATTGCAGGTGCCGAAACTGGGAGCCGAACGCCACCTGGTGTTCGTGGAGCGATCACCTGCCAATACGCCGTAAACAAAATAAACCGAATAAATCGTTTATACAGTTTATATTATACAAATCATTTAAACGGTTTGTATGGTATGAACCGTATAGCTTCTTGCTCATTGCACCACATCGTTGCTTCCACGGATTAACTATAGATGGCGAAGATTTTTTGCGTAGCGAACCAGAAGGGTGGCGTCGGCAAGACCACCACCAGCGTCAACCTGTCGGCAGGACTGGCCAAGCTGGAGCAGCGGGTGCTGCTGGTAGACCTTGATCCGCAGGGCAATGCCACCATGGGAGCGGGAATCAACAAGGCATCCTTGCCCAGCTCGATCTACCAGGTGCTGCTCGGTGAAGCCGACGTGGCCAGCGCCCGCATGCGCTCGGAAGCGGGGCGCTTCGATGTCTTGCCCGCCAACCGCGAACTGGCCGGCGCCGAGGTAGAGATGGTCTCGCTCGCCAACCGCGAGCGCCTGCTCAAGGAAGCCCTGGCCGCGGTCGACCACGACTACGATTTCATATTGATCGATTGCCCGCCCGCGCTGTCGCTGCTGACCCTGAACGGATTATGCGCCGCGCATGGCGTGATCATTCCGATGCAGTGCGAGTACTACGCCCTCGAAGGGCTGTCCGACCTGGTCAACACGATCAAGAAGGTGCACGCCAACTTGAATACCGACTTGCGCATCATCGGCCTGCTGCGGGTCATGTTCGATCCGCGCATGACGCTGTCGCAGCAGGTATCGGGCCAGCTCGAGCAGCATTTTGGCGACAAGGTGTTCAAGACCATCATTCCGCGCAACGTGCGGCTGGCCGAAGCGCCGTCCTACGGTATTCCGGGGGTCGTGTTCGATCCCTCGTCCAAAGGCGCGCAAGCGTACATTGCCTTCGGCGCCGAAATGGTCGAACGCATCAAGACCATGTAATTTATCAAGAGAGCTGACATAGAGATGGCAACCAAAAAACTCAAAGGCCTCGGCCGTGGACTCGACGCCTTGCTGGGCGGCGACAGCGAACCGGCCCCGGCCCAGGCGCCTTCGACGCTGCGCATCAACCAGGTCCAGGCCGGTAAATACCAGCCGCGCACCCGCATGGACGAAACCTCGCTGAGCGAACTGGCGGCGTCGATCAAGAACCAGGGCATCATGCAGCCGGTCCTGGTGCGTCCGCTGGGAGAGGGCTCGCCCGTACCGTACGAGATCATCGCCGGCGAACGGCGCTTCCGCGCGGCGCAGATGGCCGGTCTCGAGGAAATCCCGGTGCTGGTGCGCGACGTCGACGACCAGTCCGCCGCGGCCATGGCCCTGATCGAGAACATCCAACGCGAAGACCTGAACCCGCTCGAAGAAGCGCAGGGCATCCAGCGCCTGATCAGCGATTTTCATTTCACCCACGAGCAGGCGGCGAACGCGGTCGGCCGCTCGCGCAGCGCGGTGTCGAACCTGCTGCGCCTGATTAACCTGGCTTCGCCAGTCCAGACCATGCTCATGGCGGGCGACATCGACATGGGACATGCGCGCGCCTTGCTGGCGGTCGACGCCGCCCACCAGATCACGTTGGCCAACCAGGTCATCGCCAAGCGGCTGTCGGTGCGCGAGACAGAAAAACTGGTGGCGCGCGCGATCGAGGAGCAAGCTAGCCCGGCCGCAGCAGCGCGCGCCAAGGACAAGCCGGGCGACATCGTGCGCCTCGAAGAAGAACTATCCGACAAACTGGCCACCCCGGTCATGTTCAAGATGGGGACCAAGGGCAAGGGGCAATTGATCATCGATTTCGCCGATCTCGACATTCTCGATGGCGTGCTGGCCCGCCTGCGCGCCTGACCACCCCGGTTCGATCACGGCAACTAGCAGGGGTGGCAGGCAGTCGCCCACCCCTGCGTCGAACGCTCGTTGGGTCGGTTGGCGTGGGCGTTAAGTATTTGAAAAGATGGCGTTTTCAGCACATTTTAATTGCTTCCAGCGCATCTTTACCTGCCAGTTATAAGTCCGGAAACGTTTGACTCACGTCCGTATAACCACTTATAATCCCGCTGATTCGTGTAATTACCACATCGTAACTCGTCCCAATGCGCTAGCGCGGAACAAGAAAAATATGCTGCGCCTCGTGTCCCTGCAATTGTTGGCAACGGTAGTGGTTGGCCTCGTCGCCGCACTGCTGGGGGGGCTGGCAGCGATGATATCGGCAATTTTGGGCGGCTTGTGTTGTGTCGTGCCCAACGCGATCATGGCGGTACGCCTGTTTGCCGGCACCCAAAGGCCGGGTGGGGCGAATCCTGCGACCTTCTTCATCTGGGAATTTGTAAAGATTGCGTTGACGCTTGCGCTTCTATTCGCGAGCGCCAAGTTGTACCACGAGCTCAACTGGCTGGCATTGCTGGCCGGGTTCATCGTGGCGCTAAAAAGTTACATCATCTTACTATTTAGGCATCGATAATGGCGAATCCAACAGTAGAAGGCGCAGCAGCACACGCGCCCACCGCTTCAGAGTACATCAAGCACCACCTGGGCCACCTGTCGAACCGTTACCAGGACGGTCCGGTCGATTTTTCCGTGATCCACTATGACACGCTGTTCTGGTCGATCGCGATGGGCGTGCTTGGCTGCATGATCATGTGGATGGCCGCGCGCCGCGCCACGTCGGGCGTGCCGGGCCGTTTCCAGGCTGCCGTCGAAATGCTGGTCGAAATGGTGGAAGACCAGTCCAAGTCGATCGTCCATGGCGACCGCAGCTTCATCGCGCCGGCCGCCCTGACCGTGTTCGTCTGGGTCGCCCTGATGAACTCGCTGGACTTCTTGCCAGTCGACATGTTCTCGTATTTGTTCAGCCTGGCCGGTGTGGAAAACATCTTCCCGTACCACCGCGTCGTGCCGACCGCCGACCTGAACGGCACCATCGGTATCTCGCTCGGCGTGCTGATCCTGATGCTGTACTACGGCATCAAGGTCAAGGGCCTGGGTGGCTTCATCCATGAGTTGTTCGCAGCACCGTTTGGTATCTGGATGGCGCCGTTCAACCTGCTCCTGAACATCATCGAATACGCAGCAAAAATGGTGTCGCTCGGTATGCGACTGTTCGGCAACATGTTTGCCGGCGAACTGCTGTTCCTCTTGATCGCTTTGCTTGGTTCGACCGCTACCATCTTTGGTTTTGTCGGCCAGGTCATCGCAGGCTCTATCTGGGCGATCTTCCACATCCTGATCGTGTTCCTGCAGGCATTCATCTTCATGATGCTGACGCTGGTGTACCTCGGTCAGGCCCACGAAGGCCACTGATCGGCGCCGCAAGCATCGAATAGATAGTGGTTGTAAAGAAGTTGTAGTTTTTAATCTAGTTTTTAAATTAACTTTTGGAGTAACTCATGACTGACCTTTCTTTTGTTGCACTGGCTTGCGGTTTGATCATCGGCCTGGGTGCTATCGGTGCTTGCATCGGCATCGCCATCATGGGCGGTAAATACCTCGAAGCTTCTGCACGTCAGCCAGAACTGATGAACACCCTGCAGACCAAGATGTTCCTGCTGGCTGGTCTCATCGACGCGGCATTCCTGATCGGCGTTGGTATCGCCATGCTGTTCGCTTTCGCAAATCCATTTGTTGCTTAAGACCTGGTCTTAACGTCTTGAAGGGCCGAACCAGTCATGGTTCGGCATCCGCGTTTTTGTAATAAGGAAAATACCGTGAACCTTAACGCAACGTTGTTTGCACAGCTCGTGGTCTTCCTCATCCTGGCTGGCTTCACGATGAAATTCGTGTGGCCTCCACTGATGAAAGCGCTCGACGAGCGCGCCGAGAGGATTGCGAATGGCCTGGCCGCTGCTGACCGTGGCAAGGCTGACCTGGCCGCTGCTGAAAAGCGCGTGCAGGCTGAAATGGCGGGCGCCCGCGACGAAGTACAAAAGCGCATCGTCGACGCCGAGAAGCGTGCTGCCCAGATCATGGACGCCGCCAAGCAGTCGGCCCATGACGAAGGCGTTCGTATCATCGCCGCCGCCCAGGCTGACGCCGAGCAGCAAGTCACGCGTGCGCGCGAAGAGCTGCGTGCCCAGGTCGCAGCGCTGGCAGTCCAGGGCGCCGAGCAGATCCTCAAGCGCGAAGTGAACGCAGCGGCCCACGCCGACCTGCTGTCGAAACTGTCGACCGAGCTCTGATCATGGCTGAACTCGCAACCGTCGCCCGTCCCTACGCCGAAGCGCTGTTCCGCGTCGCCCAGACCGGCTCGATGTCCAGCTGGTCGGCCGTCGCGTCGGAACTGGGCCAGATTGGCGCCCATCCCGACGTACTCGCTTTTGCCGGCAACCCGAACGTCACGCATAGCCAGGTGGCAGAAACGATTGCGTATCTGGTCAAGTCGCCGCTGAGCGATGAAGCGAAGAACTTTATCGTGATGCTGGCTGAAAATGGCCGCATCAGCCTGTTGCCCGAGATCGCTGCCCAGTTCGTGGCTCTGAAGAACGCCAGCGAAGGCGCCGCCGACGCGGCCATCTACAGCGCCTTCGAGCTGTCCGATGAGCAGCTGGCGCAACTCGTCGCAACGCTGGAACAGAAATTTGGCCGCAAGCTCAACCCAACGGTGACAGTGGATTCGTCGCTGATCGGTGGTGTGCGCGTGGTCGTCGGCGACGAAGTGCTCGATACCTCGGTACGCGCCAAGCTGCAACAGATGCATGTTGCACTGGCGTCTTGAGAAGACATCTAGCAGCACGCGCCGGCTTCGCGCCCTTGCCCTACGCATCAAACACATTTGGAGTTAGCACTCATGCAACTTAATTCTTCTGAAATCAGCGAACTGATCAAGAGCCGCATCCAGGGCCTTGAAACTTCGGCTGACGTTCGCAATCAGGGCACGGTGATTTCCGTCGCCGACGGTATCTGCCGCATCCACGGTCTGTCGGACGTGATGCAGGGCGAGATGCTCGAATTCCCTGGCAACACCTTCGGCCTGGCGATGAACCTCGAGCGCGACTCGGTCGGTTCGGTCATCCTGGGTGCCTACGAGCACATCTCGGAAGGCGACATCGTCAAGACCACCGGCCGCATCCTGGAAGTGCCAATCGGTCCTGAACTGCGTGGCCGCGTTGTCAATGCACTGGGCCAGCCGATCGACGGCAAGGGTCCTGTCAATGCACAGCTGACCGCGCCGATCGAAAAGATCGCCCCGGGCGTGATCGCCCGTGAGTCCGTGTCGCAGCCTATGCAGACCGGCATCAAGTCGATTGACGCGATGGTGCCGATCGGCCGTGGCCAGCGCGAGCTGATCATTGGCGACCGCCAGACCGGCAAGTCGGCCGTGGCAGTCGATGCGATCATCAACCAGAAGGGCCAGGGCGTCACCTGCGTGTACGTCGCAATCGGCCAGAAGGCATCGACCATCAAGAACATCGTGCGCTCGCTCGAGACGCACGGCGCGATGGAATACACCATCGTCGTCGCCGCTTCCGCATCGGAATCGGCCGCCATGCAATACATCTCGGCCTACTCGGGCTGCGCGATGGGCGAATACTTCCGCGACCGCGGCGAAGACGCCTTGATCGTGTACGACGATCTGTCCAAGCAAGCCGTGGCTTACCGCCAGATCTCGCTGCTGCTGCGTCGCCCACCGGGTCGCGAAGCCTACCCAGGCGACGTGTTCTACCTGCACAGCCGCCTGCTCGAGCGCGCAGCACGCGTGAACGCCGACTACGTCACCAAGTTCACCAACGGCGCCGTCACCGGCAAGACCGGTTCGCTGACCGCACTGCCGATCATCGAAACCCAGGCGGGCGACGTCTCGGCCTTCGTGCCGACCAACGTGATTTCGATTACCGACGGCCAGATCTTCCTGGAGACCTCGCTGTTCAACGCCGGTATCCGTCCTGCGATCAACGCCGGTATCTCGGTGTCGCGCGTCGGTGGTGCAGCGCAGACCAAGGTCATCAAGAACCTGTCGGGCGGTATCCGTACCGACTTGGCCCAGTACCGTGAGCTCGCTGCGTTCGCGCAGTTCGCATCGGACCTGGACGAATCGACCCGCAAGCAGCTCGACCGCGGCGCGCGCGTGACCGAACTGCTCAAGCAGCCGCAGTTCTCGCCGCTGTCGACTTCGCTGATGGCTGCCTCGCTGTTCGCCGTCAACAAGGGCTACCTGGACGACATCGAAGTCAAGAAAGTGCTGCCATTCGAGCACGGTCTGCACAGCTTCCTGAAGTCGGGCCACGCTGCCCTGCTGTCGAAGATCGACGAAACCAAGCAACTGGACAAGGACGGCGAAGCTGCGCTGGCCGCCGCCATTGCTGATTTCAAGAAAACCGGCGCATATTAATCGTCGGGCCGGCGTCGCCCGAGGGCGGCGCCGGTGCGCAGAAGGAGGTAGGACTCATGGCAGCAGGCAAAGAGATTCGTGGCAAGATCAAGAGCGTAGAGAATACGAAGAAGATCACCAAGGCGATGGAAATGGTCGCCGCATCGAAAATGCGCAAGGCGCAGGACCGGATGCGCGCCGCCCGTCCCTATAGTGAGAAGGTTCGCAATATCACCGCCAATCTGGCCGGCGCAAACCCGGAGTACACGCACGCGTTCATGGCGCAAGCCAAGCACGTGCAGGCCAAGGCTGTTGGCTTCATCGTCGTCACGACCGACAAGGGTCTGTGCGGCGGCATGAACACCAACATCCTGCGTCAGGTAACCCAGAAAGCGCGCGAGCAAGAACAAGCAGGCAACAGCGTCGAGGCCGTCGCCATTGGCAACAAGGGCCTCGGTTTCCTGAACCGCCTGGGCATGAAACTGGTGTCGCAAGCCACCCAGCTCGGCGATACGCCGCATCTGGAAAAGCTGATCGGCCCGGTCAAAGTGATGCTGGACGCGTACCAGGAAGGCAAGCTCGATGCGGTCTACCTGTGCTACACCAAGTTCATCAACACGATGAAGCAGGAACCGATGGTCGAACAGCTGCTGCCGCTGCCGGCCGCGCACCTGCAGACCGAAGTCGGTGCGCACAGCTGGGATTACCTCTACGAACCGGAACCGCAGGTCGTCATCGACGAGCTGCTGGTGCGTTACGTGGAAGCACTGGTGTACCAGGCGGTGGCAGAAAACCTGGCGTCCGAGCAATCGGCGCGCATGGTCGCGATGAAGGCCGCGAGCGATAACGCCGGCAGTGTCATCAGTGACCTCAAGCTGATCTATAACAAGACCCGCCAGGCTGCGATTACCAAAGAACTCTCCGAGATCGTGTCGGGAGCTGCGGCAGTTTAAAACCACTTGGGGAAAGAGTTTAGCGAGCGTAAGCGAGCGTACTCGGTCCCCAACTGGCTATAACTGACTAGGCTTCTCACGATTCAAGTAAAAGAATCTAATTATATTTCTGAAGGAACGAACATGGCTGATGGCAAAATCGTTCAGTGTATCGGCGCAGTGGTTGACGTGGAATTTCCACGTAATGCCATGCCGAAAGTGTACGACGCACTGAAAATGGAAGGCTCGGATCTGACCCTGGAAGTCCAGCAACAGCTGGGCGACGGCGTGGTCCGTACCATTGCTCTGGGCAGCTCGGACGGCATGCGCCGCGGGATGATCATCCAGAACACCGGCGCGCCAATCATGGTCCCGGTCGGCACCCCGACCCTGGGTCGCATCATGGACGTGCTGGGCAACCCGATCGACGAATGCGGTCCGGTCAGCCACGAACGCATGGCGTCGATCCACCGCGATGCACCGGCTTACGACGAACTGTCGCCATCGACCGACCTGCTGGAAACCGGCATCAAGGTCATCGACCTGGTCTGCCCGTTCGCCAAAGGCGGTAAAGTCGGCCTGTTCGGCGGCGCCGGCGTCGGCAAGACCGTCAACATGATGGAACTGATCAACAACATCGCCAAGGCACACTCGGGTCTGTCCGTGTTCGCCGGCGTGGGTGAGCGTACCCGTGAAGGTAACGACTTCTACCACGAGATGGCCGATGCCAAGGTCGTTGACCTGGAAAACCCTGCCAACTCGAAAGTGGCAATGGTCTACGGTCAGATGAACGAACCACCAGGCAACCGTCTGCGCGTTGCGCTGACTGGCCTGACCATGGCCGAAGCCTTCCGTGACGAAGGCAAGGACGTGCTGTTCTTCGTCGACAACATCTACCGCTACACCCTGGCCGGTACCGAAGTCTCGGCACTGCTGGGCCGTATGCCGTCGGCGGTGGGCTACCAGCCTACCCTGGCCGAAGAGATGGGCCGCCTGCAAGAGCGCATCACTTCGACCAAGACCGGTTCGATCACCTCGATCCAGGCCGTCTACGTCCCTGCGGATGACTTGACCGACCCGTCGCCTGCTACCACCTTCGCTCACCTCGACTCGACCGTCGTGCTCTCGCGTGACATCGCTTCGCTGGGTATCTACCCTGCGGTCGATCCACTCGACTCGACCTCGCGCCAGCTGGACCCGCTGGTCGTCGGCGAAGAGCACTACGCTACCGCGCGCGCCGTGCAGAACACCCTGCAGCGCTACAAGGAACTGCGTGACATTATCGCGATTCTGGGCATGGACGAACTGGCACCAGAAGACAAGCTGGTGGTCGCTCGCGCCCGCAAGATGCAGCGTTTCCTGTCGCAGCCGTTCCACGTCGCCGAAGTCTTCACCGGCGCGCCTGGCAAGTACGTGTCGCTGAAAGATACGATCAAGGGCTTCAAGATGATCGCATCGGGCGAACTGGATCACCTGCCGGAGCAGGCCTTCTACATGGTCGGCACCATTGAAGAAGCCATCGAGAAAGCCAAGAAACTGGCAGCTGGGTAAGCTGGTTTCTTAACCTAGAGGATAGACATGGCAAACACTATGCAAGTGGACGTGGTCTCGGCGGAAGCGCAGATCTTCTCCGGCCTGGCCGAGTTCGTCGCGCTGCCGGGTGAAGCAGGTGAGCTGGGTATCTACCCGAAGCACACCCCCTTGATCACCCGCATCCGTCCGGGCGCCGTGCGCATCCAGAAGGCTGGCGGCGGCGAGGAGTTCGTCTTCGTTGCCGGCGGCATCCTCGAAGTGCAGCCGAACGGCGTGACCGTGCTGGCCGACACCGCGATCCGCGGTGGCGACCTGGACGAAGCGAAAGCACTGGAAGCCAAGAAGCAGGCCGAAGAGCTGATGCTGAACCAGGAATCGAAGATCGACTACGCGAAAGCCCAGGCCGAAATGGCCGCGGCGATCGCGCAGTTGGCGGCGATCCAGAAGCTGCGTTCGCGCGGCCGCTGATTGCAGCATCCGCTACGGCGGAGTACGAAAGTCAGCCTTAGGGCATATGCCAGTCAGCCAAGCTGACTGGCATTTTTTTTAAGTCGATATTTGCAATTGCGCCACTTGAGTGGCGCGCGCGACCTGTTCGATCCCCATGCGCGGGGCGCATCCAGCGCATGCGCCTGTCCATCCCCGGCAATCGACCGTCCATGCTGTTGTAACGACAGCTGCTCGGCTGGCGATTGCCTCCGGCGCAGCCTGGGTACAAAGTGCTTACAGTTTCCATAACAACTGAAAGGACGTCGACCATGCTGCTCCGTACCGCTATCTGCGCCGCCGTATTACTGCTGTGTCAGCCACACGCCGTGCTCGCCCAGGACACCGCGCGGCACCCTGCCAGGAGTGCGCCGGGCGCCGAAGAGCTGGCCAGCCGCATCGACCGCGCAGTCGCACCCTATTTCCAGGCCGATGCGCCGGGCGCCACCGTCATCGTGGTCAAGGAAGGCAAGACCGTGTTGCGCAAGGCCTACGGCAAGGCGGACGTCCAGAACGGCGTCGCAATGAGCCCGGACATGGTGCTGCGCCTGGGATCGATCACCAAGCAGTTCACGGCGGTGGGCATCCTGATGCTGATGGAAGAGGGCAAGCTTGCGCTGGGCGACAGCATCACCCAGCACTTGCCGGACTACCCGGCCCAGGGCAAGAACATCACGATCGAACACCTGCTGACGCACACCTCGGGCATCCCGAGCTATACCGGCAAGCCGGGCTTCATGAGCCGGATGACGCAGGACCTGAGCGTGACCCAGATGGTGGATTCGTTCAAGAACGACCCGCTCGAGTTCGAGCCGGGCAGCCGCTACCGCTATAACAATTCAGGCTATTTTCTGCTGGGCGCTATCATCGAGAAGATCTCGGGCCAGCCCTATGCCAGATTCATGGAACAGCGCCTGTTCGTGCCGCTCGGGATGCAGCACACGGCCTACGAAGGTGTCGAGCGTAGCAAGGGCGCCCGCGCCGCTGGCCACACCCGCAGCGACAAGGGCTTCGGTCCGTCGCAGCTGCTGAGCATGAGCCAGCCCTATGCCGCCGGAGCGCTGGTGTCGACCGTGGACGACCTGGCGCGCTGGGATGCCGCGCTCGAGGGCGGCAAGCTGCTCAAGCCGGCTACCTTGCAGCGCGCATTCACTTCCTATCGCCTGCTCGATGGCAAGGACACCAACTATGGCTACGGCTGGGAGCTCGGCAAGGTGCAGGGCGTGCCGATGGTCGGGCATGGCGGCGGCATCAATGGCTTCTCGACCTATGCGCTGCGCCTGCCCGAGCACAAGCTCTACGTAGTGGTGCTGGCCAACAGCGACAGCGGGCCCGCCAGCCCTGCGGTGGTGGCGCGCAAGGCGGCCGGCGTGGCCATCGGCAAGCCCTATCGGGAATTCACCGAGGTGGCCTTGCAGCCGGCCGCGCTCGATGGCCTGGCCGGCACCTACGAGGTCGAGCAAGGCGTGCAGCGCGTGTTCCGGCGCGAGGGCAAGGACCTGGTCATGCAGCGCACCGGCCGGGGGCAGGTGGCAGTCAAGCCGATGTCGGCGACCGAATTCTTCATCCCCGGTTCGCTCGAATATTTCGAATTCAAGCGCGACGCCAGGGGCGTCATCACCCATGTGGTGCAGCACACCGACGGCAAGGCGCTGATCCAGCCACGCAGCGGCGACGCCCCGGCGGCGCGCCAGGCGGTGAAGATCGCCAACGCCGCATTCGACACCCGCGCCGGGCGCTACGAGCTGCGTCCAGGCTTCGTGATGGAGCTCACCCGCGACGGCGACCGCTACTTTGCCCAGGCCACCGGCCAGGGCAAGCTCGAGATTTTCCCCGCGAGCGATACGCAATTCTTCGCGCGCGAGGTCGATGCCGAGATCAGCTTCGAGCCGGTCGCGGGACAAGCTGGGCAGACCCTGGTGTTGAAGCAGGGCGGCCGCACGCTGCCGGGCCGCAGGCTGTGATGTCGTAGAACGCCGATCTCACGACGGCCAGCCAAGCTGCGCGCCGCCTGCCTGTGGATGCAGCTCGATATCGAGCACCGCAGCCTCGGGAATTGACCCGCAGTCGCAGCGCGGCGCGCGCGGCGACTGCGCTACAATCGCGGTTTCCCCATCCCGGAATGCCCGCCATGTCCAAGAATACCGTTCTGCTCCTCGCCGCTTTCGCCGCCATCAGCGTCGCGCAACCAGCCGCCGCGCAAGCGCCGGCAGCGCCAGCCGCGACGCGTCCGCTGGTGAGCTGTCCCGCCATCCTCAAGCACAATTTCAAGCGCCTGCAGGACGAAGCGCCCCAGGACCTGTGCCAGTATGCGGGCAAGGTGGTGCTGGTGGTGAACACCGCCAGCTACTGCGGATTTACCAAGCAGTATGAAGGGCTGGAGAAGCTGTACGCGAAATACGGCGGCCGTGGCCTGGTGGTACTGGGCTTCCCGTCGAACGACTTCGGCAAGCAGGAACCGGGCAACGCCAAGGAGATCGCCGACCTCTGCTTCAACACCTATGGCGTGAAGTTCCCGATGTTCGCCAAGAGCGCCGTGACCGGCCTTGAAGCCAACCCGCTGCATGCCACCCTCACCAAGGCGACCGGCCAGGCGCCCAAGTGGAATTTCACCAAGTACCTGATCGGCCGCGACGGCAAGGTGCTGCATCACTTCCCGAGCAAGGTCACGCCAGAAGATCCGGCACTGGTTGGCAAGGTCGAGCAAGCGCTCGCGATGTAATCAAGCGCCCGGCGCGCTGTCCACGATGACGGCGCGCAGCGGCCCGCGCAGCGCATTGCACACCACCAGGTCGTCGGCTTGTTCCAGCATGGCGCGTGTGATCACGCGCTCGCTCGCATGCCATGCGGGCGCAGCCAGCAGCACCGCGCGCATCACTCCCGGCAGCAGCCCGCATGCCAGCGGCGGCGTGTACCACGCGGCGCCGATGCGCACGAATACATTGCTGCGTCCTCCTTCGGTCAGTTCCCCACGCTCGTTGAAGAACAGGGTGTCGAAGGCGCCCTGCGCCTCGGCTGCGCGCCAGGCCGCGTCGTAGCGGCTGCGCCTACTGGTCTTGTGGCGCAAGAAGACGTCGCCGGAGCAGGTGGGTTTGGCGGCCAGCAGCACCGCCACCGGCTCGTTCAGGGGCTGCAGCGGGGCCGCCTGCAGCGCGAGCGCGCCGGAGGGCGCTACCGACAGCCGCAGGCGGTGTAGCTGGCCTGAAGGCAGGCCCAGGCAGGCGTGCGACAGCGCCGCGCGCGCCGCATCCGGGTCGAACGGATGGCCAAAAGCGTGGCACGAAGCGGCCAGCCGCGCCAGGTGCTGCTCCAGGTGGCGGCAGCCGTCGTCGCGGCTCGCGCGGATGGTCTCGAAGATTTCGACCTGGTTTTCCAAGCCGGTCAAAAAGCGCGCCTTGAGCTGGCATTCGGCGTATTCGGCTTGGGCGTCGCTGTCGTGGACGATGCCGGCGCCCACCCCCAGCTCGCCGTGCCGGGTGCCGCCGGCGCCACCCTCGGGCGCGCCCAGCGCCAGCGTGCGGATCGGCACCGACAGGCAGAAGTCGCCCATCGCCGCGCCCGCCTGCGGCGGATCGAACCAGCCGATCGCGCCGGTATAGATGCCGCGCGCGGCCGGCTCCAGCTCGTGGATGATTTCCATGGTGCGGCGCTTGGGCGCGCCCGTGATCGAGCCGCACGGATAGAGCGCCGCGAAGATCTGTTCCAGCGTGACGTCCTGGCGCAGGCGGGCCTGCACGGTGGAAGTCATCTGCAGCACGCTGCCGAAGCGTTGCACCTCGAACAGCGCCGGCACCTGCACGCTGCCGGTGAGCGCGACCCGTCCCAGGTCGTTGCGCAGCAGGTCGACGATCATCAGGTTTTCGGCGCGGTTCTTGCTGTCCAGCGCCAGCGCGCGCCCGCGTTCCTGGTCGAGCGCATCGTCGCCGCTGGCCGGCGCCGTGCCCTTCATGGGGCGCGCCAGCAGCATGCCGGCGTCGTGACGCACGAACAGTTCGGGCGAGAACGACAGCAGCGCGCCGCCGTCGGGCAGGGCGACCAGGGCGCCGTAGGGCACGCGCTGGCGCGCGCGCAGGCGCGCATACAGCGCCACCAGGGGCCCGAAAGCCTGGAAGCGCAGGCGATAGGTGTAATTGACCTGGTAGGTGTCGCCGGCGGCGATGTAGTCGCGGATGCGCCCGATCGCATCGGTGAACGCGGCCTGGTCGACATTTGGGGTGATGCCGGCCACGCCGGCAGCTTCCGGCGTGGCCGTGCGGGTAGCGATCCAGGCCTCGACCTGGGCAGCCTCGAGCAGTTCGCACTGTTCGAACAGCAGCACCTGGGCCAGCGATCCGCCGGGCCGATGCGCCGGTAGCTGCTGCAGCTGGGCGCCGAGTTCGTAGGTGAGCAGGGGCACCGCGTACAGGCCGCGCGCCAACGCGTCTTGCATGGCCTGCAGCAGCCCCGGCCAGCTAGAAGCGTCGGTACACGACAGCGTACCGGCGTGGCGGCTGTACAAACGCGAGCGCGCCACGCCCAGTGCGCCGGCATCGTCCAGCAGTGCGAAGACTTCCGGCGCCTGCATCATGTCATGCGCTGGCGCGCTCACGCTGCCAGCAGCAGCGACAGCTGCAGGGCCGTGCCCTCGGTCGGATCTTGCCGGAAGCCGGTCTTGGCGAACCGGTGCCAGCGTCCGGTCACATAGCTCACCAGCATGCTGGCACGCGCCGCGACGTCGGCCTCGAGGCCGTGCTCCTGGGTGACGGCGATGCGCAGCGCGCCTTTCAGGGCCAGTTCGATCTTGTCGTAGAAAAGGTTCATGCGCGCCTGCAGGCGCTCGTCCTCGCCGACCAGGGCCTCGCCGATCAGCACCCGCGTCATGCCCGGGTTGTTCGCCGCGAACGCCAGCAACATCTGCACGATGGCGTGGGCCTGGGCCACGCCGTCTTCTTCGCGTTCGGCGATCTGGTTGATCAGGCCAAAGACGCTCGATTCGATGAACTCGATCAGGCCCTCGTACATCTGCGCCTTGCTGGCGAAATGGCGGTACAGCGCCGCTTCGGAAACCGCCAGGCGCGCCGCCAGCGCCGCAGTGGTGATCTTTTCTCCCTTGGGCTGCTCGAGCATCGAGGCCAGGGCCTGGAGTATTTGCAGTTTGCGCTGGCCCGGCTTGGTGCTTGCCATGTTGTTCAAGGTCCTTTGGGTTTGGTGTCGTTCAGCGCAGCCGGTGCAGGCGCGCCGGCAGCTGCCGCACGGATTTTACTTTGACATCGACGTAACCGGGGCGTTTCAGGCTCCGCACCAGCGGCGCCTTGCCGATCGGGTTGGCCATGCGCAGGTATTGGGTGACCCACACCGTGCGCAGCCCGAGCCGGCTGGCGCTTTTCAGGTTGACCAGCGTGTCTTCGACCAGGATGCAGCGGCGCGCCGCCACGCCGTGCTTGCGCAGCAGGCGGCGCAACATCAGGCTCGAGGGCTTGGGACGCAGCTGGCGGTGCACATGCATGTGTTCGATGGCGACATGGTGCGAGAAATGGCGGCCCAGGCCGAGGTGGCGCATCACGTCGGTCGAATAGCGCGTCGGTGCGTTGGTGAGCAGGATCTTGCGGCCCGGAAGGCGGCGCAGCAGCGTCGCCAGGCCCTTCTCGTGGCGCACCAGTTTCTCGAGCGCGCCCAGGTCGTGGGTGACGTGCAGGAAGTCGGTCGCGCAGACCTGGTGGTGGCGGATCATGCCGAGCAAGGTGGCGCCGTAGCGCTTCCAGTAGCCCAGGCGCGCGGCGTCCACGACGTCCTGGGCGGCGGGCGTGTCGCCGTCGCCCAGCACCCGTGCGATATAGGTGTTCATGTTGGCGCTGATGGCGGGGAAGATCGCGTGCGAGGCGTCGTGCAGCGTATTGTCCAGGTCGAACAGCCAGACCGGAGAGCCAGGGGTATGATTTGACACGATGCGATACCAGACAGGAGAAGGTGAATGCGACGTTCGATTATAGTGGTCTTCTTGAGCTTGTTCCTGATGGCGATGGGAGCGGCTGCCACCGAGCGCGGCGCGCTGTTCAAGGTCACGGCGCACGGCAACACGCTGCACCTGTACGGCACCATCCACGCAGGCCGCGCCGATTACTATCCGCTCGAGCCGCGCATCCGCGCGGCCGTGGCGGCCGCACCTACGCTGGCGCTCGAGGTCGACGCCACGCGCGACCCGGCCGCGGTGGCGGCGGCGTTTCGCCAGCACGGCATGTACCCGGCGGGCAGCCTTGGGCCCGCCGGCTTGAGCGCCGCGCGCCGGCTGCGCATCGAGGCCGGGCTGAAACAGCAGGGCATGGATCCGGCTGCGGTCGCGCAACTCAAACCCTGGATGGTGGCGACCATGCTGGCGGTGAACGACGCGGGCAAGCTGGGCTACGATCCGGCCCTCGGGGTCGACCATCACCTGGCACAGCTGGCCAGGAGCGGCCAGCCAGGCGGCCAGCCCCGCATCGCCGAACTCGAATCGATCGGCTACCAGCTGGCGCTGCTCGACCGCCTGCCCGACGAAGCGCAATGGCAGCTGCTGGAAGAAACGCTCGACACCATGGCCTCCGGCCGCCAGCTGCGCGAGACGCGCGCGCTGTTCGATGCCTGGGAGCGGGCCGACCGCAAGGCGCTCGACGCCATTGCCCGGCGCATCGAGACCGACGACAGCATCAGCGGCACCTTTACGCGCGATGTGCTGCTGGGCGAGCGCAACGGACCGATGGCGGACAAGGTGGCCGCGCTGCTCGCGCGCGAAAACCATGCGGTGGTGGCGGTAGGTTTGCTGCACCTGGTCGGCAAGCGTGGCGTGCCCGAGCTGCTGCGTCGACGCGGCATGCGGGTGGAGCGGGTGTACTGAATGGGAGGGGTGCTGCTGGAGAAGAATGGTGCCCTTTACGTGGATTGAACACGTGGCCTCTCCCTTACCAAGGGAGTGCTCTACCACTGAGCTAAAAGGGCTGGTAATGACGGCGGGCGAAGCCCACCGCTGCAATTTGTGGCGGAGTGTTCCGCCACAAATGTTTTAGTGCGACCGGATCATAGTGCCAAATGCCTGTTCAGTCAAGACTTCGAGCAATAAACTGTGCTCGATGCGGCCATCGATGATGTGCACGGTATTGACGCCGGACTTCGCGGCATCGAGGGCCGACGAGATTTTCGGCAGCATGCCGCCCGAAATCGTTCCGTCCGCAAACATCTCGTCGATCTCGCGTGCCGACAGGTCGGTCACCAGGTTGCCCGCCTTGTCTTGCACGCCGGCGATATTGGTCATCATGATCAGCTTTTCGGCTTTCAGGATCTCGGCGATCTTGCCGGCGACGACGTCGGCATTGATGTTATAGGCCTGGCCATCCTGGCCGAAGCCGATCGGCGAGATGATCGGGATGAAGGCGTCGTCTTGCAGCGCCTTGACCACGGCCGGGTTGATGGCGTCGATCTCGCCGACGAAACCGATGTCGAGGAACTCGCCCGGCTTGTCGCGGTCTGGCATGGCCATCTTGCGTGCGCGGATCAGGCCGCCATCCTTGCCGGTCAGGCCCACCGCCTGGCCGCCGTAGTGGTTGATCAGCATGACGATATCCTGCTGCACTTCGCCGCCCAGCACCCACTCGACCACTTCCATGGTCTCTTCGTCGGTGATGCGCATGCCTTGCACGAAGGTGCCCTGCTTGCCGATCTTCTTGAGCGCATTGTCGATCTGCGGACCGCCGCCGTGCACCACGACCGGATTCATGCCCACCAGCTTGAGCAGGATGACGTCGCGCGCGAAGCCATGCTTGAGGCGTTCGTCGGTCATGGCGTTGCCGCCGTATTTGATGACGATGGTCTTGCCGTGGAAGTTGCGGATGTAAGGGAGCGCCTCTGCCAGGATCTGTGCCTTGATCTGCGGCGACACCTTGGTCAGGTCGTTCGGTTGGTCGTCGGGATTGAGGTTGCTCAGGGGTGCGTTCATGGGGCGTCCAAAATAAATGTCGCGAAATTTTAAGGCAACAGGCCAGGCTTTGTACTGATTATATGGCCTCTTGTTGTATTTTATGGCCGTCTGCACCACTCTATTGAACCATGTATTCTAA